>DASQPJ010000190.1:0-8987 GCA_035644015.1 Sporichthyaceae bacterium
GGACCGCGCCGTAGCCACCCGGCCCGGTGGCGCGCAAAGCCTCGGCATCCACGAACTTGGGGACCGACTGCCAGTCATGGCCGAGTTTTCGGGCCGCCTCGGCCAGGATCCGCGCCCGTGGCCCGATCAGGTCATCCGGCAGTGGGGCGGGGGAGAGCTCCGCCCGTAGCGCGTCGGCGTCGGTCCGCAGGTCCACCCCGAACGGGTCGAGCAGGTGGTAGGGCGGCTCCCACGCGGTGGCGAAGAAGTACATCGTGGAACCGCCCAGGGTGACCCCGCGCAACACCGCCACCGGGCGCCGCGGCGCGCCGGGCAACGACATCGACCGGCCCGGCCACCACAGTTCCCGCAGGGCCTGCGACACCTTCCCGGACGGCGGGTTGCGCCCACCGCGCTCCAGCACCAGGACCCGGGCGCCGGACCGGGCCAGCTCCCGGGCAACCCCGGCGCCGCCCGGCCCCGACCCGACCACAAGCACATCGGCGTGCATGTGGCCCATTGTGGTCCTACAGGTCCCGCAGGACGTCGTTCCCGGCGCGCAGTCGGCACAGCTGCGGGATCAGGTCGTTCAGGAACAACTCGTTGACCTGGCCGAGCTCGTCGATGGTGATGCCCTGCTTCATCAGCACCTCGAGGTACTGGAAGGCGTTCTTGACGCCGTACCCGACGTAGTGGGCGCCGACCAGCTTGCGGGAGTCGCCGTCGAAGACGATCTTGAAGAAGCCGGACAGCTCCGGGCGCACCATCGCGATGAACATCGAGCCGTCGCCGGCCGGCAGGGCGAAGTCCTCGGGCGGGATGCCGTCGACCGGCATCTTGATGACCACCACGTTGTCGTACTTCGCCCGGGCCTCCTTCTCCGACAACCCCATCCAGACCACCTCGTAGGTGGAGTGCAGGAAGTCGGCGAAGTCCGTGTAGTCCCACTCGAAGTGCTCGCCCATGATGTTGCGGGCCGCCACCGTGCCGGTCTTGCGGGCCTTGAACATTTCCAGCGGCGGACCGATCAGGTCGCCGACGGCGTAGACGCCCTTCACCGAGGTCTCGCAGGTCCAGTCGACCGTGATGTTCCCCCGCTCGTCGGTCTCCACGCCGAGGGCGTCGACGAACGGCTGGGACAGCGGCTTCTCGCCGGTGGCGATGAACACGAAGTCGGCCTCGACGTGGGCCTCACCACCGTCGGCGGTCCGGTAGCGCACGCCGGACACCATCTTCCCGTCGCCGGTCACCTCGAGGGGCTCGATGCCGGTGATGATGTCGATGCCGCGGGTCTTCATGCCGTCCACGACGAAGTTGCGCAGGTCGTCGTCCACGTGGTGCAGGCTGTTCGAGCTCATCAGGCCGCTGCGGGTGAGGATCGTGGTGGGGATCCCGGCGGCGTTGAAGAAGGAGCCGTACTCGATGGCGATCTTGGACCCACCGATGATCACGCATTTGCTGGGCTCGTAGTCCAGGTCGGAGATGATCGTGGCGAAGTCGTAGACGCCCTTCTGGTCCAGGCCGGGGACGTCCGGTAGCTGGGTGCGCGCGCCGGTGGCCAGCACGATGGACCGGGTCTTGTACTGCACGCCGGCGACCTCGACGGTGTTCTTGTCGATGACGGTGGCCGCCGTGTTGAGGATGTACTCGACGTTGAGTTGGTCCTTGGTCTGCAGGTTCATCAGCGCGTGCGCGAGGCCGCGGCCGCTGATGAACAGGTCGCGCACCTCCAGGATGGAGACCTTGCGGTCGGTCCATTCCTTGTCGTACCAGAGCTTGCCCGCCATGATCCGGCTGAGGTCGAGCTCGCGGGCGGCGTCGGAGAAGACGTGGTGCGGCACGCACGCCTCGTGCGGGCAGGATCCGCCGAGGAAGGGCCACTTGTCCACGATCAGCGGGCGGCCGCCGCGGGCCTTCAGGAACGCGCCGCAGAATCGACCGGCGGCGCCGCCGCCGATGATGATCGCGTCGAACTCGCTGGTGTCGTCCCGGTTGATGTTGTAGATGGGTTCGTCCAGGTGCGGGGATTCGCCGGTCTCGACGATGCCCTCGATGAGGTCCGCCCACTCGTGCAGGCTGGGCTTGAGGGGGGTACCGAACACGTCCATGTCGAGGCCTCTCGTCCGCCGGGTGCTGCGTCCAGCGTCGGCCATCGCGGGTGATCAGTAAAGTTCAGGTTCCTGATCGCTACGTTGAGTTTTACTGATCATCGGGGATGCCGGTGCGTCGAGCCGGTTCCCGCAGGTGCGCACGACACAGCTCACGGAAGGCCAACGCGCGACGGGTGGCCCGGGCCCAGGACACCGCGGCCACCTGGACGGCCACCGGCTCGACCCGGTCGGCGATTTCCCGCACCGCGATTTCATGGCCGGCGTAGGTGATCGGGAACACCGGACGTTGCAGCAGGACGGTGTAACCGCGCCCGGAGGCGACCAGCGCGCGCACCCCGTCCACGCTGATCGCGCTGCCGACCACCCGCGGGGTGATGCCCCGTTCGGCGAACAGGCTGCGGAAGTACTCCTGACCGGGCGGCATGTCCAGCATGATCATCGGTTCGGCGGCGAGTTGGGCCAACCGGATGCGTCGACGCGCAGTCAACGGGTGGTGAGCCGCCAACTCGACGTGCGGGCGTACCCGGTAGAGCTCGGTGCACTCCAGGTTTGGCTCCAAGCCGATGTCATACATCACTGCGAGCTCGCAGGTGCCGTCGTGCAACCAGGCCTGCAACTGGGCGATGGAACCCTCGACGAAGCGGATCTGGACCCCCGGGTGCGCGGTGGCCACCACGTCCAGCGCGGTCGGCATCACGTACGGCGACAGCGTGGGAAAGCAGCCCACGGTCAGCTCCCCGGACAGCGCCTGGCCCAACCCGCGGGCGTTGGCCTGCAGCTCCTCTGCCCGGGCCAGCAACGGTCGGGCGTCGGCCAGCACCTGACGACCCGCCGCGGTCAGCTGCAGCGGCTTGGCCTTCTGGCGCAGGAACAGCTGCACCTGCAGCGCCCGCTCCAACTGGCCGATCGCCAACGAGATCGCCGACGGGGACACCTGCCACCGCGCCGCCGCCGCCCCCATGGTCTGCAACTCGACCACGGCGACGAAGTACTCCAGCTGGCGCAGCGATACCCGCAGCAGCGTGGACATGGCAGGAACGTAACGGACCCGGGCAACCGCTCCTGCGGCGGAACGGCTGATCAGCGCCCATCGAAGAAGGCATCGTGCCGCGCCGGGTCGGCGGGCAGATCACGGAAGTCCGCGATCCGTCCGTCCGGCGCGAACACGATCAGGTGCACCTCGTCGATGTCCAGGGTGCGGCCGTCGCTCACCCGGGTAGCGGTCTCCCGCACATGCACCACCCCGTACTCGTCGTCGGCGTAGACGTGGTGCAGGTCGAAGACCTGGCTGCCGCCGGTGAGTTGGTAGGACGCAGTGAGGGCGGCGACGATCTCCTCGTGCCCCTTGTGGTGCCCGGTCATCGGACCATCGCCACCGACGTGGAAGACCGCGTCGGGGGCAAACGAGTCCAGTACAGCGGCCAGGTCGCCGCTGCTGTAGGCGGCGTAGGCGGCGCGGACCCCGGCGGCGTTGGCGTGCTCGGTCATGGCGAATCCTCCTTGGTAGGGCAATTGACGGTGCGTCATGGCTCAAGCCTGGTACCGCGGAGGTGCTCGGGCCAATTCCCTACGAGGTCATGATTCTGCCGATTCCTCGGCCAGTTCGGCGTGCCGCGCACGCAGCACCGCCTCGGTGTGCGGGTCGGCCGGGAAGAATGACTCGATGGCCAACTCCGACACGGTGATGTCCAGCGGGGTGCCGAAGGTGGCGAGGGTGCTGAACATCGACAACTCGCCGTCCTCCGGCCGCAGGCCGCGCAGGCGCAGCGGGAGCACCACGCCGATCGGCTCGTCGTCGATCGGTTCGCCCTCGGCCACCGGATAGCCGCTGACCTCGGCGTACAGCGCGGTGAGCGAGTCGTCCGGTGCGTTGTGCACCGCCCGGACCAACTGGCCCAGCAGGTGTCGGCGGTACTCGGACAGATTGATCACCCGGCGGGCTAATCCGTTCGGATGCAGGCCCACCCGCAGTGTGTTCAACGGCGGGGTCAGCAGCTCCGGGTCGCATCCCTCGATCAGGATCGCCACGCTGCGGTTGGCCGCCACCAATTCGAAGTGACGGTTCATCACCAATGCTGGGTACGGCTCGTGCGCACGTAGCAATTGCGCCAATGCGTCCTGCACGGTCCGCATGCCCGGCGCGTCCAACGGACTCTCCCGGAAGCTGGGGGCGAACCCGGCGGCGAGCAGCAGCCGGTTGCGTTCGCGCAGTGGCACGTCCAGGTGCTCGGCCAGATGCAGCACCATCTCCCGACTGGCCTTGGCCCGGCCGGTCTCCACGAAGCTCAGGTGTCGGGTGGACACGCCGGCGTTGGAGGCCAGGGCGAGTTGGGAGAGCCGGCGGCGCCGCCGCCAGTCCTGCAGCAACGGACCGAATTCGGGCCCCGAGGGGCGGCGCGCGTGCGCAGTCTCGACCACGTGCCCTGACGCTACGCCGGCCGCGTTATCGGATCGATTACCCGGCAGGTAACGGCCGGCTCCGGCCCACCAACGCGGTGGCCACGGCGGTGGTCAGTGGTACCGCGAGCACCAGCCCGATGGAGCCGACCAGGGTGCGGGCGATCTCCTCGGCCAAGGGCTCGGAGGTGAGCACCCCACCCAGCGGGGCGTGCGCGATGTTGATCAGCAGCAGCACCGGCAGCGCGGTGCCCGCGTAGGCGAAGACCAGGGTGTACACGGTCGAGGCGATGTGGTCGCGCCCGATGCGCATGCCGGAGGCGAACAGCTGGGCGCGGGACTGCGTCGGGTCGGTCTCGTGCAGCTCCCACACCGCCGAGGCCTGGGTCACGGTCACGTCGTTGAGCACCCCCAACGAGGCGATCACAATGCCGCACAGCAGCAGCCCGGACAGTTGGATCTGCCCGGCGAACGCGGACAGATATTGGTCGTCCTCACTGCCCAACCCGGACAGGTGGAAGCCGGAGACGGCCACGGACCCGAGCAACGCCGTGGTGGCCAACCCGAGCAGGGTGCCCAGCAGTGCGGTGGTGGTGCGCACCGAGACGCCGTGCGCGACATAGAGCACCACGAACATGATCGCCGCGCCGCCGACCACGCCGACGGCCAGCGCGGAGCGCCCGTCCAGCAGCGCGGGCAGAATGAACTTCGTGAGCACCAGCGCAGAGATGCCGAGGCCGGCCAACGCCGCCAGCCCGCGCAGCCGGGCCACCGCGACCACCAGCACCGCGAACAGCACGCCCAACCAGATCATCGGCGTGGTGCGGGCGAAGTCGGCGAACGCGTAGCTGTCCGCGGGCGCGATGCCCCCACCGTCGGCCACCTTGGAGACCAGCAGTTCATCACCGGCGTGCACGCCCGTGCGATAGATCTCCGGCTGCACCAGCACGGTGGCTTCCTGGCCGGCGTCGGCGCCGTGCTGGATGCGGACCACGACCTTGCCGCAGCGCACCTGCGTGGGCTTCCCGCCCGGGCCGATGGTGCTGCCGGTGCCTTCGCAGTCGTACGGCGCCACGCTCAACGCCGTGGCGTGCACCAGGCGGGCGGGTTGTTCGTCGGGGGACAGCGGCAGGGCGGCCCGGGGACCATGCGGCCACATCACGATCATCGCGATCACCGTGATGGCGGCCAGTGCGCCGACCACCGCGGTCAACCATGCGACCAGGCGCCGATCTGCCCGGATGCCCGGTCGTCCGCGGCTGTGTCCATGCCCGTGTCCGTGGCCGTGCCCGGGGGGATTCCCGGGTCCGGGTGAACGGCGGTGACCCGAACCCATGGATGCCTCCAAGCGTTAACCGCGACCCGCGCGCCGGGGGCTGGTGCGAACGGTTTCGTAATGATAATCGTTGTCAAAGAGTGCGCGGCCTCCCGCCCGGCCGCGGCGGAATGGAGCAGCAGGTGAACTCTCGATGGGCCCGACGCCTCGGGTCCTGGTCGGTGGTCGGCGCGCTGCTGCTGGCCGGACTCGGTGCCGCGCCCGCGGGAGCGGACGCAACCACCCCCGCGACCGCGCAGGTGGACCCGTCCGGCGAGCCGCAGGTCGCCGCGCTGTCCGAGCACACCACCTACACGTTGTCCCCGGAGTTGGCCGCGCTGCTCGGCACCGACCGGCTGAGCCCGGAAGGTCTGGCGAAACTGCGTGCCGCCGCCCGCCCGGAACTGGCCGGGGAGAAGACCCCGCCGATCGGCACCACGCTGCTCTGGCCGGCCCTGGACATCGTCAAGGGCATCCCGCCGGGCATCTACCTGAAGCCCTACACGTTGCGCGGCATCGGCGACAAGATCGAGGTCTGGGTGGCCTCGGGGTGCGACGCGACCTCGTGCGGCACCGCGTTCCCCGCCGGTGACTGTCGGGACCGGGATGTGCCCGGCTCCACCACGATCACCGACGACCAGGTGAAGTACCTGATCGGCATCTTCGACGGGACCATCTACCCGAAGGAGACCGCGGCGTTCTCCACGCCGCCGGACCACAACGGCAGCGCCACCATCCCCGGCCTGGTCCCGTTGGGCCTCGACTTCTCCGGCAACGGGGAGCACACGGTCACGCTGGTGGACAACGTCCGGGACGAGAACTTCTACGACTTCCCGAAGAACCAGACCTACATCGCGGGTTTCTTCGCCCCGGTCTTCAACCAACTCACCGACCGCAACGTGATGACCATCGATGCCTTCGACTGGCTGCACCGCACCGGCGCCCACCCCCTGGACGCGCCGAACGACGACCCGTGTAAGTCGCGGCCGGGTCGACCGTTCACCTACGAGGCGGTGTTCGGTCATGAATGGCAGCACCTGCTCGAGTCCTACCAGGACCCGGCCGAGTTCACCTGGGTGAACGAGGGCCTGTCCATGTTCGCCGAGGCGCTGGACAAGTTCACCGACGTCCGGCCCCGGGTCAACGAGGCCAACGGGCAGTCCCAGATGCTGTGCTTCCAGGGGTTCGGCCCCGTGAAGGGCAAGTCCAACCACAACCCGCGTCCGTGCGGCGGACCGCAGAACTCGTTGACGATCTGGGGGGACGAGGAGTCCGTCAACCCCGACTCGATCCTCGCCGATTACGGCAACGCCTGGTCGTTCATGCTTTACCTCTACGACCATTACGGGCTGCAATTCATGTCCGACCTGCACCGCGACGGGACGCACCAGGGGCTGGCCAGTGTTCAGTTCCTGCTCGACAAGCACGCCAACGGGACCAAGGTCGCCGACCTGATGCACAACTTCCAGTTGGGCAACCTGCTGGGCGGCTTCCTCGACCACCGGGGCAACAACGTCGCCACGGTGTCCGGCATCGCGCGGGACAAGGTGGTCAGCAAGGACATCGACGCCACGCTGAACCTCGCCGACGACAGCTGCTACGCGCTGCCCGGCGCGGCACCCAACGGCGCCGACTACGTGCGACTGCGCGACAGCGCCGGCAAGTACCTGGCCGGGGCGCAACTGCGCTCGCTGTCGTTCACCGGGGACAAGACGACGATCGTGACCAAGGCCGCCGGCTCCGACCAGCCGTTGACCCTCGGCGGGGACCAGGGCGGCGGTGCCGCGGCCGCGGTTGAGGGTTGGTACATCAGCCTGGTCGGCATGGACCCCACGGGCCACCGAGCGCTGGTGCTCTCCCACCCCGGATTCTCCTGGGACCTCTCGGCCAAGGAGCTGAAGCGGTTCGCGCGGTACTCCGAGGTGGTCGCGGTGGTGGCGCATGACGACACCGCGGACTCCACCGACGACACCAGCGGCGGCGAGGCCTACGCGCACTACGCGCTGAAGGTCAACGGCGACGACCAGCCCGGCGGGTAGCCCTGGCACGATTGTGTCTGCGCCGGACCGGGTACCGGAGGTGACAATCGTTCCCCACCAACGAGGTACTTGATGACTGTGCTGGCAACCGGCCAGTTCACCGACGCCCGGGACTGGGCGCGTGGTGACGGGCTGCAGATTGTCATGGTCGTGCTCGGGGTGATCCTGCTCTCCCGTGCGGTCGGCGCAATCGGGCGGCTGATCACCGGCCGTATTGACTCGGAAACCGCCCAGGACGAGGCCGACAGCGTCACTCGGTCCGAGCGGATGCGGCATCGGCACTCGGTGGCCCAGGTACTGACCTGGCTGGCCAACGTGCTGCTGGTCAGCATCGCCGTGGTTCGGGTGGTCAACCTGCTCGGTTTCGCCGTCTCCGGTCTGGTCGCCCCGGCCGCGGTGCTCGGCGTGGCGCTCGGCTTCGGCGCCCAACGCATCGTGCAGGACCTGCTGGCGGGCTTCTTCATCATCACCGAGCGCCAGTACGGCTTCGGCGACGTGATCCGCATTGCGGCGCTGGGCGACGTCAAGGGCGTGGAAGGCACCGTGGAGGAGATCTCGCTGCGCATCACCCGGATGCGCTCGGTGGACGGAGAGGTGATCATCGTCCCGAACGGGCAGATCGTGCAGGTCACCAACCTTTCCCGGGACTGGGCGCGGGCCGTGGTGGACATCCCGTTGCTGCCGTCCACCGACATCGCCGAGGTCAACCGGATCCTGCAGGAGGTGACCGCGGCCGCGTGGGAGGACGAGCGGCTGCGGCAGCTGATGTACGACAAGCCCTCGGTCACCGGTGTGGAGCGCATCGACGTGCGGCAGGTGACCGTGCGGATCGTCGCGCGCACCGTGCCGGACAAGCACTTTGAGGTGCAACGGGCGCTGCGCGCCCGGGTGATTACCGCGTTCCGCAAGAACGGCATCACGCTGCCCTCGGAAGCTGTGCTGTTGCCGAGCCCAACGGCGGCGAACTCATGAGGCGGCTGCCCCGCACGGTGCTCGGGGGGCGCGCCCGGACATCCACGGTGTTGCTGCTTGTGGCCTTCCTCGGCGTGCTCACACTGTGGGTGTCGGTGCGTCCGAGCACCGAGGAGGTCGTGGTCCGACACACCCGGACCACCACGCAGGTCACCGAGCTGCCGCGCCGGGCAC
>DASQPJ010000191.1:0-4321 GCA_035644015.1 Sporichthyaceae bacterium
GAGGCGGTGGCACGCCGGGTCATGTTCGCTGCCGGGGGCGGGGATCCGGAGAAGGTGCACCACCGGGTGGTCACCACGTTGGGCCGGCTCGGCGCCACCACAGCGGGACGCCGGGCGCTGGCGCGCATCCCGCGGCCAAGCGCGCCGGTGGAGGCGTTCGGGTTGCGTTTCCCGAACCCCGTGGGGCTTGCTGCGGGCATGGACAAGGACGGCGTGGCCATCCCGGCGTGGGCCGGGCTGGGCTTCGGTTTCGTCGAGGTCGGTACCGTCACCCGCTACGGGCAGGCGGGCAACCCGCCGCCACGGTTATTCCGCCTGGTCGAATCCGAGGCGATCATCAACCGGATGGGGTTCAACAACCAGGGGGCTGCCGCCCTGGCGGTGCGGCTGGCCCGGCTGGGGCCGCGGCCCATCCCGGTCGGCATCAGCCTGGGCAAGTCCAAGATCACGCCAGTGGGCGAGGCCACCGCGGACTACCTGCACTCCCTGGAACTGTTGCTGCCCTACGCGGACTACGTCGCGGTCAATGTCAGCTCGCCGAACACCCCGGGCCTGCGCTCGCTGCAGGACCGGGCGGCCCTCGATGAACTGCTGGGCACGCTGCGCGGGCACACCGTGGCGCAGGCGGGACCGACCGGGCCCACGCCGCTGCTGGTGAAGATCGCCCCGGATCTCACCGAGTCCGCGGTCGCGGAGATCCTCGAGGTTGCCACGCTTCGCGGGGTGGCCGGGATCATCGCCACCAACACCACGATCGCCCGCGACGGGCTGGCCGCGGCCGACGTGGCGCGCGGGGGAGAAGCCGGCGGACTGTCCGGCCGGCCGCTGCGTGAGCGAGCGTTGGCCATGGTCGAGTTCGTGGTCAAGGAGGCCGGGGACGCGTTGCCGGTGATCGGTGTCGGCGGGATCATGGACCCTGACGACGCGCTGCGCATGTTCGACGCCGGCGCCCGCCTGGTACAGCTCTACACCGGCTTCGTCTACCGGGGGCCGGGCCTGGTCCGCGGGATAACCAACGCGTTGACGAAGAACTGATTCTCGATCACTTCTTGGCACTGGGTGTGCCCTCGGCGTTGTAGTCGCGGATCGAACCGTAGGCACGCAATTGCTTGAGAATCGTGGCCCGATCCCCCACCGCAATGATCCGCAGCCTGCTCGGGACCAGCTGCCGGTCGATGACCTGACGCAGCGATGCCGCGGTCACGGCGGCCAGGCGCCCGGGCAGCTGTTGGTAATGGTCCGGGCTCAGGTCGAACAGGTACATCCGTGCCGCGATTTTCGCCGCCTCGTCCGTGGTGGAGAACAACCCGGGAACGCCGGCGACCAGCGACTGACGTCCGCGGTCCAGCTCCTCCGCGGTGACCTCGGTGTCCCTCCACCGGTTGAACTCCGCGAGAATCTGCTTCACCGACGCGCCGGTGTAGCGGGCCTCCACCGTCGCGCTCATCGCGAACGGCGCGCGGCCGCGCCCGATGCCCAGCGTGGAATACGCGCCATATGTGTAGCCGTGTAGTTCGCGCAGATTCTGGGACAGCCGACTGGAGAACAGGCCGCCGAGGATCTGGTTGGCGATCTGCATCGGCTCGTAGTCCGGGTCCGTACGCGCGGGCCCGGGTTCGGCCACGCGCAGCGCGGTCTGGGTACTCCCGGGGGTGTCCACGAGGGTTACGCCCGTCGGCCCACCGGGTGGTGTCGAGGGCACCGGTGGCGGCGGCGAGGTCCCCGTCCAATCCCCGAACGCGCCCTCGGCGGTGTCGGTGGCCTGGCGCAGCGTCAGGTCGCCGGCCAGGACCAGGGCAGTTTGAGTGGGCGTCCAGCCCCGATCGTGGAATGCCCGCAGGTCCGAGACCGTCACCCGGTCGATTCCGGCCTGCGACCCGGCCGGGGAATGACCGTAGGGGTTCGCCGTGCCATAGACCACCGGCAGCGAGACCGCCTCCGCGTCGTTCGCCTGGTCGTCGTTCTGCTGGCTGACCAGGCCGTCGAGGTCCGACGCGGTCCGGGTCAGGTCAGCCGCGCGGAAGGCCGGGGCACGCACCATCGAAGCCAGTAAGTCCGTCGCGTGGCCGCTGTCGGTGGACAGCGCAGCGATGCTGAGCGTGCTGCCGTCGCTGGTCGCGTCCGAGGTCAGCTTGCCCCCGAAGCCGGCCACCTCGGCCGACAACTGGTCGGGCGAACGATCGGGCGTGCCCTGGCGCAACATCGCGGCGGTCACGGTGGCCAACCCGTCGAGCCCGGACGGGTCCGCGGCACTGCCGTAGCGCGAGACCACCGTCGCAGTGACCAGCGGCAACCGGTGGGACTCGACCAGGTAAACCGGCATCCCGTTCTTCAGCGTGAACCTGCGCACGCCGGGAATCGTCGAGGTCAGCGCGGGGCCGGGTCCGGGCACCTCGGCCCGCCATGACTCTGCTGAATGCACCGCAGGGCCGGCCCGGGTCGGGATCGGGGGCGCCTTCGGATCGTCCGTGGCCATTCGCGGGCCCGGCTCGGTGTCGATCACCACCCGGCCGTCGCCGCGCAATTGGTCGGCACAGAAGGCGATGATCCGCGCGCGGGAGACCGCGGTGTGCCGGGCGATGTCCCGGCTCAATCCGTCGGGGGTACCGAAGTAATCGTCATAGCGGTTCAGCAGCTGGGCGCGGTCACCCAGATCCTCCAGGTCGCGCACGAACTGGGCCAGGAAGCGGTTGCGGGCACCATCCAGGTCGGCCTGCGCGGGTCCGGCAGTGCGCAGCCGGTTCAGCTCCTCGTCCACCGCCGCACGTAGTTCGGCGACCGTGTGGCCGGGTTTGGCGGTGGCCTGCAGGACGAAGACCGACGGGAACCGGTACGAGTACTGATAGGCCGTCACATCCTGGGCAATCTTGCGATCGCGGACCAACGAGCGATACAGCAGACTGGATTCGCCGCCGGCCAGCAGCTCGGCGGTGAGGTCCCCCTCGGCATCCCCCGAGGTCAGGTACGGCGGGGTGAGCCAGGCCATGGTCAGCCGGGGGAGGGCCACCGCGTCGGTGAGCCGGACGTCTTTCTCCGCAGCAACGTGTGGAATCGCCGGAGCGGGCCGGGGCGGGTCGGCGCCGCGCGGAATGGTGCCGAAGTATTTGGTTACCGAGGCCTTGGCGCGCGCCGGGTCAAGGTTCCCGGCGATGGACAGGATGGCGTTGTTGGGCACGTAGTAAGTGCGGAAGAACGTGCGCACCGCGGCCAGCTTGGCCGCCTGGACGTCGCGGTGCGAGCCGATCACCGCCGCGTAATAGGGGTGCGACTTCGAGAAGAGCTGGTGGTAGATCTCGGTGTCGGTCAACCCGTACGGCGTCTGTTCGGTGTTCTGCCGCAACTCATTGCGGACCACCGCCTGCTGGGTGGCGAGGTTCTTGGCATCGAGGGTGTCGAGCAGATAGGCCATCCGATCGCTCTCGAACCACAGCGCGAGGTCCAACCGCTCCGGCGGGAGATCGGGCACGACGTAATCGGTGTAGTCGTTCGTGGTGCCCGCGTTGGTGTAGCTACCCAGGGCATCCACCAACTTGTCCATCTTGCCGAGCGGAATGTGCCCGGAACCGGTGAACATCATGTGCTCGAACAGGTGGGCAAACCCGGTGGACCCGGCGGTCTCGTTCGCGGCGCCCACCCGATAGGTGACCTTGGTGGTGACCGTCGCGGCGTTGCGGTCCGGGGCGAGGATGACCCGCAACCCGTTGCCCAACGTGAATGTCTCGGTCGGCAGCGACAGGGCGGACAGCCCGCCGGTCGGCACGTCGGATGCCCCGGAGCCGGTCAACGTCGGGGCGCCCGCGGGCAGCAGGGCGGCGATGACGATCGTCGCGATTGCCGTCGCCACCCAGGCGGCCGACCAACGCTGTCGTTCGGCCAAGGAGACCTCATCTGTGGGTGGGCCCGAGGAGATCAGGGTACGAGGCGATGAATACCGGTTTGTGTCCGCGATTGGACATCCGGCAAAACAAACTCAACAATGTTGCTTATGTATGCCCCTCGCCTACTGCTCACCGTTCCGCTGCTCGCCACGCTCGGCCTGACCGCCGCCTGTGGGGGCGCCTCCGACGTGGTCGGCGGGCAAGCCGCCGCCGCGGCCAGCACGGCGGCGCCGAGCACCAAGCCTGCCTCTGGCGGCTCGCTGAACCTGGTCGCGTACTCGGTGGTGAAGTCCGCGTTCGACAAGCTGATCCCAGCCTTCCAGGCCACCGACGCCGGCCGGGGTGTGCAGATCAGCGCCTCGTACGGCGCCTCGGGTGACCAGTCCCGCAAGGTCGAGTCGGGGCTACCGGCGGACATCGTGAACTTCTCCCTGGCCCCGGAT
>DASQPJ010000192.1:0-14992 GCA_035644015.1 Sporichthyaceae bacterium
TATGGGGAGATATAGCCCTTGTCGAACTGGAGACCCTCAACCACTTCCATCGTGGTGTCGGTGCCCTTGCTCTCCTCGACGGTGATGACGCCGTCCTTGCCGACCTTGTCGATGGCCTCGGAGATCATCTGGCCGATCTCCTCGTCAGCGGCCGAAATGGCCGCGACCTGCGAGATCTGCTCCTTCGAGTCGACCTCCTTCGCGAGGTCCTTGATCGAGTCGACGGCGACGCCGACAGCGGACTCGATGCCCTTCTTCAGGGTCATCGGGTTGGCGCCGGCGGCCACGTTGCGCAGGCCCTCGCGGACCAGCGCCTGCGCCAGCACGGTCGCGGTCGTGGTGCCGTCACCGGCGACGTCGTCGGTCTTCTTCGCGACCTCCTTGACCAGCTCGGCCCCGATCTTCTCCCAGGGGTCCTCGAGCTCGATCTCCTTCGCGATGGAGACACCGTCGTTGGTGATCGTCGGCGCTCCCCACTTCTTCTCCAGGACGACGTTGCGGCCCTTGGGCCCCAACGTCACCTTCACGGCGTCCGCGAGTACGTTCATGCCGCGCTCGAGACCGCGCCGCGCCTCCTCGTTGAAGGCGATGATCTTGGCCATGCTTCGGGTCCTCCCGGATTACGGGTGATCAGGTCGGCGCGATGCCCGCGACGGACGACCGAGGTGCCCGGCGACCCATTGCGCGCCGCTGCCCCGGCCTCACCGGCCGACCTGTGTGCTGTCACTCCACACATGAGAGTGCTAACCCAAGTCTTAGCACTCGACCCCGGTGAGTGCAAGCCGAGGGTCAACGCGCGGCGACGGAGATCCAGCCCCTGCCGGAGGTGCGCAGCGCCCGGCCGTCGGTGAGCAGGCGGACCTGCCCGTTGACCACCTCGACGGGTACCTGTCGCCAGGCCCCGACGCGCCAGCCGCCGTGCCTAACCGGGGTGAAGGTCATGATGGACACGCAGCTCAGGTCGGGACAGATCCGGTAGGGACGCTGGGTCCACTTGTTGCCGGGTAATTCGGCATTGGAGCAGCCGGAGACACCCGTCGGGGTCAGCGTCAGCGTCACCCCGCTGGGGCCCTGGACGCAGGCCGAGGCCACGCCGCCGCGGGTGACCACCAGCAGTTCGCGCGGGTAGTGCTTGCCGACCCGTCGCACGGCCAGTTGCACCGCCGCGCCCTGCGTCACCACCACCTCGCGCAGTTGGAAGTTCGGGTGGCCGACCGGCCGGTACGGGTAGCCGGCCAGCACGAGCATCTCCCACGGCCCGGCCGGTAGCCGGGAAACCGGGGCCTGCGAGGACAGCCAGATCCGCGGCCCGACCAACTCACTGATCGGGTGCCCGAGGTAGGGGGCATCGACGTCGAGCAACGTGGTCACCTTGGGGTCCACCAGCGCGAGTAGTTCGAGCGTCTCGCGGTGCTCACGGTGCAATCGGCCCAACGCGTCGACGCTGTGTACGGCCGGGTGGATGCTGCCCGCCATCAGCAGCGCGACCAGCGCGCGCGAGGAGATCGGCACGGTCAACGCCGCGAGCACCAGCGGGGCGAACATCGGCAGGCTGTAGAACGGCCCGGCGGAGCGGGTCCAGCCCCAGTAGTAGGAGGCGTGCCACGGACCCCAGAAGAAGAAGTAGGCGACGAGCAAGCAGCCGGCCGAGGCGACCAGCACCCGGTGTCGTTCCGACGCGGACCCGCCGGGGCGCACCGCCCACAGGGCCAGGGCCAGCACCGGCAGGAAACCCCACATCCATTGGGCCGGCTCGATGAAGAAGTGCCGAGAGGTCCCGGCCACCGCCTGCAGCAGCCCGTAGTGATGCAGTGCGTCCTCGGGGAAGAACCGGTGCCCACCGAAGCCGAACGAGTCGTGCGGGTCCAGCAGGGAGAACGGCAGCCTGAGTGCCGCGCCGGTGACGTGCCGGTCGTACAGCAGCACGCCGACCAGCACCGGCAGGCCGCCCAGCGCCCCGCCGAGGATCGCCCGGCGGCGGGCAGCAGAGCGCCACAGCAGCCAGCACAAGGACGGCGCGAGCAGCACCAGGCCGTCCATCGGACGCATGCACGCGGCCAGCGCCGCAAGCAGGGTGGCCCCACCGGCCCACCGGGCCGCGGACCAGCCGCGCCGCTCGGCGCCCCGGAACACCACGATCCAGCAGCTCAGCCCGGTCACCAGGAACGGCAGGTAGGACAGCACCAGGCCGCCCTGCACGAGGATCGCCGGCGACAGTCCGACCAACGCGCCGGCCACCAGCGCCCGGCGCCGGGACAGGCCCAGGTCGATGGCCAGGCGGTGGGTCAGCACCGGAACGGCCGCGGCCAACCCGAGCAACAGAGGGGTCACCGTCCCGAACAGGGTCAGCCCGAGCGCGTAGAACCCGGCGACCACCGGCAGGTACTTGGCGATGTAACCGTGCGGCCCGATCGCGAACAGCCAGGGCTGGCGGGCCTCCACGTCACCGTCGAACGGAATGACCAGGTGCCCGTGCCGCAGCGCGTGGGCCTGCAGGAGGTACACACTCTCGTCATTGTTCGGGCCGCCGTGGTCGAAGATCCGCAACCGCAGATACAGCGCGACCACCGCGCAGAGGCCGCCGGTCGCGGCCACCAGCAATGACCCGAGCCGGATGCGGCGCTGCGGGGAGACAAGGGGTGCGGCCGGGGCCGGCAAGCTGAGCAGGGACACCGACTACCGACTCCCGTCGCAGCGGCGAGGCCCCTGGTTCTAGGTTGCCTCGACGTTCGAAGACCGCGGATCGCCCGCGGCCCGGGTTGCCCCTACCCCAAAATAGTCGCCGCCTTTTCGCTTCATGTCATCAGTGCCCCACTCGACCTGCTTGTCCAGCCGGGCCAACAGCGGGATGTGCTTGGAACAGTGGATGTAGGCCTCGTGCACCGTCACGCTCACCCAGCGCTCCGGGCGACGACCGCCCTGGCGAGTGAGCATCTCCAGCAGCGGCACGGTGACCCGCTCGTCGGCGAGCAGGGCCTCGTGCTCGATGACGGCGGCCGCCCCGTTGATGTGCAGGCCGACCAGGTCGGTGAAGAAGTCGATGAACAGCAGGCCGATGTGCGGGTTCTCCGCGATGTTGCCCAGGCTGGCGTAGACGCCGTTGCCGCGCAGTTCCGGGTAGACCAAGGTGCGCTCGTCGAGCACGGTGACGAAACCGGGCTCACCGGCCCGGAAGGAAGAGTCGCACTCGCCGCGGGCGTCGGCGGTGGACACGAACATCATCTGCTGGCGGGCCAGGAATTCCTGCATGGCCGGATTCAGGTGATCGAGCACCTGGCGGTCGTAGAAGCCGCGGGCCCGGTCCACCGAATCCCACTGCTCCTGCGCATCGTGCTCGCCGTCGGAGCCCGGAAGCCCACCGGATCCATTCAGCACAGGGTGATCGCTCACGTACTCGAGGCTACCCACAGTCCCGATCGGCCGCGGAAAATCGGCTCCATCCGGGGTCCCCGAACACGCAAAGGCCGGCCCCACGGGACGACGGGGCCGGCCTCTGCCGGGGGTTTACTGGTGGGGTGTCAGACGGCGCGCACCGCGTCCGCCTGGGGACCTTTCTGACCTTGCGTGATCTCGAACTCCACGCGCTGACCCTCATCGAGGGAGCGGTAGCCGTCCGCCTGAATCGCCGAGTAGTGCACGAACACGTCCGCGCCACCGTCGACCGCGATGAAGCCGTAGCCCTTCTCCGCGTTGAACCATTTGACGGTGCCCTGAGGCATGGTTCTCTCCTGTGCCAAATGCTTCGAACCCGCACCACGCGAGCTCGGGTCGTGCTCGCCCGAGGGGTGCTGTGATGCGCCTAACAGGCCGACCGAGGCAGACCTTAGCGCTCAACGACACGCCGAGAACAGATCACCGGACCGAATCTCACGCCCCGTTCAGGGACCTCAGAAACCGGCCTCTCGATAGGAGCGCAGGGTGGGTTTGATGGTGGCCGTGGGGCCGACGTGACTTGCGATGGCGTCGAGAGTCTTGAGCCCGTCACCGGTGTTGAACACGACCGTGTCCGCGTCCGGATCGAGCACCCCGGCCTTGAGCAACTTGCACAAGGTGGCCACGGTCACCCCACCCGCCGTCTCCCCGAAAATGCCCTCGGTGCGGGCCAGCAACCGCATGCCCTCAATGACCTCGTCGTCGGAGACGTCCTCCACCGCACCGCCGGTGCGTCGGCAGACGTCGAGAACATACGGACCGTCAGCCGGGTTCCCGATGGCCAGTGACTTGGCGATGGTGTCCGGCCGGACCGGGGCCACGAAGTCGCGGCCCTCCTTGAACGCGGCCGACACCGGCGAGCACCCGGTGGCCTGCGCGCCGAAGATCTTGTAGGGGGTCTCGTCGAGCAGACCGAGCTTGATGAACTCCTGGTAAGCCTTGTCCACCTTGGTCAGCTGCGAACCCGAGGCGATCGGGATCACCGTCTGGGCCGGGATGCGCCAGCCCAGCTGCTCGGTCACCTCGTAGCCCAATGTCTTGGAGCCCTCGGCGTAGTACGGCCGGACGTTGACGTTGACGAACGCCCAGTCCTCCTCCTCGCCGGCCAGCTCGGAGGCGAGTCGGTTCACGTCGTCGTAGTTGCCCTCGACGGCCAGCAGGGTGCCCGCGTAGACCGCGGTGGTGAGGATCTTCTGCTGCTCGAGGTCCGCGGGGATCATCACCACCGAACGAATGCCGGCCCGGGCCGCCGCGGCAGCGACCGCGTTGGCCAGGTTCCCGGTGGACGGGCAGGCGAGCACGCTGAAGCCGAGTTCGCGGGCGGCAGCCAACGCCACGGCGACCACCCGGTCCTTGAACGAGTGCGTGGGGTTGCCGGAGTCGTCCTTCACCCACAGGTTGCGCATGCCCAGTTCGCGGGCCAGGTTCTCGGCCTTGACCAGCTTGGTCCAGCCCGGCTCGAGGTTGCGCGTGGACGCGACGTGCGCGGGCACCGGCAACAGGTCGGCGTAGCGCCAGATGTTGTTGGGGCCGGCCTCGATCGTGGCCCGGCTGATCTCGGGAAACTCGTAGGCCACCTCGAGCGGGCCGAAGCATTCGCCGCAGGCGTAGAGGGGACCGATGTCGTAGCTCTGCCCGCACTCGCGGCAGGACAGGCCAATGGCCGACCCGAGCAGCCGGGCGGCGGTGACAGACGTCATGAAGGGATTCCTCCTCATCTTCCCCGCGGGCGCGTTGCCCTCGGGCCGGAGTTGGCACCTTCTCCCCCGCGCCGATGCACTACTTCCGTGCGTCGGTGAGCTGCGTGGGTGGTTGCCGGGGCTTCATCGGGCCGTTCCCTCTGCCCCTCTGGATGAGCTCATTCAGTTGTGGGCGCCGCTGGTTCCGACGCCGCTGTCATTGTAAAGCAAAGCCCGCGCACCCCTACCGGGCGCCGGACGGGGGCCTACGGGGCCGACGGGTCGGACTTGGCGACCTTGCCGTGCTCGCCCTTGCCATCCGCCGCCTTGCCCTCACCCTTGGTCGCACCGCCGCCGGTTTCGCCGGCCGGGGTGCTGTCCGCGACCTTGCCGCTGGTGTTGTGGTCGGCCGGGACGGTACCCGAGCTCGGCGAGGCCGGATCAGCACCCGCGCCCGGCGAGGCCGGATCAGCACCCGCGCCCGGCGCCGCCGGGTCGGCCGGGGCCGGCTTGGCCGGGGTGCTCGAACCGGTACCGGTGGTCGGGATGGATGGCTTGGCGGGTGTCTGCGGGCTCGTCGACCAGCCGCTGCCGGGCTCGGCGGGGTCGCTGCCGGCGCTCTTTCTGGATGGCGCTGCCGGGGCGGCGGGCTTCTCGCCCGCTTCCCCGCGATACGCCTCGTGCTTATGGGTGTCGAACCGCTTTTCCGACTTGGCGTGGTGCTGTTCGGGCAGCGCCACGGTGTCCGGCACGGTGGCAGCCTCGTCGGGGGCCACGATCGCGTCGTCCGGCAGGTCGTCCGGCGCGGCAGCGTTCTCGTCCGGGGCGACCTCGGTGCGCTCGCGCGCCGCGACCCGGGGCGCGGGCTGGGTGACCGGCGTCGGGTCGGCGGCCATCGGCAGATCGAACTGGTGAGCAGCGCTCATGGTGCTCGCCCAGGCGGAGTCCGACGGCCCGCTATCGGGCAGGGCCGGGGCGTTCTGCTTGGCCGAGGAGAGCATCTGGGCGAACTGGTCGGGGGACGAATCCGCAGCCGTGTCCGCGCCGAGAGAGGTGCCGTCGGAGACGGGCGCCAGGCCGTTGTGCGCCGAGGGGGTGGACACCGCGTTGACCACGGCCCATGCGGGCACCGTCACGCCCAACACGATCACCGCGGTGATCGCCTGGGTCTTGCGACGGTTGCGGGTGCGACGACGCTCGGCCTGCTCAGCGGCGTAGACGGCGGCCGTGGACTGGCCCGCGCCCTCCCGATAGCACCAGCCCATTTCGCGGCGCCGTTGCAGGTTGCGCGCGCTACCGGACACCGCGTCGGCCCACAGCGACATCTGCAGCGACATCTGCGAGCGCCTGGATCGCGTGTACATTGCTCTCCCCTTCTGCACCCGCGGCGGGCGAGTGACCGCAAGGGGTTATGACAAATCCCCCACCCCTGGCGCTATCAGGCTAAACACGAAAACGGGGCGAACAGGGCGGCTTTGCCCAGATCGGTCCGACGCCAGACCGAAATCGATCCATCACGCAGCGTTGTCATCATTTGGTTGTGAGGACGTCACGCCGACGGTGTCAAGATGACCCGATGAGCGCCCGTCGCACCGTGCCGGTGGCCCTGACCCTGCTCCTGCTCGCGGCCTGCGGCGGCCCGAACAGCGCCGTGGCCGCTGCCCCGCCGAGCGTCACCCCCCGTGCCGAGACGGCCGGCACCGCGACGACCACCGCGTCACCGACTCCGGTGGCCTATGTCGCGCCGGCCGGCACCGGCCGGGCGGCCCGGGTGGTGATCACCGCGCCGGTCTACGACGCACCCGGCGCGCGGGTGCCGGTGATCGTCACCGTGCACAACCCGCCACCGGACCTGCCCGCCGACGCGATGAGCGCGACCACGACGCAGGGGCAGATCACCGACTGCGGTGCCGCCTGGCACAACCCGCGCCTGGACCAGACCTCGCGCACCTGCTACCTGCTCGCGCCGACCGCCGTGACCAGGCTGGACCTGGCCGGCGAGGCCGACTGGCAGACCGCGTGGGGGAGTCAAGTCACCCTGCATTCCGCGCCACTGCCGTTCCGCACCGAGGGCCCGGTGTCCGGGCCGGTGTCCCTGCCCGACGCACAGCGCATCGAGAACTGCGACAACCCCGGCCCGAGCGTGTGGCTGACCTTTGACGACGTGGTGCGCTCGGTGGCGGTGGCCAAGCAGATGGTGGCCACGCTGGCCCGCAACCACGCCCGGGGCCGGTTCTTCCTCAACCACGTCACCCCGGCGATCCGTGCGGTAATCGAGGACGGCGGGCACACCATCAACGATCACACCCGCGACCACCTGGCGATGAACACCATGAGCAATGCGCAGATCGCCGAGCAGATCTCCGGTGGGCCGCGCACCACGGCCGGTGCGCCGAAGGTGCTGCGCCCGCCCTACGGCGCGGGCGCGGAGGCGAGCCGGATCGTGGAGCGCATCGCGGCCGCCGGGTACGCCACCTGCCGGTGGTCGGTGGACACCCGCGACTGGGCCGGTTATACGCCGGCCCAGATGGCCGACGCGGTGCGCTACGGCAACTCGTTCACCCCCCCGGTGCATGCGGGCGGCGTAATCCTCATGCACGCCACCCACTTCAGCCCGGCCAAGCTGCAGGCCGTGATCGACGCCGTGCACGCACGCGGGCTGCAGGTGGCCTGAACCGCGCGCGGTAGCGTGCACCCGTGCTGGACGTGCTCGTCGCCTCCAATCGGGGGCCGCTGAGCTTCGAAATGGGACCCGACGGCAGCCTGCACTGTCGCCGCGGGTCCGGCGGTCTGGTGGCCGGGCTCAGCACGGCAGGGGTGGCCGAGCAGGTGACCTGGGTGTGCGCGGCGATCTCCGACGCCGACCGCAGCGCGGCGCTGGCCGCGCCGGGTGGGCGCCTGGACCTGGCCGGGCACGAGGTCGCCGGTCGGGTCCGGATGCTGCACCTCGATCCGATGGTGTTCACCCGCGCCTACAACGGCATCGCGAACTCGGTGCTGTGGTTCGTCCACCACCTGCTGTTCGACGTGGCCGCTCGCCCGGAGTTCGACCACTCCTTCGCCCGCGACTGGCAGGACTACCACACCTACAACGCCGCGTTCGCCGAGGCGTTGGCCGCCGACGCCCCCGCCGAGGCGCGGGTGTTGGTGCAGGACTACCACCTCACGCTGGTCCCGGCGATGCTGCGCAAGTTGCGCCCGGATCTGCGCATCGCGCACTTCTCGCACACCCCGTGGGCCCCCCCGGACTACTACCGGATGCTGCCCGACGAGGTCGGCAGCGAGGTGCTGCGGGGCATTCTCGGCGCCGACCACGCCGGCTTCCTGACCCAGCGTTGGGCGCGGGCCTTCCTCGATTGCTGCTCGCTGGTGCTCGGCGCCGAGGTGGACCGAGAAGGCATGACGGTGCGTCACGCGGGCCGCATCACGCGGATCGGGGTGCATCCGTTGGGCACCGATGCCACCGCGCTGCGGGAGCGCGCCGCAGCTGCGGACGTAGCCCGCCACTGCGCCGCGTTGACCGAGCAGGTCGGCGATCGCGCGCTGATCGTGCGGGTGGACCGCACCGAGCTGTCCAAGAACATCACGCGAGGCCTGCACGCCTACCGGGAACTCCTGCGCCACTACCCCCAGTGGCAGGGCCGGGTGGTGCACCTGGTGATCGCCTACCCCAGCCGGCACGACCTGCCCGAGTACCGCGAGTACACCGCGGCCGTGATGCGCATCGCCCGGGAGATCGAGGACGAGTTCGGCACCGACCACTGGGAGCCGCTGATCCTCTCGGTGCAGGATGACTTCCCGCGATCCCTGGCCGCCTATTCGTTGGCCGACGTGCTGGTGGTGAACCCGGTCCGGGACGGGATGAATCTGGTGGCCAAGGAGGCGCCAGTGGTCTCCGCGCGCAACCTGGCCCTGGTGCTCTCCCGCGAGGCCGGTGCCTGTGACGACCTCGGCCCGCACGCGGTGATCGTGAATCCCTACGACGTCTCCGGCACCGCCCGGGCGATCGACCAGGCGCTACGGATGGACCCGACCGAGCGGGCCGCACGGTGCGCGCAGTTGGCCGCGGCCGCCGCACAGTACTCACCGGAGCGCTGGTTCGCCGACCAGGTGGCCGCGCTCAATCGCTGATAACGCAGGGTCAGTTCTAAGCAGGGCCGAAGGATTCGGGCCCAATACCACCCGGGCCGCGCGGCGTGCGGCGGCGATCCACCCCGATCCGCCGATCCGGGATCGGACCCTCGGTGGCCGGGGCGTCCCCGGAGTGCGGGGCCAGCCACACGGCCACCCCGTTGAACACCGCATTGCCGGTGAGCGGGTCGGTCTCCATCGCGTCGGTGAGCCGGTTGACATTCACCCCCGGCCGGGACGCGGCCACCCGCAACCGGGCCTGCGGCTCGTCGTGCCCCCAGCCGTGCGGCAACGAGACCACGCCGGGCAGCACCTCTTCGGTGACCTGGACGGCCGCCACCACCTCGCCGATGCGCGAGCTGACCCGGGCCATACCGCCGTCGCGCAACCGCAATCGCGCCGCGTCGTCCGGGTGCACCTGCACGGTGCACCGCCGGGCCCCGGAGACCATCGCGGGCAAGTTGTGCAGCCAGGAGTTCTGCGAGCGCAGGTGCCGACGACCCACCAGCAGCAATCCGTCGGCACCCTCGGCGTCCAACCCGCCGCGCACCTTGGCGGCCTCGGCGATGAGCATTGGCGGTGCGAGGTTCAACCGTCGGTCCGCGGTGCACAACACCTCGTCCAGGCGTGGTTCCAGCTCCCCGAGGTCCAGCCCGTGCGGGTTGAACTCCAGGTCCTCCAGCGTCAACCCGTAGGGGCCGGTGCGCAGCAACAGGTCCAACAGGCGTTGCGGTCCGCGCAATCCGTCCGGGTCATCGGGCAGTTCGATGCCGACCTGCTTGGCCAGCCGCGCGGCGGCCTCGTCGTCGAACGCGGCCAAGTCGGCAGCCGCCGACCCGCCCGCGGCCACCACTGCGAGTCGGGCCAGGGTCTCCCACTCGTGCTGCATGCCCAGCGGCAACGGCAGCACCGGCGGGGAGTAGTTCGCAATGTTGCGGCAGGCCAACGCGTAGCGGTCCAGGTCGTAGTGCGCCCGCTCCAGGATCGAGGGCACCGGCAACACGATGTCGGCCAACGCGGTGGTCTCGTTGAGGTAGGTGTCCACGCTCACCATCAGCTCCAGGCCGTCCAACGCAGCGCGCAGCCGCGCGGAGTCCGGCAGTGAGCGGGCCGGGTTGCCGCCGATGGTGATCAGCGCGCGGATGCGACCGGGGCCCTCGATGTCCATCTCCTCGGCGAGCGCCGCAGCCGGTTGTTCCCCGTCGATGATCGGCAACCCGCGCACCCGGGTACGCGGGCCGTCGGTCAAGGAGAACGGCGAGCGGGCGCCGACCGGTGGCGCGGTCCAGTGCGCCGGGCACGGGAACATCGCACCGCCGGGTCGGTCCAGGTTGCCGGTGAGCGTGTTGAGCACCTCGACCAGCCAGCTGACCACCGTGGCCCGCCCGGTGGTCAGCGCACCCACCCCGGCATGCACCGCGGCGGCCGGCGCTGCGGCCAGGTCGCGGGTCAGCCGGCGGATGGCGCCGGCGTCCAGCCCGGTGCGCCGAGCCACCCGGGCCGGGGTGAAATCAGTGGCCAGCGCGGCCACATCGGCCACCCCGTCGACCCGGTCGGCCACCCCACCGAGGTCGATCAGACCCTCGTCGACCAGCACGTGGATCATCCCCAGCAGCAGCGCGGCGTCGGTGCCCGGACGGATGCGCAGGTGCTCGTCCGCGCCCTCGGCCGTGCTGGACTGTCGCGGGTCGACCACCACCAGGCGCCCGCCGCGGCGACGCAACGCGCGCAACCGGGAGCGCAGGTCAGCAGCGGTGAGCAGGCCGCCGTTGGAGGTGACCGGGTTGGCGCCGATCAGGATCAGGTACTCGGTGCGGTCCACGTCCGGCACGGTCATTGCCGAGGTGCTGCCGTAGAGCAACCCCGCGGCGACCTGCTTGGGCCGCAGCCACAGCGAGGAGGCGGAGAACACGCTGCGGGTGCCGATCGATGCGGCCAACGCCGACGCGTACAACCGGGCGTCCAGGTTGTGGGCAGCACCGCTACCGACGAAAAGGCCAACAGCGTCCGGACCATACGTCTCGATCAGGGTGGGCAGCCGATAGGCCAGCACCGCCCAGGCCTCGCCCCAGGACGCCTCGTGCAGCGTCCCGCCGACCCGGACCATCGGCGTGCGCAGGCGGTCCGGGTCGCTGTGCAGGCCCTTGACCGCCACACCTTTCGGGCAGATGTAGCCCGCCGAGAACACGTCGTCCGGATCACCGCGGATCTCGCCCAGGGTGCCGTCGTGGTCGAGATTGATCAGCAGCCCACACGTCGCCTCGCACAGCGAGCAGGTATGCGGGACCGAACGCACAGTCCGTTCTACCCCGTGGAGGTTCGCCACGGTCCGCGCGGCACCCCTCGGATTGGCAACATGCTGATCAAGGCGCGCCTGCGGCGTCGGCGAGCGCGCTCAGCAGGTCCAACAACGAGGCAGGATCGGGCACCGTGGCGTCGGCCCGCCGGGCCGGCGCGGCGACCTCCGCGTTGGCCACCGCGACGCCCAGTGTGGGCACGCCACGGCCCCGCAGCTCATCCAGGACGTCGAAGCCGGCCAGGTCGGCGAGGTCGTCACCGGCCCACAACACCGCCGCTGCCCCGACCTGATCCGCGGTCAGGCGCAGTGCGGCGCCCTTGTCCGGACCGGGCGCGAGCAGTTCCAGCACGGCCCGGCCGGGTTGCACGTGCAGCCCGTGCCGGGCGGCCAACGCGGTCAGCTCGGGGCGGATCCGGTCCAGCGCGGCATCGGCATCGGGCAGGCCGCGCGCATGCACTGCCCACGACTCACCCTTGTCCTCCAGCCGCAGGCGGTCGGTACCGGCGGCGAGCAGGGCGACCAATTCGGCGCGGGCCGCGGCCGAGGGCTCGCGGATGGTCGGCACCGGGACCGGGTCGTCGCGCCGCCAGGGTTGTCGGCCGTACAGACCCAGCACGGTGAGCGCCGGTGCATCGGCACTGTCCAGGTCCAGCAACGCGATCAGGCTTGCGGTCGGGCGTCCGCTGATCACCGCCACGGTGCCGAAGACCTCGGTCAATCGGCACAGCACGGCGCGGGCGTCGGGCGCCGGTGCCGCGGCTGCCGGGTCGGCGACGATCGGGGCCAGGGTCCCGTCGTAGTCCAGGGCCAGCAGCGCCCGTCGCGGGTCAGCGACCAGGGCCAACCACCCCGCCCGACCTGCCCCGCGCACCCGCGGCGTGCTCAGTCCGGCGCGCTCGTGGTCGCGGTGCGGTCGTCACAGATGATCACCGTGAGCTTCCCGGTCTGCGGGATCCCGGCGAACACCGGCCGGATCCGCCCGATGGTCGGGAACTGCGCCATCAGCGCTTTGGCCTGCGCCATCATGCCCACGGGGTAGTACACCGTGGTCTGCGGCACCTTGCCCTTCCAGGTGTCGGTCGCGGACACCGGCCACCCGGCAGCCACCAACGCGGTCTGCAACGAACTCATCCGGGCCGGGTCGGCGGTCTGGTTGAACAGCACGATCGGCACCTTCGGGCCCTCGTAGGGCACCGAGACTCCGGTGGCCGGGTCGTCGGCCACCACACCGGGCGTCACCACGCCGGGCGCCGTCGGGCCGGCGGCGGACTGGTCCGCGGGCATCCCCGGCGCCTTGTCCGGCGACACCTTCTCGTGCGGGCCGTACCCGACGATCGGGCCCGGCAGGGCGTCGGCCACATCCCCGGTGCCCGGTGCCGGGGCGACCGGTAGTGGCGGTTGGGCGGGCGCCGACGGTGCGTCGGTGGCGGCCACCCGGTCCACCGCATCGAGATGGTCCGCGCGCTGCCCGAACATCAACAGGAGCACGGCCACCAGCGCGATCACCGCGACCGCGGATACCGCCGAGGACCCCAGCTCGGTAAGCCCTGATCGATGCGATCCGGGCAGCCGACGACGACGCATGAAACGGTCCATCCCCCCGTGCCCCCTCAGTTCTCGGCGCCGGCCCGGCGTGCGGAGGACCGCGCGCGCTGACGGGCGCCGCGCAGCCGGCGCAGCCGTTTGACCAGCATCGGATCGTGGGTGAGCGCCTCGGGCAGATCGATCAATGCGTTGAGGATTTGGTAGTAGCGGTTCGCCGACATGCCGAACAGCTCGGAGATCGCGCTCTCCTTGGCGCCCGCATAGCGCCACCACTGCCGTTCGAAGTCCAGAATCGCGCGATCCCGTTCGGTCAATGCGCCGTCGACCAGTTCACATCGGACGGGTTCGGCCGCCGCGGCCGCGGCGGCGTGCAGCTGACCGGCGACGGCAGCGAGCGTGGTGGCTTCCATCCGGCGACCTCCGTGCGTGATGTCGAGGTCCCCATCGTATGCCCGAACCACACCAGTGTCATTCGCGACCCACCCGTCACGCGCGGAAGCCCGCCCCGATCTTCGGGGCGGGCTTCGGCGGTGGAACGTGGGTGGTGCGAGGTGCCGTTCAGCCGTCCTGCCGACGCCGGCGGGTGACCATCCGGGCCCCGGCGCCGGTCAGCGCCAGGCCGGCGCCGAGCAGCATCGCGATCTCGGCGGAGTCACCACCGGTGTGCGGCAGCGCGGAGTCGTCGACCAGGGACTGGGCCGGACGCGCGTGGCGACCCTGGTGCTGCGCCTTGACCGCGGAGTGCTCCTTGATGCCGAGCAGGCCGGTCAGGATGCCGCCGTTGCCGGTGACCGGCTTCAGCGCGTCGGTCACGGTGTGGCCCAGGCCCAGCTGCTCGGTGACCCCGTCGACGGTGTGGTTGACCAGGCTGAGGTCGACCACCCGGCCCAGATTGCCGGTCACCGCGTCCAGCGGCTGCGGGTCCTTCGCGTGCTTGGCCTTGCGGTGCTTGGCCTGCGCGGGCTGCGCGGGCGCGGCCGGCGCCTTGCTGTCGGTGCGGTGCTTGCCCACGGTGTCCGCCTGTGGGAGCAGCGCGGCCAGCGGGGTGCCCTGGGTGGCGTTGACCACCGTGGCGGTGATCGGGTTGCTGGCCGGGGCCGGGATCTCGGCCGGAGCGGCCGGAGCGGCCGGCGCTGCCACGGACGGCGCGGCTTGCTTGGCCATGGCCAGGTCGGTGATGCCGTGCAGCACGTTGGTGCTGGTGGCGGTCGAGTTCACCGTGTTGGTAACGGCGCTCAGGCCGCCCAGCGGAGCGGGCGCATCGGCGGCCGAAGCGGCACCGGCGGCGATGATGCCCAGCGGGACCGCGATCGCCGTTCCGGCGATGACCCGCTTCTTGTTGATGTGACGGACAGACATTGGTGAATCCCCCCAAGCAGTTGTGGGGACGCCCCTGCGGTCTCGGCGGTCCCGGCCGGGTGGCTCAAGACCTTTTCGCGCGTCCCGGTGATCAGACTGCCCAGCCCCGGGGGTTCGGTTCCGGTGTTCGGTCCGACTTGCTCCAGATGGGTGAACCAAGACGTCCTGCCTACCGCAACGCAAAACCGGGCCGATCGGGAGGAACCCGATCGACCCGGTTTCTGGGTGCGTCACGCGACCGCGCCCACCACGGCCGCGGACACGACGCCGCCCGTCCCCAGGCCCGTGGGGACGGGAGGCGTCGTTTGGTTCAGCCGGTGATTCAGACAGACAGCGCGGCGCGACGGCGACGGCTGACCAGGGTGACGCCGGTGCCGGCCATGGCCAGGCCCGCGCACAGCATCAGCGCGGTGGCGTCGCTGTTGGCGCCGGTGTGCGGCAGCGCGGACTCCTCGAAGGAGTCGCCACCGTTGCCGTGCGAGTGGCCGTGGCCACCGTTGGACGGCTCGCCGGAGTCGATACCGCCACCGAGCAGACCGCCGGTGAT
>DASQPJ010000193.1:0-9086 GCA_035644015.1 Sporichthyaceae bacterium
CCCGGGACATTTCGCCCGACGAGTATGGGTCTTGACCGAAAGGGCCATATGGACATCAGTAAAGCATACGTAAAGTGAAGACAGACCGAGGGGCATGGGTCATCGAGAATCCCTGCGATTTCGTTTCTCGCCTCGGACCAAATTCTAGTGGGTCTTCATGCGCAATTCGATGTCATTTTCCCGAACGCGGACGACGGCAATAGCGACGGCAACGACCGGCGCATTCGTACTCACCGGGGTGGTCGGCGTGACGTCGGCGGTTGCCGCCCAACCCGACCCCGGGCTGGGCACGGCTAAGTCCTACGCCGTCCTGGCGGGCACCACAGTCACCAACACCGGCCCCTCGCACATCTCCGGCAACCTGGGCGTCTCCCCCGGCACCGCCATCACCGGCTTCCCGCCGGGCAACGTGGCCAACGGGGTCAAGAACTCGGCGAACGCCAGCGCGGCGAAGGCTGAGGCGGACCTGACCAACGCGTGGGTCGACTCGGCCGGGCGCGGCCCGGCCACCGCCGTGCCCGCCGACATCGGCGGGAAGACCCTGCTGCCCGGCGTCTACCACCACGCCTCCGGTCTGGGCCTCACCGGCACGGTCACCCTGGACGCCAAGAACAACCCGGCCGCCGTGTTCATCTTCCAGGCCGGCTCCACCCTGATCACGGCGTCGGGCAGCAGGGTCAAGCTGATCAACGGCGCACAACCGTGCAACGTGTGGTGGCAGGTCGGCAGCTCCGCGACGCTCGGTACCGACACCACGTTCGTCGGCACCGTGATGGCGCTGACCTCGGTGACCGTGCAGACCCGGACCACGGTGGACGGGCGCATCCTGGCCAGGAACGGACAGGTCAGCCTCGACTCGAATGTCATCGGGCTGCCGAGTTGTGACGAGACGACGACGTCCTCGGGCGGCGGGACCTCAGGCGGCGGCACCACCACTACGGGCGGCGGAACGCTCGGCGGCACTCTGGGCGGCGTCCTCGGCGGCACCGTCGGCGGCATCCTCGGCGGTGGCACCAATCCGAGCCAGGGTGGGTCCTCCGGCGGCGGCACCACCACGGGCGGCGGTTCCTCCGGTGGCGGTTCCTCCGGTGGCAGCACGCCCGGCGACTACACGACGACCGGTGGGCCCAGGATCCCCGTCGGCCACCCACACACCGGGCTCGGCGGTGCGTCCTGAACACCGACGCCGCGACTCCCCGTAGCGGCAGATCGTGCCGCCGGGGGACCGTGGCATCCGCGTCGTTCCTGCTGGTCGCTCTTGCCCTCGCGGGCTGCGCCGGCACCACGAATCACTTCGAGGTCGCCGCGCCGGCCATCACCCTGGCACCCGCCACCGCATCGGTCCGCACCACACCGGTGTCGATGCGCATCCCCGCCATCAAGGTGGCGACGCATGTGGGCTCCCTCGGCCTCAACGCCGACAAGACCGTGCAGGTGCCCAGCAAGCCCATGCAGGCTGGCTGGTACCGATACGGTCCGGCCCCCGGCCAGGCCGGCTCGGCGGTCATCCTCGGCCACGTTGACTCCAAGACCGGGCCCGCGGTCTTCGCCCGGCTCAAGGAACTGCGCGCCGGCGACAAGGTCACCGTCACCATGGCCAACCACTCCGTCGTGCGCTACGCGGTGACGAAGGTCGCGACGTATGCGAACGCGAAGTTCCCCGCCCGCAAGGTCTACGGGGCCACCGGCCCATCGACGCTGAACCTGGTCACCTGCGGCGGCAGCTACGACAAGAGCAATGGCGGCTACCAGTCCAATGTTGTGGTCTACACCTCGCTGGCGCTTCCCACCAAGAAATGACGACTGCCAAGCGTTGACGCTCCGCCCGCTGTTTTCGGGTCGAATTCAAACCTTGACATCGGGAGCTCAAGAATCGATTCGATTATCCCGATAAAAGGGTGATCCCGATTCTTACGACCTGCACGGGAGCGCCGCCGCCACCGGGGAGTTTGCGGCGAATTCCTTCGGGCCGGACCTGACGATCAGCCGGCCGCCTTGGCGGGGGTGCCGAGGTAACCGGCGATCACCGCGGGGTCGGAGAGCACCGCCTCGGCCGAACCCTGGGCCACCACCCGGCCGGACTCCAACGCGACGATGCGGTCGCAGGTACGGCGCAGCAGCCCGACGTCGTGTTCGACGATCACCAGCGCGCTGCCGGTGGCCTCCCGGATTCGCTTGAGCAGCGGACCCATCAACTCGGCCTCGGCCCGGGCCAGGCCCGCCGCGGGTTCGTCGAGCAGCAGCACATCGGGCTCCTGGGCGAGCAGGCAGCCGAACTCGACCAGCCGCCGCGACCCGGTGGACAGCTGGGTGGCGAAGCGGTCCCGGAACACCCCCAGGCCGAGCAGCGCGATGATCCGCTCCACCCGCTCGGCGATGGCCGCCTCGGACAGCAGCGAGGTCGGCAGCCGCAGCGCCGCAGCCAGCGGCTCGCGCGAGGTCACCCAGCGTTCGCAGGACACCGCGATCGTCTCGGCCACGGTCAACCCGGGGAACAGCCGGGCGTCCTGGAACGAGCGGCCCAGCCCGAGGTGCGCGCGCGCCTGCGGCGGCATCGCGGTGACGTCGTGGCCGGCGAAGAAGACCCGGCCGGAATCGGCAGCCAGGAACCCGGACAGGGCGTCGAGGATGGTCGTCTTGCCCGCGCCGTTGGGGCCCATCAACCCGACGATCTCGCCGGGCCGCACATCCAGATCGACGCCGTCGATCGCGGCCAGGCCGCCGAAGTTCTTGCGCAGTCCGCGCGCGGCAATCGCGATCCGGTCATGGGCCTGCGAACCGGTCGCGACGGCCAGGTCCACATCGGTCCGCAGGCCGATCGAAACCGGCGTCGGGACCGGATCCGGCACGGTGTCGTGGCCGCCCGCAACACCGGCCAGGAACACCGAACGGATCAGGTCGCCGCGCTGGAGAATGTCCTGCGCCGGACCGGAAAAGCGCACCTCGCCCTTCTCCAGGAACATCGCCCGGTCGGACACCTGCAGCGCCAACTCGGCGGACTGCTCGACCAGCACGATCGCCAACCCGCTCTCGCGCAACCGGCGCACCACGTCGAGCAATTCCGCAACGACCACCGGCGCCAGGCCCAGCGACAACTCGTCGATGAGCAGCACGCGGGTGCCCGGCCGACCGTCCTGCCCCGGCGGGCCCTGCACCAGCGCCTGCGCCAACGCCAACATCTGCTGCTGCCCACCCGACAGCAGACCGGCCCGGTCCGCCATGCGCCCGGCCAACGCGGGGAACAGCTCGACGGCGTGCGCGACGCAGCGTGCGGTGTGCTCCGCAGATCGCCGGCCCACCCAGGTCGCCATCCGCAGGTTCTCCCCGACTGACAGGTCGGGGAAGATGCCGCGTCCGCCGGGCATGTAAGCCAGACCTGCCCGGGCCATCCGCATCGGCGTCGACCCGGTCAGGTCGGTGCCGCCGAGCAGGACCGAACCGCGACGCGGTGGGGTCAGCCCGGAGATCGCCCGCAGCACCGTGGACTTGCCCGCGCCGTTGGTGCCGAGCAGCGCCAGCACCTCGCCGGGCTCGACGTGCAGGCTCACCCCGTGCAGCACCTTGTTACGACCGTAGGAGACCTCGAGGTTGCGGCATTCCAGCACGGCGCGTTCCCCGACGACGGTCGGCTCGACGTCGTCGTCCGGGCGGGGCCGGACCAGTTCCATCCGCGGACGGGCCGGCACGGCGTCGTCGGGTGCGGTGAGGCGGTCACCGATGCCGTCGAGGTCGACCTCGGTCGCGTCGAACTGTCCCCCGGCTCCGGCCAGTTCGATGTGCCGTAGCCGGGCAACCACGCGGAACCAGAGCCCCCGGCCGGCGTCCAGCACCCGGCCCAGCCCACCGGGCAGAATCAGCAGCACCAGCAGCACCCCGGCGCCGGTCACCACCAGTTGCATGCTGCCGGTCAGGTAGTACTCGGCCAGCCGCAGGAAGGTGGCGCCGGCCAGCGCTCCGGGCAGCGACGTCGCCCCGCCCAGCACGACCATCGAGAACGCCTCGAAGGCCATGTTCGGGGTGTAGGCGCCGGCCCGCACGCCGTTGAGGGTGATCACGTGCAGCGCCCCGGCGAGCCCGGCCAACGCGCCGGAGACCGCGAATGCCGCCAGCTTCGCCCCGGTCGGGGACAGACCCCGGGCGGCGGCGGCGCGTTCGTTGTCCCGGACCGCGACCATCGCGCGTCCCGGCCGGGCCCGACGGATCCCGGTGACCAGGCCGAGCGCAACGCCCAGCGTCGCCAGCGCAAACCAGTAGAGGGTGCGCTCGTCGGTGAGGTTCCACCGGTCGAACAGTCGCGGGCGGTCGACCTGGGTAGGGATCAGGCTCGGGAAGTTCGCCGGGTTGAGGAAGAACGTGGACAGCGGGACCGCGAAGGCCAGCGTGGTGACCCCGAGGAACAGACCGCGGATCCGCAGCGCGGGTATGCCCACAGCGAGGGCAATGAGCGCGCCCGCGGCGGATCCGGCGATCATCGCGAGCACGAGGTCCGTGCCCTGTTTGGCGACCAGGTCCCCGGTGACCACCGCGCCGACCCCGGCGATCGCGAACTGCCCGAGGCTGATCTGGCCGGCCCAGCCGGTCAGCACCACCAGCGACACCGCGACCATCCCGTAGATGATGGTGACGGTACCGATCAACGAAATCTGACTGGGGCTCAGAGCGTAGGGCAGCATCACCAACCCGAAGGCGATGGCCAGGAACAGCAACCGGCGACCCCAGATGATCTCGGGCAGCCTGGCGAGCGCGGCGGGCACCGGCGGGCTCTCCTCGGCCGCGGCCCACCCGCCGGTGTTGGCGTCCTGCACCCGGGACAGCGAGTGCCGCTGCACCAGCAGGGCCAGCAGCACGGCGATGAGCAGGCCGACGTCGACGTAGCTGGACCGCGACGTGTTCCAGAACACCGCCTGCTGGAACACCCCGACGCCGACCCCGGCGAGCACCGCGGCCGGCAGGCTCTCCATCCGGGCGATCACCGCCGCGGCCAGTGCGGGCAACAGCAGCGTCGGGCCGGCCGTCAGGTCGCCGCCGGAGCCGACCAACGGAGCCGACAGCATCGCCGCCAACGCCGAGAGCACCCCGGCCAACGCCCAGACCAGCATGGAAAGTCGGCGCACCGGGACGCCCAGCAGCATCGCGCGTTCGGCGTTCGACGAGGTCGCCCGGATGCCCACACCCAGCGAGCTGCGCCGCAGGAACACCGCGAACAGCGCGAGCACGACGGGCACCGTGATCAGCACCATCACGTGCGCACCGTTGAAGACCAACCCACCGAAGGTGAACTGCAGATGCAGCGGCGTACGGAAGCCGGTCGTCAGGCCGCCGAATCCGGCGCTGCCGCCCATCAGCTTCGGCACCGCGAGCTGCGCACCGGACAGGATCTGGGCCAGACCGATGGTGGCCACGGTCAAAATCAGCCGGGGCGCCCAGAACAGCCGCTGCACCACGACGCGGTCGCACAGCACGCCGACCAGGGCGGCCACCACCAGACCCGCGACCAGCGCCAGGTAGTAGTTCCATCCCTTGGTCTGGAACAACTGGACGGCGAACGCGGCCGCGGCCGTGCCCATCGAGGCCTGCGCGAAGTTCACCACCCGCGAGGAGCGATAGACCAGCACCAATCCCAATGCGGACAGCCCGATCAGCGAGCCGAGCACGACGCCCTGCAACACCACGCCGAGCGGGAGCCCGGACGGCAGCACCGCATTGAGCACCACCCACACCAGCGGCACTCCCACGACGGCACCCACCGCCCGAGCCCCCGCGCGCCCACCCGCGGGGCGTCCGAACAAGCGTGAGCTATAGCTCACGGTGGTTCGGACGCGCGCGTGGTCGGGGGTGCTCACGGGGCGGCCGCCGGCGGGATCGGAGCGCCCGGGTCCTTGGCCGGCCAGCCGGTGCCGCGGAACCGCTTGCCCCCGTTGAGCACGACCCACCGACCGGGCTTGGAGTTGAACGCGCTGATCGCCCGCGGGTCGAAATAGATCTCGGTGGCGTCATCGACCGAGGTGAAGTCGTTCGGCCCGAAGCTCCATCGTCCGTAGGCCCCCAGGTGCGGGCCCCAGGAGAACATGCCCTGCTGGAAGGTCTGCGGGGTCAGGTTCGGCCCGGCCTCCTCGATCCCGGTGAACAGCATCAGCAAGGTCTGGTAGACGAGGTCGACCATGTTCGTCGGCTCGTCCTGACGCAGCGTCTTGTAGGCCTTGTACGCCTCGGAACCCTTGCCGGAGTTGAAACCGGTCAGGTAGCTCTGCCCGTAAGCGTTCTGCCACTGTTGGTTGTCGTAGAACTGCCCGGCGACATCCGCGTCGGTGCCGATGGTGCCGGTGACGAACCACTCCGGCCAGAAGTTCTGCTGCGTCGCCGCGGCGGTCAGGAAGTAGGGCAGTAGCGGGTCGGTGACCAGCACCACCGTGGTGATCCCGGCCGCCTTGAGCTGCGCGGCCATGTTCGGTGCCTGCTGCTGCATCGAGGAGAAGTCCAACGCGTAGCGGATCTGCTTGGCGAAGGTGATCCCGGCCGCCTTCAGTTGCGGCTGCGCCTCGGCGATGCAGCGGGCGTAAACCGGGTCGTCAGGCACCAGGAGTGCGTACTTACGCGGGGCCTGCCGCAGCGCGGTGCTACCCGCCCGGGCGGCCGGCGTCCCGGCCGGGAACCGCTTGGCCAACAGGTCGCTGGCCGAGGTCATCAGCGTCGTGCAGTCGATGAGTTGGCCCCAGGCGTAGGGCGCCTTCGAGCGGTAGTACGACGCGGGCAGGTGCAGGCCGCCGATGGCGAGGACCTGCTGGCGCACCAGGGCGTCGAGGTAGGGCTGCGTGGTCGCCGAGATGTCGGCGAAGGCGCCGATCTCCTGACCCACCTTCAGGGCGTCCGCGTTGGCCGCCTCCTGACCACCACCGGCGAACTCCGCGGCCTGAGCGCCCCGCCCGGTGTAGGGGACGATCTCCACCGTGCGCCCGTAGGTCTGGTAGGTCTTGTTGAAGTAGGCCAGCAACGTGTCCAGGGTGAGTTTCTTCGCCTCCGGACTCGATGAGATCCCGGCCTCCCGGGCCTTTTTCGCCAGCGCGCTGTTGTTGTTCTTTTTGTCCCCGCTGCCCATGTCGCTGTCCCGCATCGCGACGGTGATGGTGGACGTGCTGACTCCGCGGGAGGTGGCGCCACCATTGGTGCCGGAGAAGTCCACGCAGGACGGCGAATACGGGCTGATCGCGGCCTGCAGGGTGCCACCGGCGCAGTCCGCGCCGGCCCGGATCCCGTTCGCCACAGCTGCCGGCGTGTTGACCGCGCGGCCGTGCGCGGCGTCGGGCACCAACGCCCGGGTCGCGCCGGCCGGTGCGGCCGGATGCCCGGCTGCGCCGGCTGCGGCGGGGTCGGCGGCGCGGGCCACGGCCGACGGGGCGCCCGCGGCGGCGCCGCCGGGAACGACCGCGGCACCCACCCCGGCAGCTTGGGCCACCGCGTCAGCGGCGCCCTGGCGGACGATCTTGCTCGGTGCGATCGCGGTGACGACGAGCAGCACGACGACCACGAGGGCGAGCGGCAGGTACCCGCGCAGGAACGCACGGGCGAGCAGGCGGCGGGGGGACATGCGGCGGGCTCCTCGAGTTTCTACGGCGAAGCACCGATACGAGCGCGAATCCGATCGCCGGCGGCGAGGGCGAGAATTGCCAGCAGGGCAAGCACAGTGGCCACCGCGGCGCCGTGTCGTGGCGAGCCCACGTTCCGGCTGAACGTGGCCGCGCTGGCGTCCACACCGCCGGCCTGCAGGTCGACGCCGGGCACCGCGGTGACGGTGGCGGCACCGGCCGCGGGGATGCCGTAGCCACTGGTGTTGATCGGCAGGCGCGGCAGCGGAGCACCCGGCACGGCCGGCAACCCGACCGCGGGGACGGGGAAGTCCGTTGCTCCGGGGTCGAACAGATCCAGCGGCCCGGAGCGGGCCGAGACCCCGCCGAGTTCGAGCCGGCCGCCGCTCTGCCCGCCGACGCCGCCCAGCAATGCGTTGACCACCAGAGCGGAGGCCTCCGAGCCCGGGATCGCCTTGAGCAACGCCGCCAGCACCGGGGCCAGCACGGGCGTCGCGGCGGCGGTGCCCTTCTGGGTCTGGTCCGCGACGGCCTCGGGGTTGCGCACCTGGATCACCAGCGGGGCCACCGTCGCGCCGTTCTTGTCGTTGGTGCGGGTCGGCACCGACAGCGCCAGACCGAGCGGGGTCAGCACCGCGTTGGCCGCGGTGAGCGCGGCGGCCAAGGAATCCGGGCCGGACACCGGAAGGGCCTGACCGGCGACACTCAGCCCACCGATGGAGAACTCCGCGGTCCCGACGGACGTCGCGGTCTGCGTCGCGGTCCAGCGCAGGTCGGACAGCACGACGGCGCCGTCGCCCAGACTCAGCGAGCCGATGGTGACGTCGGAGACCGACTTGGTGGCATCGGAGACCGCCTGGCTGCGCCCGCCCACGATGGCGATCAGGCCGGGGACGGTGAACCCGGGTCCGGTCGCGACGCCCTCGGCAAGGACCGGGTTCGGCGTCGCCGAGGCGTGCTGGTGCGCGGCGGAGAACGACGGTGCGCCGGCGGCCGGGGCCTTGGTGGCGTCCTGGCCGGGCACCGGGATCGGGTCGCTGTCCGCCGAGGTGGTGCCGTTGCTGTCCGCGTTCGCCGGGTCCGGCAGGTCGAGCGGCGGCAGGCCGGGGATCGCGGGGACGTCACCGGTGCTGCTGCCCGCCAACGTGCCCAACAGTCCGAAGTCCGCGGTGGCGGCTGAGGCCTGCGCGGAGGGACCGGCGACCTGCGCGGTGGTCAACCCGATGCTCGCGGTCACGCCGGCGAGGCCGACGTAGGGGACGATCTTGGCCAGCACCGCCTGCGCCTGGCCCTGGGTCTGGGTGGCGGCCTGGCCGGGAACCTGGGCGGCCGCGACTGCCACCATTCCGATCGCGGCGGCAAGCGACATCGTCCGCGTTGCTCGCATCCGACCTCCCGGCGACGTCGATCAGGCACGCCCTTACAACGTAAGCCGAAGGCGGCGTGTCTGTACTGAGATCACCGAAACCGGGAAATTCCCTCAGAATCCTGCTTTGCCGTCCG
>DASQPJ010000194.1:0-4078 GCA_035644015.1 Sporichthyaceae bacterium
CGCCAGGGACTTCGGAGCCGGCGAGGTTGGCCTTGAAGTACGAGTTCGAGCCGGGCGCGCCGACCGACGGGGTCAGCGTGGACGTGCCGCTGGCGCTGCTGAACCAGGTCGACGAGGCCGCGTTCAGCTGGCAGATACCCGGGCACCGCGAGGAACTGGTCACCGCGCTGATCCGGTCGCTGCGCAAGGATCTGCGGCGCAACTTCGTGCCGGTGCCGGACACCGTGCGGGCCGCGCTGGCCAGGATGGATCCCGCGCGAGGCTCGCTGACCGAGGAGCTGTCCCGGGTGCTGCGGGAAATGTTCGGGGTCACCGTGCCCTCGGATGCCTGGCGGTGGGACCACGTGCCCGAGCACCTGCGGGTCAGCTTCCGGGTGGTCGGCGACGACGGGTCGGTGGTGGGCACCGGCAAGGACATGGGCGAGCTGCGCGGCCGGTTGCTGAAGCGCACCCGGGCGGCGCTGTCGTCGGCGACCGGGGCCGAGGTGGAGCGCTCCGGGTTGACCTCGTGGCCGACCGGGGAGGACGGCCGCCCGGTGGACCTGCCCGACGTGGTACGCCGGGAGCGGGACGGCTACCAGGTGGTCGGCTACCCGGCGCTGGTGGACGCGGGTTCCACCGTCGAGGTGCGGGTGCTCGGCTCGCCGGAGGAGCAGCGCGCGGCGATGTGGCGCGGCACCCGCCGGCTGCTGCTGCTCACCGTGCCCTCCCCGGTGCGCCAGGTCCGCCGCACCCTGAGCAACACCGACAGCCTGGCGCTGAGCCGCAGCCCGCACGGATCGCTGGACGCGCTGCTGGCCGACTGCCAGGACGCGGCGGCGGATGCCGTGCTGGCGGCGGCCGGCGGCCCGGCGTGGACGGCGGCCGGCTTCGCGGCGCTGACCGACGCCCTGCGTATCGGGTTGACCGCCGCCACGGTCACCGCCGTCACCGGGGTGGTCTCGGTGCTCGCGGCGGCCACCGAGGTACAGGCCCGGCTGGCCGAGGTGCGGGCGCCCGGGGTCGAGTCGTCCCTGGCCGACGTGCGGGCGCAGCTGCGCGAGCTGGTGTACCCCGGGTTCGTGGCGGCCACCGGCACTACCCGGCTGGCCGACCTGGCCCGGTACCTGCGGGCGGCGTCCCGGCGGCTGGAGACACTGACCCGCGAGCCGGCGCGCGACCGGGAGTGGATGGCTCGGGTCCACGAGGTCCGGGTGGCCTACGACGAGCTGCTCGGCACGCAGCCTCCTGGGCGGCCGGTGCCGGCGGCGGTGGCCGAGATCCGGTGGATGATCGAGGAGCTCCGGGTCAGCTTCTTCGCCCAGACCCTGGGCACCAAGTACCCGGTGTCTGAGAAGCGCATCTACCGCGCCATCGACGACCTGCTGCCCTAATCCGAAAATGAGCCGGGGACGGGCGAACGGCATCACCGGCTGGGCGTTGCCTCGTGCCGGGGTGGGGATGGGCGAGGTGGTGTTCAGGCCGCTGGTTGGAGAGTGACCTTGAAGCCGAGGGCTTCGAGCTGACGGATGTGGTTGCGTTTCTTGCGGTCTGGGCCGATGCGGTTGTCGTAGAAGTCTGGGCCGAGGTCGTGGTAGCGGGCCTCGGGGTCGGACAGCAGGTGCCAGACGATGACCAGGATCGAGCGGCCGACCGCGACGATTGCTCTCTTCTTGCCTCGGCGCCGGGCGATGCGACGGTAGCGCTCTCCGAGGAAGGTGTTGGTCTTGCCCGCGCTCACGGCGGCCTCGCCCAGAACTCGGGCCAGGTAGGGGTTGCCGTGTCCGGTGGCACCTCGACCTTTGTTCTTGCCGGCCGATTCCTTGATTCCGGGAGCGAACCGAGCCCAGGAACACAGATGGGCGGCTGTGGCGAACCTGGTCATGTCGACGCCGATTTCGGCGATCATGACGTGCGCCGCGGTCAGTCCGACACCGGTGATCTCATCGAGGCGGGCGACCGCTGGGGCGAAAGGGGTGATCAGCTCCTCGATACGGGTCTCGACGGCGGCGATGTCGGCGCTGGTCTCGTCGATTCGCGTCAGCATTGTGCGCAGCAGGAAAGCGTGGTGGTCAGTGAAGTGCCCGACGAACGCCTCCTCCAATAATCCGATCTTGGCGCGCATCGTGGTCCGGGCCAACTGGGCAAGTGCTTTCGGGTCGCGTTCCCCGGCGATCAACGCCGCCATCATCTCTCGACCCGACATCCCGAAGATGTCGCTGGCCACCACGCTGAGTTTGATCTGGGCGTCCTCGAGCAGCTTCTCGACCCGGTTCTTCTCCGCGGTACGCGAGTTGACCAGGTCGGCCCGGTAGCGGGTCAGATCACGCAGCAACCGGATCGGCGCGGGCGGGACGAAGCTGGCACGGATCATCTGCCGCTCGGCGACCTTGGCCAGCCACACCGCGTCGAGTTTGTCGGTCTTGGGCCGGCCCGGTAGGTGCTTGACGTCCTTGGCGTTGACCAGCCACGGGTCCAGACCTTGGGCTTCGAGCAGGTAGAACACCGGTTTCCAATAATCCGAGGTCGCTTCCATCACCACCCGGGTCACACCCAACTCGCGCAGCCGATCAGCCAGAACAAGCAATGCCCGGGTCATCGTCGAGTAAGTGGTGATCTCCTGCGACCGCCGACCCGGTCTGTCTGGGTTGGGCACCCGCACACAGGCCACCAACTCGGCCTTGCCGATGTCCAGAGCCGCGACCCGCTCGATGATCTCCTCGGAATCCACGCTGTCGTGCAGCACCACCGCCTCCTCCCAGCACCATCACCAAGGCGGTCGCCCGGGGGAGCCACGAGGGAACAGGCGAATCTAATCCGCGTGCTCGAAGCAACACTGAAGGGCCCACAGGTGCAGCTCCCAGCGCCCGACTAGCCCACGACCTCGAACGGGCCATAGAGCAACGACGTCACCGGACAACCAACCCCATTTTCAGCCCGGAACGGGCCACCCGACAGGGGGAACAGCGTCTAGCCCGGTGAGCCGGGAGATCCGCCGGTGCGTACGCTGCCCGCTGCTACGGGCGACCGATAACCGAGACCGCTCGCGGAGGGGCGTCGGAGAGGGTCCGTGAACCATCCCCGGCACTGCCTCTCGGGCGCACCTGGCGGCGGGACAACTCACCCTGACCGGGCCGGACCTCGCCGAGCTGGACACCGTGCCGACCGGTTCGTGACTCACGCGCACGTCGGCAACCGGGGGGAGGTGGCCAGGAGCGCCGCGCCGACCGCACCCGCGAGGTCGCCGAGCTCGGCGGCGCGAAGTTCGGGCGCGCTGGTGAATCCGGGGGTTCTGTGCAGGCTGTGCCGGATGCCCGATCCGGTCAGGTCGAGGTATTGGGCGGCGCCGCCGCCGACGACAACGCGGTCGGGTTTGAGCAGGGTGAGCAGGGTGCCGAGCCCGGCGCCGACTCGTTGGCCGTAAGCCTCGAACACGGCCGAGGCGGCCGCGTCCCCGGCGCGCGCGTTGCTGGCAACTTCGGCTGTTCTGTGGCTCGTGAGCTGGTCGAGCGTGGTGCGGGAGGCCAGTTGCTCCCAGCAGGTCGGGAGCCCGCAGTAGCAGGGTGCTGGTGGTCCGTCGACCGCGAGATGGCCGGCTTCGGGGTGGCTGCCGTCGGCGGCTCGGACCGGACGGCCTCGGCAGACCATCGCGACCCCGACCCCGGTGCCCAGAGTGACCACAAGAAGCGCGTCGCTCTGGCGACCGGCACCGAGCGCGTGTTCGGCGATGGCGGCGGTAACGGCGTCGTTGTCGATGACGCAGCCGACACCGAGGTGCTCGCTGAGGATGTCGGCGATGGGGATGTCGGAGTAGGCGGGCAACGTGTGGGGGTTGCGGATGAGTCCGAGGCGATCCACCGGTCCGCTCGCGCCGATGCCGACCGCCCGCAGGGGTAGGCCGGAGGCGGTCGCGGCGATGCTGTCGGCCAGCTCGGCCACGGCCTGCCTCGGAGGGATCCCGGCCGAGGTGGGTCTGCTCGTCGCGCGGCGGACGGTGCCGTCGGCGTCGAGCACGACGATCCGCGTGCCGGTGCCGCCGAGGTCGACCCCGACGCTGACCGGGCCGCTCTCCGGCGGGGCGGTCATAGCGCGCTGGTGA
>DASQPJ010000195.1:0-2291 GCA_035644015.1 Sporichthyaceae bacterium
GGCGCATAGTCGACCTCACACTCGGCCACCCGCAGGTCCGCGCGGATCGCCGCAATCACCATCTCCAGCGGATAACCGAACCGACGGTCCGTCAGATTCAGTGCCAGCAGGTCGGCGCGGCGGGCCGCGCGCATCGGTCCCAGATCGTGCAGGCGGACACCCGTACGCCGGGACAGGTGCCGGGCCAACACCCGGTTGGCCAGGCGTGCGTGCAGCGGCCAGGAGCCCGCCATGGGAAGACGCCGGCCCAGCACCAGGTCCGCCCGGCCGGCCTGGACCGGGTCGACCACGCGGTGCAGTTGGCGCAGGTCCAGCGAGGCGTCCGCGTCGCAGAAACACACGATCTCCGCGCTCGCCGCGAGCAGGCCCGCATGGCAGGCGGCGCCGAACCCCCGTTGCGGTTCCCACACCACGGTGGCGCCGAGTCCGGCGGCGATGGTGGCCGAGTCGTCGGTGGAGCCGTTGTCCACCACGATGGCCCGGGCCCAGGGCGGGCAGCCGGCCAACACGGTGGGCAGCGCCGCCGCCTCATTCAGGCAGGGCAGCACCACATCCACCCGGGGCCGATCGCCCGCCGCCTCGTGCTCCACCGCTCCACCGTAGGGGCCGAGCCCCCCGCCGAGGCGGTCTGCGGCTTACGGTCCGCTGACGACGGGTCGCGGCCCGGCCGAATTCGGCCGCGGTCTGCCTAGACTCGGCCGCATGACGGCCCGGGTGTTAGTGGTCGAGGACGACCTGACGGTCGCCGAGGTGGTGCTGGCCTACCTCCGGCGCGCCGGGTATGAGGTCGAACACGCCGCGGACGGGCTCAGCGCCCTGCAGGCCGCGGCGGTGCAGCGACCCGATCTGGTGGTGCTGGACCTGATGCTGCCCGGCATCGACGGGCTGGAGGTCTGCCGCCGGTTGCAGGAGGGCGGCCCGATCGCGGTGATCATGCTGACCGCGTTGGGGTCAGAGAACGACCGGGTGATCGGCCTGGAGGTCGGCGCGGACGACTACGTCACCAAGCCGTTCAGCCCGCGCGAGCTCACCCTTCGGGTGCGCTCGGTGCTACGCCGCTCCGGTCCACCGGCGGTGGACAGCGGTCCGGCCGTCTTGTCGGCGGGCGGACTGCAGGTAGACGTCACCGGGCACAAAGCCACTCGCGACGGACAGCCGCTGTCGCTGACCACTCGGGAGTTCGACCTGTTGGCGTTCCTGCTCGCGCACCCCGGCGAGGCGTTCACCCGCGAGGCGCTGATGCGGCAGGTGTGGGGCTGGGAGTTCGGCGACCAGTCCACGGTCACCGTGCATGTGCGGCGGCTTCGGGAGAAGATCGAGGACGACCCGGCCGACCCACGATTGCTGGTCACCGTGTGGGGCATCGGCTATCGCTTCGATGCCCCCGCCGGCGATCGCCAGGAGGTCACAGCGTGAGCGAGCGCAGCGAGGTCCGCCGGTGAGTGACAAGGTCCAGGTGGTGCTGATTGCCATCGCCTGGGCGGGGGCGGTCGCGGTGGGCGGGGCGCTGTTGTTACGGGCGCTGCGTTACCGCTCGCTGCGCCAGTCGCTGTTGGTGCTGTGCCTGACCACGGTCGGTGCGGTGATCGCGGCGACCATTGGCACCGCGCACGCGATGTTCCTGTCGCACCACGACTACGGGGTGCTGCTGATCGTCAGCGGGGTGGTCGCGGTGTTGATGGCCGGGGTGTCCGCGATCTACGCGCGGATGCTGGTGGCCAGCAGTCGCGCGCTGACCGCGGAGGCTCGCGAGATCGGCGTCGAGACGCTCGACCACCGCCGGCCTGTCGGGGCCCGGACGGTGCGGCCGGGCAGTTCTGAACTCCTCGAGCTCAGCCGTGAACTCGACGCCGCCCGGGGGCGATTGGCCGAGTCCCGCGCCCGGGAGGCCGCGTTGGAAACGTCCCGTCGCGAACTTGTCGCCTGGGTGTCCCACGACCTGCGCACCCCGTTGGCCGGCATCCGGGCGATGGCCGAGGCGTTGGAGGACGGCGTCGCCGAGGACGAGGACCGCTATCGCAAGCAGATCCGGATGGAGGTCGACCGGCTCGCGGGCATGGTGGACGACCTGTTCGAGCTTTCGGTGATCAACGCCGGCGCCCTGCGCCTGTCGCTGGACCGAATCAGCCTGGCCGACCTGGTCAGTGACACGCTGGCCGGCGCCGACGCGTTGGCCAGGGAACGCGGCGTCGCGTTGCGCGGACACGCGGACGCCAACGTCGCGGTGCGCGCCGACGGCCGCGAACTCTCCCGGCTGATGAGCAACCTGGTGGTGAACGCGATCCGGCACA
>DASQPJ010000196.1:0-9493 GCA_035644015.1 Sporichthyaceae bacterium
AGTTGGTGACCGCGTTGAAGGATGCTCACTTCCAGGTCGAGAGCGTCTTTACCTACTAGGTGTCACGATCGGTGCGATGAGCACCGATCCACTCCCGCCGTGTCGTGAGCTGAGCCTCGCCCTGGCCGAGTCGCTCACCGCTACCGCCACCACCGCGGTGAGTTGGTTGCTGGTGGAACACCCCGGGCCGTGGCCGGCCAAGGCCCCGCGCGGCGTGCGCTGGCCGGAGGGGTTGGCAGAGGACTTACAGGCGGCCACCGATCGCGTCGGGGTCCGGGTGAACTTGATCCGCCGGCCCGCAGGGTTGTTGCGGGCGGGCGCGACGGACACCGAGGTGCTGTTGGTGCACACGGGGCCGTCGACGCCGCGGCTGCACCAGCTGCGGCTGCCCGATCCCCGGGCGTTGTTGGACCTGGACCTGGGCGGGTTGGCCGCGGGCCGGGCGTTGGACGCGCCACAGCCGGCCGCGGGCGTCTTCTTGGTCTGCACACACGGCGGACGGGACGCGTGCTGCGCGTTGACCGGGCGGCCGGTGGCCGCCGCGCTGGCCGAGCGCTTTCCCACCCGCACCTGGGAGTGCACGCACCTGGGTGGCCACCGCTTCGCGCCGACCTTGGCGTGCTTCCCGCACGGCCTGATGTACGGCCGCACGTCCGCGGCCGACGCCCTCGAGGTGGCCGGCGCCTACGACGCCGGCCGCATCGTCGCTGAGCATTTCCGGGGCCGCACCTGCTGGACGGCGCCGGTGCAGGCCGCCGAGGCGTGGCTACGGGAGCGCTTGGCGGCGTGGGAGATCGACGCGGTGCGGCCCGTCGCGCAACGCACCCTGGATGACCGCATCGAGGTGGATCTGGCCGTGCACGCCACGACCTGGCGGCTGCGCGTGGCCGCAGCGCCGGCCGGCGAGCCCCGACCGGTCAGCTGCGGTTCGACCGAGCTGGAGTCACCGATCAGTTACCGAATCCTCACCGCCGAACCGGTTGCAAACTGACGAGGCGTCAACACGCTCAGGACTCCAGCCCAAGCGCCGCCATCCGAGCAGAGTGAGCATCCGTCAGCCGGGTCAGCATGCGGCCGATCTCGTTGAGGTCGAACCCCGAACCGTCCACCCCGCCGATGACCAGCGCGGTCAGACCCTCGCGCTCGGCGGCGACGTGCTGCGCCTGGGTCAACGCCTCGCCGACCAACCGGCGACCCCACAAGGCAAGCGGACCGGCCACCCGCGGGTCGGCCGCGATCGCCGCCCGCACCCGGTCCACCGCGAACGCCGAGTGTCCGGTGTCGTCCAGCACGCCCCGCACCAGGTCGCGGGTGCTGTGGTCCAGGTGCTCGGCGATCTCCCGGTAGAAATCGGCAGCCAGGCCGTCCCCGACGAACGCCTTGACCAGCCCCTCCAACCAGTTCCCCGCCGCGGTGCGTTGGTGGAACTCGGTGAGCGGGCCCACGAACGGGGCCATCGCCGCGCCCGGATCGACCCCCAGGTCGGCCAACCGCGCCCGCAGCAGCACGAAGTGGTTGAACTCCGCCACGGCCATCCGGGCCAGTTCGGCCTTGTCCTCCATGCTCGGCGCCAGCGTGGCGTCGTGCGCCAGCCGCTCGAAGGCCATCAGTTCGCCGCAGGCCATCAGGCCCAGCAGGTCAGACACGGCGGCCGAGGGGTCCGCCGGCCCGAAAAGGCCCGCTCCATCGGTCGCCGGCGTGCTCACGGTGCGTAGCGTAGCCGGCGCTCCGGCGCGTTCGGCCGGGTCACGGACAGGCAACGGTTATGCTGGATGCGTACCGGACCGGTGTCCGAACCGATCTGCCCGCCTCCCACGGCGGGCCAGGGTCCGTCTTGCGCGCCGAGTCCACCACCACCGTGGCGCGGTTCATCGCGCGCCGCCGACCTGCCGTCAGTCGCAAATGGCGGCCCGACAACTGAACGCAGCCCGCTCCGGCGCGCCGCGACAACGACGAAGAGGCGAGCAGCCCTGAGCACATTTCACGAACTAGGCGTGATCCGCGCAATCACCGACGCGCTCGACGAGGTCGGGATCACCGAGGCCTTCCCGATCCAGGAACTGACCCTGCCGATCGCGCTCACCGGCACCGATGTCATCGGCCAGGCGCGGACCGGCACCGGCAAGACCCTGGCCTTCGGCATCCCGCTCCTGCAGCGCCTGGTCTCCCCCACCGACGACGACTACCCCGACCTGGCCGCCCCCGGCGCCCCGCAGGCCCTGGTCATCGTCCCCACCCGCGAACTGTGCGTACAGGTCGCCAAAGACCTCGAGGTGGCGGGCAAGCTCCGCGGCGCCCGGGTCCTGGCGATCTACGGCGGCCGCGCGTACGAACCCCAGGTGGCCGCCCTCAAGACCGGCGTCGAGGTCGTCGTCGGCACTCCGGGTCGACTGTTGGACCTGCGCAAGCAGCGCCACCTGGACCTCAGCCACGTCAAGTCCCTGGTCCTGGACGAAGCCGACGAGATGCTTGACCTGGGCTTCCTGCCCGACGTCGAGCGACTGATCTCGGACACCCCGGCCAACCGGCAGACCATGCTGTTCTCGGCCACCATGCCCGGCCCGGTGGTGTCCCTCGCCCGGCGCTACCTGCGCACCCCCACCAACATCCGCGCCGAGTCCGGCTCCGATCAGCACACCGTGCCGGAGACCACCCAGCACGTGTTCCGCACCCACAAAATGGACAAGGTGGAGTGCGTGGCCCGCATCCTGCAGGCCGAGGGCCGTCGGCTGGCCATGGTGTTCGCGCCCACCCGACGACTGTGCCAGTCCATCGCCGACGAGCTCACCGAAAAAGGCTTCGCCGCCGCCGCGGTGCACGGTGACCTCGGCCAGGGCGCCCGCGAGCAGGCCCTGCGCGCGTTCCGCAACGGCAAGGTCGACGTGCTGGTCGCCACCGACGTGGCTGCCCGCGGCATCGACGTCGACGACGTCACCCACGTGATCAACTACGAGTGCCCGGATGACGAGAAGACCTACCTGCACCGCATCGGCCGCACCGGCCGGGCGGGCCGCACCGGGGTTGCGGTCACCTTCGTCGACTGGGCGGACATGACCCGGTGGCAGCTCATCGACAAGGCCCTGAACCTCGGCCTCGGCGAGCCTGCGGAGACCTACTCCACCTCCCCACACCTGTTCGCCGCGCTGGACATCCCGGCGGGCGCCAAGGGCTTGCTGCCCCGGGCCGCCCGTACCCGGGCCGGCTTGGATGCCGAGGACGTAGAGGACCTCGGCGAGACCGGTCGGGCGCGTAGCCGGGTACCCGCCTCGCGCAAGACCTCCGAGGCCCCCGCCGCGCCCCGCGCCGAGCGACCCAAGCGCAACCGCAACCGGTCCCGCACCCGGTCCGGCAAGCCCCTCGGCGAGGACACCCCGGTGACCTCCGACGCGGCCGCACCGAGCGCCGTGGCGGTCGCCGAGGCGCCGAACCCGGCGCGCCGGCGTCGGCGCAGCCGCGGCGCCGCGAAGGCCACCGAAGAGAGCTGACCCACCCGTCCGCGGTGCCTTCAGCGTTGCGGCGCCGCCGGGCGCAGCGGGAGCGCGCAGAGCAACTCGACGGAGTTGGCGCACGCCCGGGCATCGCGCACCCGCAGCACGTCACCATCACTCGGGACGAGGTTGCCCCTGATGCGGGCGTCCTTCTGCGGCGACACCTCGAACAGGCCCTCGGCGGCCGGCATCACCACGACATCGACCGTGCAGATGGACTGGGGGGCGACCGTGATCCCGGACACCTTCAGCAGGTGCACGCCGGTCACCCTCGGGGATCCGCAGTTCTTGCGCAGGCCGTAGCTGGTGACGTCCAGGTTCTTCGGCATCGGCTGTTGAAAACCCAGCCTGGACAGCACGTTCTGCTGGCTGTTGGTGATGCTGAAAGTCAAGATGCTGGTCTGGTCCGAGGTGATCTGCCGATCGACGAACTTCGCGGTCAACGTGGCCGTCGGCGTCACGACGGCGGCCCGGCCCACGGTCGGCGCGCCGGCCACGGCCAGCACAACGGCGCTCGCCACCACAGGTCCGACCAACACCGGTCGCGAGCAACGATCCACCGCAGACTCCTGTCCGCTCAGCGAGCCCGGAACCCCAGCCTCACCCAGGTGCGCCGCTTGCAGGCCGGGCACCGCATCCAGGAAGGATAGTCCTTCCGCAGCAGGAACAGGTGGACGCTGGGCACAGCGGCGGTCATGGCCGCGCCAAACGTCATCGCGGTGGTCACCCGACAGGCCGAGCAGGTCACGGTCAGCGCGCCGAACGGCACCGATGAGGGCGGCGGCGCCTCCACGCTGAACAGCGCCCGCTTGCCCTCCCGATCCGGTCGTCCCGGCGGCGCCGGCTCACGCCGCCGCGGCGGCGCGCTCGCCGCCCGTGGCTTGATCCGGTCGAAGTCGCTCATGCCGCCTCGTCCTTGATCAAGCGCGCGGCCAGTTCTCGGTAGGCCGCCGCTCCCGCGGAACCGCTGGCCGTCTCCAGGATCGACTTCCCGGTCGCGGGCGCCTCGGCGAACCGGATGGAACGCGGGATGGCCGGCTCCAGCACGGCCACCCCGTAGCGCTCACCGATGTCCGCGAGCACCGCGCGGGCGTGCTTGGAGCGGCCGTCGAACAGCGTGGGCAACACCCCGAGCACGACGAGCTTGCCGTTGGACCGCGAGCGCACCTCGGCCACCGTCTCCAACAACTGGCCCACGCCCCGGTGCGCCAACGTCTCGCATTGCACGGGGATCATCAGCTGATCCGCCGCGGTCAGGGCGTTGACGGTGAGCACGCCGAGGGCCGGCGGGCAGTCCAGCAGCACGATGTCGTAGTCCGCGCGCAGATCGGCCAACGCCTCAGCGAGCACGAATTCCCGACCGTTGCGGTTGTTCAGGAACTTCTCCGAGCCGACCAGGTCGATCTCGGCGGGCATCAGGTCGACCCCGCCCGCGACCCGCTGCAGCGCGGTGCGTGCGGGCACCCGGCCCATCAGCACATCGTGGGTGGACAGCTCCAGCGCATCGGGGTCCAGCCCCAAAGAGAACGTCAGGCAGGCCTGCGGGTCGAGATCGATCACCGCCACCCGACGTCCCAGCTCAACCAGGGCGGCAGCTACCGAAGCCACGGTGGTGGTCTTGGCCACCCCGCCCTTTTGATTGGCCACGGCCAGAATCCGTGTCACAGCTTCTATTCTGCCCTTCCCCCGGGGCCAAACCGATACGTCGGCCGCTCGATAGCGTCCTACGCGTGAGTACTCCACCACACTTGACGTTGCCGCCGTGTGCCCGGGCCCGCACCCTGGACACCGACCGCGGCCCGTTTGCCGTCCACGAGGCGCAACCGACCGGGGCGGCGCTCGGCAACGTGGTCCTCGTACCCGGTTTCACCGGCTCCAAAGAGGACTTCATTACGGTGTTGGAGCCGCTGGCCGCGGCCGGCTACCACGTGCTCGCCTACGACCAGCGCGGGCAGTTCGAGACGCCGGGCCCCGACGACGAGGCGGCGTACTCGCTGGACGCGCTCGGCGCAGACCTAGTGGCCATCGCCGTGGCCAGCGGTGGCCCGGCGCACCTGGTCGGACACAGCTTCGGCGGGTTGGTGGTGCGCGCAGCCACCATCGCGGCGCCGACCGCGGTGCGCACGGCGACCCTGTTGTGTTCCGGGCCGGGTGTGATCACCGTGGCGCGAGAGGCCGAGCGCATCAAGATGCTGATCGGGGCCCTGGGCATGTTCTCGGTGGCCGATATCTGGTCCTACGTCAACGCCGCGGCGGCGGCCAACGGTGAGTACGAGGGCGTGGCACCCGACGTGCTGGACTTCCTGGCCCGCCGGTTCAAGGGCACCACCAAGGCCGGCCTGACCGCGATGGCCACCACGCTGACGGACACCCCGGACCGCACCGCGGACCTGGCCGCCACCGGGGTCCCGGTGCTGGTCGCCTACGGCGAGGAGGATTACATCTGGTTGCCCGCCGAACAGGCCGAGATGGCCATCCGCCTCGGGGCCGCCCATGCGGTGATTCGGGGCGCCGCGCACTCCCCCGCGGTGCAGGAACCGGTCGGCACGGTGGCATTGCTGACGCGATTCTGGGCAGATCCCACCAGCAACGTTTACATGGAGTAATCGCCCGGGAGCTGGCTGTAGATCTTTGGCGAACCACCCTTGCAAGGTGCCCCGGACGCGGCACCATGAGGGGTCGCGGGGGTATGACAAGTGGCTGCGGCCGAACAGGTGAATCAAACCGGTCGCGCTGTGATTGAAAAGAGTGGCGTTGGAACTTCGTACCGCCCTGCGTGACGATCCGGGCGAGGTAGGCCGGGCCCGGCACCTGGTGCACCGCAGCCTGGACCGCTGGGGTGTGCCGGTCGACGACGCTGTGGCCGAACTGCTGGTCAGCGAGCTGGTGACGAATGCCCTGCGCTACGGCCTGCAGCCGATGCGGTTGATCGCCCGCCGGGCCGAGCACGGGGTGCGCATCGAGGTGCACGACGCCCGTCCCGGCGAGCCGCCGCGGCTGCGTCGAGCAAACCCGGACAGTCTGAACGGCCGCGGCATGGTGCTGGTGGACGCGCTCGCCGCGCGCTGGGGCTGGTCGGAGTTCGGCGGCAGCAAGCAGGTGTGGTTCGAGCTCGACACCCTGGATGCGGCCGGTACGCCGGAGTCACCCGCCGCGTAGACCCTCCGTGCTCGCCGTCCGCCGGGGCGGCGGCGTGGGCAGCTGGCTGGCCGAGAGGGCGTCGCGGCGCAGCACCTGAAGCAACTCCTCGTACGGGCCGACGATGTAGGCCCGGTCCCCGGCCTCGAACCGAGTGCCGCTGCGCGGGGGGTACTCCAACTGCCCGGCCGAGGAGCCCGCCCGGTTGATCGCCACCACCCGGGTGCGCGCGGACAGTTCCTGCATGGCCAGCCCGTCCAGGCCGCCGTCTGCGGCGACGGTCAACCGGGCCATCAGGAACGGCATGCGGTCGACGTAGAACGTGCCCAGCACATCCAGACCCAACGCGGCGCCGACGAACCAGGGCGCGGCCAACGCGGAGGCCGATCGTACGAAGCGGAAGCCCAGGCTGGTCTCCACGGTCTCGGCCAGTGCCGCGTCGAACACCCGTAGCACCACCGGCACCTCGCGCCAGCGCTCGCCCAACTGGTCGCGCATGGCCAGGCCGGTCTCGATGTTGATCAGTTCATCGGAGGTCAGCACGGCCACCGCCGCTGCCTTGGCCAACCCGACGGTGTGCAGCGTGGCGGGTTGGGTGGCATCGGCGATGACCACCGGTACGCCCAACGCGCGGGCCTGTGCGAGGTAGCGGTTGTCCTCGTCGCGGTCCAGCACGACCACCGTGCGGCTCTGCGCGAGCAGGCCCTCGACGACCCGCATGCCAACCGAGCCCAGGCCCACCACGACCACGTGGCCACGCATCCGACCCAGGTTGCGCCGACCCAGCGACTCGGCGATGCGTCGGGAGATCAGCAGGTTGGTGAGCAGTGCGAACAGCATCGTGACCAGCGTCGCACCGAGGATCATCAGCGCGATCGCGAACACCCGCAGCCACTGCGCCTGCGCGGCGAAGGAGAAGTCGCCGTAGCCGATGGTGCCGATGGTCTCGACGGTGAAGTAGATCGCGTCGACAAGGTTCATGTGCCGGCCGTCGGGCTTGCGGTAGCCGATCAGCAACACGATCACGGCGATGCCGAATACCCCGGCCAACACCCCGAGAGTGATCCCGATGGACCGGTCGGCCTCCCCGGCAAGGGTCCGGGCCAAGCGGCCCACGGCACCCCAGGCCCGCCGCAGCCGGCCCTCCCGGGATCGGTCGGCGACCACCACCGGGCGACGCGGACCACGCCCGGCGGCCAGGTCAGCCTCGGTACCGACCACGGCGACCCGGTCCCCGGCGGCCACCACATGGTCGCGCCCCGGACAGATCACCATGTCGCCGCCGCCGTGCCCCACCACCGCGATCGGCGCCAGGTCACCGAACAGCTCCCGCAGCGAACCGTCCTGATCGACCGTCAGTTCCGCGGCAATGAAGCTGGTGCCCTCCACCTCCAGCCGATGCTCGGTGCGCCGCAGGCAGGCCTCCACCACCGACGGGGCGGACAGCGAGGCGACGTCCAGCACGGTGCCCGGGCCGGTCAGCTCGGACAACGCGCGACCCACGCCGACGTTGGCCAACTGCACGACCAGTCGTACGTCGGGGCGCAGCCGCAGCACCAGCAGCGCGGTCTCCAGCGTCTGCAGATCGTTGTCCTGCACGCAGACCACCGCGACCGCGCCGGCCAGGCCCGCCGCGGCCAGCGTCTCCCGGACCCGGGCGCTGCCGGTGATCACCGGGATGCCCCAGCGGGACAGATTCTGGTGGCCGCGGGTCTGGCTGCCCTCGGCGACCACCACCACGGATACCCCGGCCAGATGCAACTGCTCGATGGTGCGCAGCGCCACGCCGTCCAGCCCGCACACGATGACGTGCCCCGTCTTGGCCCGGCAGTCGGTGAGCATGACCGGGAGTATTACCGACCGGCGGTGCCGTTCTCCTGCCCGCCATCCTCGAACCGGCGGGACAGCGCCCCGAGCGGGGGCTGCAGATCTCGCGGGGCGTCGCGCAGGTCCACCAAGGACAGGTCGTGCACCAGGGCACCGGCCGAGGCCGGCCACAGCACCAACCACAGCCACAGGCCCATGGCTTCGCCGACGTACACCGCGTTGTCCGCGGTCCCGTCCACGCACCACAGCGGGGTGGCGTGCCCGGCCACGTGCACCTTGGCATGCGGGCCGCTGGTCGCGGCAAACTGCCGGCCAGGGTCGACGCCCGGCAGACCGGCCCAGTGCGCGCCCAGGCCCACCCCCGGCTCCTCGGCGATCACCACCAGCTCCGAATAGCCACCCAGCGGGTTCGGCCCACCACAGGACAGCAGCGCCGCCCGCGTCCCGGTGCGCTCGTCCCCGGCCCGGGTGAGCCCGGTGGCCAACCATCCCGTGGGCAACGGCCAGGGCAGCCAGAACGGGACGCGGGCCTCGTGCACCGCGGCGGCCAGTTGCTCGTGGCTGGGCAGCACCGCGGGAGCCACCGGGTCGACGTCACCGTCCCGTTCGCAGCGCCAGGCGTTCGACCAGATGCCGGGCTCGCGCACCGGACCTCCGCAGCGGGCGCAGCGATACGGCCTGCTCATTCGCCCGCACTCCTCCTGTCGTCCCCCGCGACGCTCCTCCCCCATCAGATCCCCCGTCAACCCCGGGGCCGGCAACATGGCCGGATGCAACGGGTGCCGTGCGTCGGGGCGATCGTGCACGACGACGAGCACCGCCTGCTGATGGTGCGTCGGCTCAATCCACCGGCGGCGGGGAAGTGGTCGTTGCCCGGCGGGCGGGTGGAGGGCGACGAGACCGACGCCGAGGCCGTGCGCCGTGAGGTGTTCGAGGAGACCGGCCTGGTCGTCGCGGTGGGCCTGCGGATCGGCACGGTCGCCCTGCCCGGGCCCGAAGGCATCAATTACGACGTCCGCGATTACGCCTGCGCGGTCGTC
>DASQPJ010000197.1:0-4041 GCA_035644015.1 Sporichthyaceae bacterium
CGGACGATCGCCAACGGAAGGTGGCCGCGGCGGCGGCCACCGGCAACAACGCCAACAGGATCGACCAACGGGCCGCGGGCAGTCCGCCGGCCAGCGCGACCACGGTCGCGAACAGGCCGAGGCTGGTGACCCCGAGCAGGATGCGGCGGGCCACCCCGCGCGCCGCCCCGAGCACCGGGTGCAGCAGGCCCTGTCCGGCCACGAACACCGCCGCCGCCAGGGCGAGGGCGCGGCCTACCCGGGCGGAGAGCGGCAGGCCCTCGGTGTCCACCGAACCGTGCGCGGCCGCCGGGCCGGCCGACAGCACGATCTGACCGATCGTCAGAATAATCAGGCCACTCAAGGCCCGAACAGGCCGACGGCCCCGGGTGCGTGCACCCGGGGCCGCGGCGGAATGCCGATTCATGCGGGGAAACTCAACGAAGGTCCTCGTCGGCGACCACGAAGATCATGGAGTGCGGCTTCGCGTCGCCGTAATCCCCGTGCGGCCAACTGGTGCGGTTGAAGTCGACGCACGGCGTGCCCAGGTTCTCGTCGACAAAGCTGGTGTCCAGCGAGAACTTGCCCTGGGGAGAGATGTCCAGGATGCAGAGCTTGTGGTTGCCGTCGACATTGGTGCGGGCCACGAAGTAGTCGGAGAACGCGATGCGCTGGACGTTCTTCGTCTCCTGGTAGAGCCCGTCCTTGCCGGTGGTGAAGTTGTCGTAAGTGCCCCAGTGCGGGCCACCCGAGGTGGTGTCCTCGACCTTGTAGGAGTCGGCCAGCGTCGGGCACTCCTTCTCCTGGCCGCCGTGGCTGACCTCGTACATGGTGTCGATCGAGCACGTGGTCTTCTTGCCCGCCGACAGCAACTTCTGGATGTTGAGCATGTAGACCTGCTTCGGCCCACCGTTGTCGGCGCTGTTCAGTGCACCGGGGCCACGGCCGATCACCGCGTGGTACAGGTACTTGTCGTCCGGGCTGGTCTGCACCCAACCACCGCCGGAGCACCCTGCGCCCTCACCGGCCTGCGGATCGATCTTCTGCGAGGCGGTGGAGGTGTCGAAGACCTCGCGCCACACCGGCTTGGGGTCCGTGATGTCCGCCGTGTAGTAAATGACGCCGCCACACATGGACTCGGAGAACGCACCCTTGTGGCCGGGCAGGTTGGTGACCGTGGTCTCCATGATGCCGCGCGGCTCCTCGTGCTCGGGGCTGCGCTCCTTGCGCGGGCCGTCGGGCATGTGGGAGACCGAGACCAACTTGGCGTTGTCCCGCTGGGAGATGTCGAAGATGCGCACGGTGTCGCGGAAGACGTTCGCGCTCTCCGGCTTCACCGGGTCCAGCACGATGTTGCGCGGCTCGGCGTAGTCCGAGGCAATCAGCCGGTTCAGGTCCTCGCGAACCTGGATGCCGTGCGGGTTCGCGCAGGTGGCCGCGGGCAGCGCCGGGTAGTTCGGGCAGGCCAGCTGGTCCTCGCTGTCCGGCAGTGCGGCCGGGATCTCGGAGAGGGTCTTGCCGTTCTTGTCCATGTGCACGATCGAGCCCGGCGAACCACCGAAGCCGTTGGACACGCGCATCTCACCGTTGGTGTAGGTGCACGGGCCGGGCACGTCCGCGCCGCCCATGTAGGTGCCGTACGCGCTGCCGTCCTTCAACGTCCAGAAGGCGTCGGGGATGGAGCCACACGGGGTGTCCTGCGGCAGGTTCACCCCGCGCAGGGTGACGGCGGGCAGCTTGGACACGTCGAAGGCGTAGGTGATGTCGCTGTACAGGCCACCGGCGAACACGGTGTCGCCCTTGTGCCACACGTACTGCATGTGGTGCGGCTCGTTCTCCACCACCGGGGAGGTGGTGACCGTGTTGACCACCTTGCCGTAGGTGGGCAGCCCCTTGGTCGCATCGACCACGGCGAGGAAGTCCGGACCCGCGCTCTCGTCCGCGATGGTGTTGTTGGCGGTCGCCGGGTTCACCGACTGACCGTGGGCGATCGTCGCGCTGCCCTCATCGCCGGCGTTACGGTCGCCGGCCCAGACGACCAGGTACTCGTGACGGATCTTGCCCTCGGCGGTGACGAACTTCTTGGCACCGGGGTCGGTGCCGTTCAGCGCGTTCGCCACGAGCTGGCGCTCCCTGGTCAGGATCGCCTTGGACGGACGCACCAGGTGGTTGGTCGCGGTGAAAATCCGACCGTCCGCAACCTTGATCTTCGACGTGCTCTCGGAGATGTATTCCGAGGCCGAGGCGCCGGAGCTGTGCACGGCCATAAAACCGGCCGCGACGAGCACACCGGCACTGCCGAGCACCAGCGCTCGACGGCTGTGCTGGGAATGGTTGGACATGGAGGAATGACTCCCGGGGAGGACAGAGGTGGGGGGTCGCAACGTCGAGCTGGACGAATGCAGGCGCTGGGCGCGCTCAGGCAGTCATCCGGCGCGAACACAACGCGCTGTCGGACCGCATGAGATCAACATGCAGTCGCGCCACAAGGTTCGTGAACGTGCTCATAAACCGAACCGTAACCGGACAAACCGCTCAATGCAAACCAAAGCGGTCCAGTTAATGGTCGGCCGCGTCACTCCGGCTTGGCGGCGTCCAATCGCACGGCCTCATCCGGGGCCGGCGCGGTGCCCCCCAGATGCGCGGGCTGCCACCACCGATCGTCCTCCCCCGAGGGCGAGTCCGGATAGTTGCGCTGCGCCCGGTCCAGCAACTCCTGCATGCGCTTGCGCAGCTCGTCGGTGAGCGCGTTCGGGTCCTCGCCGCGGGTCGGGTACATCGGCTCGCCGACGTAGACCTTCACCGCGACGTGCCGCTTGGTCAACTCCTTGGGCCGACCCTTGGTCCACATCCGTTGGGCACCCCAGACGCCGACCGGGATGAGCGGTGCCTTGGTCGCCAGGGCCATGCGCACGGCGCCGCTCTTGATCTCCTTGACGGTGAACGAGCGGCTGATGGTGGCCTCGGGGAACACCCCGACCACCTCGCCGGCCTTCAGCCGGGCCAGCGCCTCACGGTAGGAGTTGGAGCCGGCATCCCGATCCACCGGGATGTGGTGCATGCCGCGCATCAACGGGCCGCTGATGCGGTGGTTGAACACCGCTTCCTTGGCCATGAAGCGCACCAGGCGCTTGGACTGACGGCAGCCCCAGCCTGCGAAGATGAAGTCCAAATAACTGACGTGGTTGCTGGCCAACACCACCGGCCCGGTGCGCGGGATGTACTCCCCGCCCTGGACCTCGATGTTCAGATCCAGGGCCCGGAAAGCCAGCTTCGCGAACGCGATCACCGGTGGATAAACGCGCTCGGCCATGGAACCCGAGAGTAGCCCTCAGTTCGGGATGGTCCCGAGTCGGCCGGCCTGGTAATCCTCGAACGCCTGCTGCAGTTCCTGCTTGGTGTTCATCACGAACGGGCCATAGTGCGCGACCGGCTCGCGAATGGGCAGCCCGCCGAGCAGGTACACCTCCAACCCGGCCGCGTGCCGAGCGTCCTGATGCACGTCGGCGCCCAGTTCGATGGCATCGCCGTCGCCCAACACGGCCAGCGTGCCGGTGTGCAGCGGGGCACGTTCGGCGCCGACCCAGCCCTGCCCGCTCATGCCGTAGACCAGGGCGTTGAACCGCGGGTCCCACGGGATCCGCAGGGTCGCGCCGGGCGCGACCGTGGCGTGCACCAGCGTGATCGGGGTGTGCGTGACGCCCGGACCGCCGTGCCCGGCCAGCTCACCGGCAACGACCCGCAGCAGCACGCCACCGTCGTCGGAGGACAACAGCGCGACCTGGCCGGCCCGGATGTCCTGGTAGCGGGGCGGGGACATCTTTTTCGCCGAGGGCAGGTTCACCCACAACTGCAAGCCGTGGAACAACCCACCGGAAATCACCAGCGACTCCGGCGGCCGCTCGATGTGCAGCAGCCCGGACCCGGCGGTCATCCATTGGGTGTCGCCGTTGGTGATCACCCCGCCGCCGCCGTGGGAGTCCTGGTGCTCGAAGATCCCATCGAGGATGTAGGTGACGGTCTCGAAACCGCGGTGCGGATGCCAGTCGGTGCCCTTGGGCT
>DASQPJ010000198.1:0-11854 GCA_035644015.1 Sporichthyaceae bacterium
TGGCTGGAGGCCTGGGGTGAGCCGCGGGCCGGCGCCCAGTTCCGGCTGACGTTGCCGCGCGCTGCCGGTGCGGTGTTGCGTGAATCGCCGATCCCGCTGGAGCCGGTGGACCGCCGCGGTCCGCGCCTCCCACCGGTACCCGGCCCGCATCACGCCCCCGAGCAGGACCCGGAGGTGGCCCGCGATGGGTGACCGGAGATCTGCTCCGCCGCGGTGGTGGGTGGCGCTGCTCGCCCTGGTACTGCTGACCGGCTGCGCGGAGATCCCGTCCTCGGGCAGCCCCTCCGGCACGGGGAACGCGCAGGTGGTGGACCAATCGGCGGGCCGCGACCCGGTGGTGCGGGTGTTCGCCGAGGGTCCGCACGACGGGGACAGCGTGTACTCGATCGTCTCGGGGTTCCTGGAGGCTTCCAGCACCGTCGAGGACGACGTCAGCACCGCGCGCAAGTACCTCACCGATTCGGCCTCCGGGCGGTGGCGTCCGGACGTGGGCGTGACCGTCTACGACCACACCGCGGTGCGCATCTCCGCGAAGTCCACCAACCGGCTGGAGTTCACCGCACCGGCCGAGGGCACGGTGGACGACCAGGGCGTGTATCTGGCCGCCCAACCCGGCAAGCAGGCGGTGGCCGACTTCGATCTGGTCAAGGTCGACGGCAACTGGCGCATCGACGACGTGCCCGCCGGGTTGTTCATTTCCAAACAGGACTTCGACCGCGAGTACTCCGGCCAGGACCTGTACTTCCTGGCCGGCGGCGAGCACTCCCCGGTGCTGGTCCCGGACCCGATCTACCTGCGTCGGGTGCCGGGCCTGCCGACCGCGTTGGTCACCGCCCTGCTGGACGGTCCCAGTCGCTGGTTGAAACCGGCGGTGAGCACCGCGCTGGGCGACGACGCGGCATTGGAGAGCCCGGTGGACGTGGCCTCCGGGGTGGCCTACGTGCGGCTGACCCCGGACTCCGTGCCCGCCGGCAGCGTGGCCCGGGACACCCTGCTCGGCCAGATCGTGCTCACCCTCACCGAGGACCCGGACGTCAACGCCGTCGTGGTGACCGCCGGGGGCCGCCCGGTGACCCTCGGCGGTCGCGGCTCGAACCGGCTGGCCCGCTCCGACGTGGCGATCTTCCAGCCTGCCGATCTGCGCCCACCCGGCCCGTCCGCGTACTACCTGCGCGACGGGGTGTCCTACATGGTTGGTCCGCCCGGCGCGCAGGGTCCCTTCGCGCCGGCCAGCAAGCTCGCCGAGATCGCCGTCGCGCCCGGCGGCAACCTGTTGGCGGGCATCGCCAAGGACCGCAAGACGTTGTGGACCTCGCCCGGTGATCAGCCCACGCACCTGACGGCGCGATTGAAGGGCGAGGAACTGCGCTCGGCGTCCTTCGACCAGGACGGCAATCTGTGGGTGCTCGACGGGGCCTCGCCCAACACCGTGCTGCGTCGCATACCGGCCGAGGGGGACGCCGTCGCGGTGTCCCTCGGCGGTTTCGTGGCCCGGCAGGTCGTCCGGCTGCGGGTGTCCTCGGACGGCACCCGGGTGGCCATGGTGCTGGACACCGTGGAGGGCGCCCAGGTGTACCTGGGGCTGGCCACCGGTACCGGGTCCAATGTGGCCGTGGGGTCGCTGCGTCGACTCGGGTTCCCGCTGTTGGACCCGATGGACATCGGGTGGGCCGATCCGGACCGCTTGGTGGTGCTGGCCGCGGAGCGCAACGCCGCACCGCAGCCGTTTGCGTTGTCGATGGGCGGCATCGTGTCCGACGTGGCCCCCTCGCTGGCCGACATCTCCGGGCTGGCCGTCGCCCCCAACCAGGCAATCATCGCCACCACCAGCAAGAAGGTGGTGTACCGGCTGCGCCCCGGTGGCGGCTGGTTCCGGGTCGGCACCGGGATCGCGGCGACCTACCCCGGCTGACCCCACCCCACCCCACCCCGCCCCGCCCCACCCACCCATCTCCGTTGCGTCCGACCAGATGTGGCCTATAGGCCACGTTTCGTCGGACACAACGCGGGCGGTGGGGGTGTGTTTTGTGCACAGCCGGCTCGACCGGCTGCGGATACCGGGATGGCCGGGCAGTGTGCGGACATGCTGCGTGCCGCTCTGGACCTGGTGCTGCCCGGTGAGTGTGCGGGCTGTGGTGGGCGATCGGCGGCCGCAGCCTGTCCGGGCTGTCGGGCGCGGCTGGGGCCGCCGTGGGCAGGGCCCGGGCCGGTCGGTGTGCCGGTGTTGGTCAGCTGCGCGGACTGGGACGGCGAGGTGCGCCGCATGGTGTTGGCCTTCAAGGAACGCGGCCGCGGCGGCCTGGTCTCCCCGCTCGGCGCCGCGTTGGCCGAGGCGATTGCTGCGCTGGACATCGGCGGGGGCCCGCTGAGTCTCGTGCCGGTGCCCAGCCGCCACGCTGCCCGCCGCGCCCGCGGCCACGATCCGACCGCTCGGTTGGCGGACTTCGCCGCGCAGGTGCTGCGGCGGCGCGGCCGGGTGGTGCACGCGGCCCCCGTACTGGCGCACATCCGGGACGTGCGCGACCAGACCGGATTGTCGGCGGCGGCACGCCGGGCCAACCTGGCCGGGGCTATGCGGGCGGGGCGGTTCGGCGCGTTACCCGGTCGAGTGGTGCTGCTCGATGACGTGTCCACCACGGGCGCGACGCTGTCCGAGGCGGCGCGCGCTCTGGGCGTGACCGGTATCGCGCCGTTGGGTGCGGTTGTGCTCGGTCGGGCCCTGTCTTCTCATTGAACTCTCGGTGTACCCACCCTGGCCGGGACGGCCAGGACGTCGTAACGTCACCACATGGCACCTGCCCGGGTCCGTGGTTGCGCCGGGGCTTCGCCCTGGCAAGCCGATGCCAGCCGCAGGCGAAACGGCCCACGTAAGGCGACTTCTCGTCGACCGATCACGGTGCGGCTTAGAAGTAAGTCCTGCCCCGCCGGAGGTCCCTATGGCCGCCGATACGGGAGAAGGGCGTCAGTGGCGCACAGCGCTGCGAATCCCTCCGCAGGCGAATGTGGGGTAGAAGGCCAGGTCGGCCGGGCAGGTGTCATGCAACGCCCAACAGTTACCTGACGGTACATCAGATGACTGAACGGCAAATCCACCCGCAAGCAGGGAGGAACGCGTGGAGATCGTCGTCAAGGGTCGCCGCACCGAGGTGACCGACCGGTTCCGGCAGCACGCCATGGAGAAGCTGGCGAAGCTGGAGAAGTGGGACACAAAGATCATCAGTCTGGACGTGGAGGTGTGCCGGGAACGCAACCCGCGCCAGTCCGATGTCTGTGACCGCATCGAACTCACCTGCCGAAGCCGTGGCCCGGTGATCCGGGCCGAGGCCGCCGCCGCCGATCCCTATGCGGCGCTCGACCTCGCCTGCAGCAAGCTGGAGGTCCGGCTGCGCAAGTCCGCGGACCGTCGCCGGGTGCACCACGGTGCCCGCACGCCGCTCTCGGTGGCTGCAGCCACCGGTCAGCTCGCCGAGTCCGCGGCGCGCAACGGCCACACCGTCACCACCGCGGAGCTGAGCGAGGAGTGGATCCCCGGGCCCGATATGTCCGCTGATGGGCCATTTGTGGTGCGCGAGAAGTCGCACCGGGCCCAGCCGATGACGCTCGATCAGGCGCTCTACGAGATGGAGCTGGTCGGGCACGACTTCTACCTGTTCATGGACTCGGACTCCGGCTGCCCCGGCGTGGTGTACCGCAGACACGGGTACGACTACGGGGTGATTCGGCTCACCAGCTGACGCTGCGTCGCGGCGCCGCCGGTTTTCACCCGTTGGGTAACCGGCGGCGCAGCCATTCCGGGGACCTGAACCCGTGTGGCGGGTTAGCTTGGGCGGCATGAACGACAACGGTTCCGAGGCCATCCCGCGTCAGGGGCGGCCAACGTCGGAGCCGATCCGGGTGCTGGTCGCCGACGATCACGTGCTGTTCCGCCGTGGTCTGGAGATGGTGCTGGCCCAGGAGACCGATCTGGAATTGGTCGGCGAGGCCGCCGACGGGGTTGAGGCCATCGCCGCTGCGGCGGACCTGCTGCCCGATGTGGTGCTGCTGGATGTCCGGATGCCGCGACTGTCCGGCATCGAGGCCGCGGCGGGCATCAAAGAGGTCGCCCCGGTCGCGAAGATCATCATGCTCACGATCAGCGACGAGGAAACCGATCTCTACGCCGCCATCAAGGCGGGTGCCAACGGCTATCTGCTCAAGGAGATCTCCATCGAGGAGGTGGCCGGCGGCATTCGTGCGGTGCACGGCGGCCAGTCCCTGATCAGCCCGGCGATGGCCTCCAAACTGCTGACCGAGTTCGCCGCGCTGGTGAAGAAGCAACCCGGCCCGCACCGAGTGCCCGCCCCGGTGCTCACCGACCGCGAGCTACAGGTGCTGCGTCAGGTGGCCCGCGGCCGCAACAACCGGGAGATCGCCGCCGACCTGTTCATCAGCGAGAACACCGTGAAGAACCACGTGCGCAACATCCTGGAGAAGCTGCAACTGCACTCCCGGATGGAGGCGGTGTTCTATGCCGTGCGGGAGAAACTGCTGGACATCGGTTAATGCGCTGTGAACAACCTGAGCTAACGCTCGGCCAACCAGGTCTGCCCGAGTGAGGCGTCCTTGGTGAGCAGCTTGTCCAACATCCCGGCGACGTAGCTCTCCACCTTGCCGCCGATCAGCGGCACCCTCACCTTGACCTCGGCGTTCACGTCCACGGTAGTCACGCCGCCCTTCTCGGTCAGGTGCAGCGTGCCGTTCACCCCGCCCGGCTGTCCCTTGATCTCCACCACCAGTGACCCGGTGCGATCCGCGGCGCCATCGCCGTCGCCCCAGACCTGGGACTCCAGGATGGTGATCTGGTTGCCGATCAGCGCCTTGAGGAACGAGGGCGGGTCGATGTGCAACGTCCGGGACAGCCAGATCGTGGCGGCGTCACCGGTGCCGGGCGTCACCGTGGACTCCGCAGCCACCGGGCGGCCCCACTCGGCGCGCTGCTGTTGGAACTGCGGGTCCGTCAGCATCTTGTAGACCACCGGGACCGGGGCGTCATAAGTCATCGTGTGCTGGTAGCGCATGGGTCGATTCTGCCGTTATCCGGCCAGGGCCTCACCCAGCGCCCCGGCCAACCCGGCCGGCGCCACCGTGCCCAGGCGCACCTCGGTGCACCCGACCCAGGACGCCGCCTCGTGCAACGCCTGCGCCATCGGGGCCACCTCGTCGGCCGCGTCCAGCGACACGGTCTGCGCAATCAGCGTGGTGCCCACCCGTTTGGGGTCGACCCGACCGCGCAGCCGACCCCCGGACAGCAGCGGCATCGCGAAGTAGCCGTGCTCGCGCTGGGCGGCGGGCTTGTACGCCTCCAGTGCGTGGCTGAACCCGAACACCCGCCGGGTGCGTGCCCGGTCCCAGATCAACGAGTCGAACGGGGACAGCAGCGTGGTCCGGTGCCGGCCCCGCGTTGCCAGGGCGTCCAGCGCTGCCGGGTCGGCCCAGGCGTCGTCCTTCCACCCGGCCACCCGAACCGGCACCAATCCGGTGTCCGGCAGCCCGGCGGCGACCTGGTCGCGAGAGATGCGCGGGTAGTCCGCCAGGTCCGCGACCGTGCCCACCCCGAGGCAGGCCCCGGCCCGGGCCACCAATTCCCGGAAGCAGGCGTCGTCGTCCAGGGCGTCGGCGGCCTGCACTTGCGCGGGCAGCGCCCGTTCGGCCAGGTCGTACACCCGCCGCCAGCCCACCCGTTTGGTGCACACCACTTCACCGGTGTCCAGCAGGAACTCCACCGCGATCTTCGCCCCGCTCCAGGCCCACCACCCCGCGTCGCTCTTGCGGGCGCCACCCAGGTCGCCGGCGGTGAGCGGGCCGCCCGTGGCCAGCCGGGCCCGCACCTCGGCGAACACCGAGTCCGCGGGCCGGTCGTGCCAGCGCATGCCGCGCTCGAGGAAATGCCGGCGGCGGAACGCGTAGTAGGGCCAGTGGTCCACGGGGAGCAGGCAGGCCGCATGCGACCAGTACTCCACCGCCGCGCCGGACCAGTAGGCCTGCTCGACGGTGGCCCGCCGGACCGCGCCCAGCCGGGCGTAGGGGACCAGCTCGTGCGAGCGGGCGAGGACCGAGATGGTGTCCAGTTGCACGGCACCGAGACGGTGCAGCATCGCGATCACCGCGGATGCGCCGCGGCCGCGTAGCTCGGACCCCAACAACCCCTGAGCGCGCAGCGCCATCCGGCGCGCGTCGTCCGCCGACAACTCGGTCGGCGGGGGCATGCGACTCAGTGGTCCTCGGTGCTGTAGTCCTCCATGATTCCGCAGGCCAGGGCCATGATTCCGCCGACGGCGGTGATGCCGCAGCCGACCCAGAACATCCACCAGGTCGGGTTGAGGCACAAGCCCAGACCGCCGACGGTGAAGCCGATGCAGATCACCAGGACGGCCAGCCAGGAAATGGGGCGGCCCTGCGCGCCGTGCCCGCCCGCGTGCGCCTGAGCCATGACGTTCACTCCTCGAAGGTGCCCGATCCGATCGAGGGCACTCTACTGAGTTCCACCTGCTGCGCGCCCAACGCCCCGAGCGCCCACCGGCGCACCGCCTCCATCGCGTCGCTCACCTGCCCGGTGGCCGCCGGCAGCGCCCAGCCCGTGACCGAGGCGACGCCGTTGGGCATCGGGCGCAGCACCACCTCGCCGAGCAATCGGGCGGTGGTGATCTCCTGCACCGCGAAGGACAACGCCACCCCCTCACGCCACTCCTGCAACCGACGCGCGATCCCGTCCGGCTCGGCGTGGCCGTGCAGCACCGCGAGTTCGGTCGCCAAACGGTCCTCCCACGGGCGCAATTGCACCGCGCCGGCGACGATCTCGACGGGTTCGGTGGGCAACTCCATTTCCCCTCCAAACGCTGCGCCACCGGCGGGTGCAGAACGGCTCGCCGGGACGTTGTCCCTCTACGATGAGGTGCACGGCGTGGTGTCGCGCCGTCGCGTCCGCGCGTGCCGATCGGCAGGGAGTTCGTCAGCGTGCCCAATCTCCTCGACAAGATGCTGCGTACCGGCGAGGGCCGGATCCTGCGCAGGCTGGCCGGAATCGCCGAACAGGTCAATGCCCTGGAGCCGGACTTCGAGAAGATGTCCGACGCCGAGCTGCGCGCGATGACCGACGAGTTCCGCAAGCGGCTGGAGGACGGCGAGACCCTCGACGACATCCTGCCCGAGGCGTTCGCCACCGTTCGCGAGGCGGCCAAGCGCACGCTCGGCCAACGGCACTACGACGTGCAGATCATGGGCGGCGCCGCGCTGCACCTGGGCAACATCGCCGAGATGCGCACCGGCGAGGGCAAGACGTTGGTGGCCACCGGCCCCACCTACCTCAACGCCCTGACCGGCGACGGCGTGCACGTCATCACCGTCAACGACTACCTGGCCGCCTACCAGGCCGACCTGATGGGCCGGGTGCACCGCTTCCTCGGGCTGAGCGTCGGCACGATCATCGCCCAGCAGCCGCCGGACGTGCGCCGCGCGCAGTACAACTGCGACGTCACCTACGGCACCAACAACGAGTTCGGCTTCGACTACCTGCGCGACAACATGGCCTGGACCGCCGACGAGCTCGTGCAACGCGGCCACCACTACGCGATCGTGGACGAGGTCGACTCGATCCTCATCGACGAGGCCCGCACCCCGCTGATCATTTCCGGCCCGTCGGACCAGGCGACCAAGTGGTACAGCGAGTTCTCCCGCCTGGTGCTGATGTTGCGCGCGGGCGAGAGCGCCAAGGAGTCCATCCGCGAGGGCAAGGTGGCGGAGACCGGCGACTACTCCTACGACGAGAAGAAGCGCACGGTGGCCGTGCACGAGGTGGGCATCGCCAAGGTCGAGGACTGGCTGGGCATCGAGAACCTCTACGAGTCCGTGCACACCCCGCTGATCGGTTACCTGAACAACGCCATCCGTGCCAAGGAACTGTTCAAGCGGGACAAGGACTACATCGTCGTCGAGGGCGAGGTGCTCATCGTCGACGAGCACACCGGCCGCGTGTTGGCCGGCCGCCGCTACAACGAGGGCATGCACCAGGCCATCGAGGCCAAAGAGGGCGTGGACATCAAGGACGAGAACCAGACCCTCGCCACGATCACCCTGCAGAACTTCTTCCGGCTCTACAAGAAGCTGTCCGGGATGACCGGCACCGCGATGACCGAAGCGGCCGAGTTCGACAAGATCTACAAGCTCGGCGTGGTGAACATTCCGACCAACAAGCCGATGGTGCGCCGGGACCAGGCGGACCTCGTCTACAAGACCGAGGACGCCAAGTACACCGCGGTGGTGGAGGACATTGCCACCCGCTACGAACGCGGCCAGCCGGTGCTTGTCGGCACCGTGTCGGTGGAGAAGTCCGAGCACCTGTCCTCGCTGCTGAAGAAGCGCGGCGTGCGGCACGAGGTGCTCAACGCCAAGCAGCACGCCCGGGAGGCGGCGATCGTCGCCCAGGCCGGGCGCAAGGGCGCGGTGACCGTGGCCACCAACATGGCCGGCCGCGGCACCGACATCATGCTCGGCGGCAACGTGGAGTTCCTCGCGCACGAGGAGCTGGAGCGTCGGGGCCTGGACGCCGCGGAGAACCCGGAGGAGTACGAGGCCGCGTGGCCGGGTGCCCTGGAGGCGGCCACCTCCGGTGCCTCGGCCGAGCACGACGAGGTGGCCTCCCTCGGTGGGCTGTACGTGCTGGGCACCGAGCGGCACGAGTCCCGACGCATCGACAACCAGTTGCGCGGTCGTTCCGGCCGGCAGGGTGACCCCGGCGAGTCGCGGTTCTACCTCTCGCTGGGCGATGACCTGATGCGGCTGTTCAAGTCCCAGGTCGTGGAGCAGGTATTGACCCGGCTCAACGTGCCGGAGGACGTGCCGATCGAGTCGAAGATGGTCTCCCGCGCGATCCAGTCCGCGCAGTCGCAGGTGGAGCAGCAGAACTTCGAGATCCGCAAGAACGTGCTCAAGTACGACGAGGTGCTGAACAAGCAGCGGATGGTCGTCTACGAAGAGCGCCGTCGGGTGCTGCACGGGGAGAACCTGCGCGACCAGATCCTCGGCTTCTTCGAGGAAACCATCGAGTCCTACATCACCGCCGAGACCGGCGAGGCCTTCGCCGAGGACTGGGACCTGGACCGGCTGTGGGCGGCCTTCCGGCAGCTGTACCCGATCCAGCTGGCGCCGGAAGCGGTCATCGCGCAGGTCAACGGGGACAAGGCCAGCCTCGAGGTCGAGATGTTGTTGGAGGCCATCAAGGACGACGCGTTCGACCGCTACGACGAGCGCGAGGCATCCCTGGGCGAGGAGGTCATGCGCGAGCTGGAGCGTCGGGTCGTGCTCTCCGTGCTGGACCGGAAGTGGCGCGAGCACCTCTACGAGATGGACTACTTGCGCGAGGGCATCGGCCTGCGCGCCATGGCGTCGCGTGACCCGTTGGTCGAGTACCAACGAGAGGGTTTCGACCTGTTCAAGGCGATGATGGAGTCCATTCGCGAGGAGTCGATCGGCTTCATCTTCAACGTCGAGGTCGAGGTCAACGAGGCCGAGGCCGCCGAGGACGTCGGCGAGGAGCACCGGCACATCCTCGCCAAGGGCCTGGACACCCCGGAGCGGTCCAACGAGCTGCACTACAGCGCGCCCACCATCGACGGCGACCAGGCGAACATCGAGTTCGACGAGGAGATGGACCTCGACCTCGACGACGACGATGCGCCGGGTGCGGACGTGCCGGCCCAGAAGATGAACCGGTCCGAGCGCCGGGCCGCCCGGCGGACCAAGGAGTGATGCGGCGGCGGGAGGAAACCCGCCACCGCGGATGTTGAAGCGGTCATGACGCAGGAGCGCGGCTACCACCAGGGCGAACTCGCAGTGCAGCGCCAGGCCGGTGTGCGGCGCGAGGCCGACGAACTCGTCGGCATGCTCGCCCCGCCGGTGCCCTCGCCGGGCCGGGCCAAATTCCTGGCCGAGCGGGCCTTCGCGGTGATCACCGCGCGGGACGACGCGGGCCGGTTGTGGACCACACCGTTATTCGGTGGGCCCGGGTTCCTGGAGCAGGACGGCGAGAAGTTACGGGTGCACGTGTTGCCCGCGGGACCGTTGCAGCACCTGCCCGCCGATCAGCCGGTCGGGATGATCACCATCGACCTGGCGACCCGGCGCCGGTTGCGGGTGAACGGCCAGGTGTTGGAGACCGGACCGGACGGCTTCACCGTGCTGGTGGAGGCCTCGTTCGGCAACTGCCCGCAGTACATCCAGGGCCGCGAGGTGCTCGCCGATGTGTCGTCCGGGTCGGCCGGCGGGACCTCGCCCGCAGACGCGGCGCAGGTGGCCCGACTGGTGGCCGCCGCGGACACGTTCTTCCTGGGTACGGTGCATCCGACCCGGGGCGCGGACGCCTCGCACAAGGGCGGTCAGCCCGGCTTCCTGCGCGCGGACGCGGATGGTCTCTGGTGGCCGGACTATCGCGGCAACAACATGTTCAACAGCCTGGGCAACATCACCGTGGATCCGTCCACCGCGTTGTTCGTGCCGGACTTCGCCGGGGGCCGGGCCCTCTACCTGTCCGGAACCGCGCAGCTCGAGTGGTACGAGCCCTTCGAGCCGGGTGTGATGATGGATGAGGGGATGACCGGCCGGCGCGTGCGGTTCCATCCGGAGCAGGCACTGATCGGGCCGATGCCGCTGCAGGCAACCGAGCCGGATCCGTCGCCCGCGTTGCCCCGCATTCGCTGACGCTTCGTCAGGTTGCTTGCTGAGTAAGCAAATCAGCCAAATCAGCGGCTGTCCAGCCGACCAGGCTGGTGGTCAGCGTGCGGCCGGGGCCGGGCGCCAGGGGTATTACGTGCGGCACGGCCAGCGTGTGCACGCCGGCCGCGACCGCGGAGGTGACGCCCCGGGGGGAGTCCTCGATCGCAATGCAGCGTGCCGGGTCGGCGCCGAGCAGTCGGGCGGCCAGCGCGTAGGGCTCCGGGTGCGGCTTCGGCGCGGACACCTCGTCCCCGGTGACCAGCGCGGCGAAGGTGCCCTGGGGCAACCCGTCCACCACTGCCTCGGCGAACCGCCGCCAGGACATGGTGACCAACGCGCACGGCACGCGCAGCTCACGCAGCTCGAACAACAGCTCCTTGGCCCCGGGTCGCCACGGAATCTCCGCCCGGGTCCGCTCGACCACCCCGTCCAGCAGGCGGTGCACGATCTCCTCCGGGGACAGCGGCACCTTGCCGTGCTCGGCGATGTAGATCGCGGACTCGATCAGGTCCCCGCCGACCAATTCGTGGGCGTGCTCGGCGGACCAGGTGCCGCCGAAGGACTCGACCAGCGCGAACTCGCACTCGATCCAGTACGGCTCGGTGTCGACCAGCGTGCCGTCCATGTCCCACAGGACGCCGGCAGGCAGCGGGCGCGGGGGTGGGGTGTTCATCGGCCGCACGAGCGTACTGGGCCGGGCTCCCGGCACCCGCTCTGTCATGAGCGGGTGGGGTTCTGTCCTACCCGGCACGTCACCCGATCTCCAACGCGGTACAGGTCCAGCGGCCACGGCGAATCTGCATGCGGAAGGCGATCGCCCGCGCGGTTCCTTGACCGAGCAGCACGGTGTTGGCCTCGACCGCGTCGTAGGCGACCCACTGCACGTGCACGCGGTGCGGTTGTGGCGGGCGGGCCCGGGTGGTGGGTCGGCGCTGGCCGGGCACGGGTCGACGGTGCAACACCTCCCGCACCGGCGGGCTGACAAACGTGGCCAGTACGCCGGGAGGGCGGTGCCCGGTCAGGGTCTCGGCCACGGCGTACGCGAAGGCAGTGGCCCAGGCATGCGGGTCGGGCAGGGCCGGGTCAGGGAGGCGATGGACGGGGGGCG
>DASQPJ010000199.1:0-8170 GCA_035644015.1 Sporichthyaceae bacterium
CCACCCGGCGTCACCGTGCGCGCCGCGGTGGCTGCGGTCGCGGCGGAGGTAGAGGTCCCGTTTGCGGTGGGCGTACCAAGCCCCGGACTGGCCGGCCTGCGCCGCACCGGGACCCAGGCGCTGGACGCGGCACGGTTGCGACGCCGCTTCGAGGGCTTCGGTGACGTGGTGTGGTTTTCCGACGTTCGGCTGGAACTCCTCATGCTGGGCGACGAACCGACGGCGCGTCAGTTCGTCACGGACGAACTCGGCGACCTGGCCGGCGAGGACGAACGTTCCGTGCGCACCCGGGAGACGCTGCTGGCCTGGCTCACCACGGGGTCCCAGGCGGGGGCGGCGAACCGGCTGGGGGTGCACGAAAACACCGTTCGGCTGCGCATCCGGCACGCCGAGGAGGTGCTGGCTGACGGGCTGGCCGACCGGCGCGCAGAGATCCTGACTGCATTGCGTCTGGCCCAACTGTTCGGTCCCCTGTCCGCGCCCACAAGCGCCTGATCGATAAACCCGGGCTGCGTGTGGGTTTCCACCACCGCACTGGGGGCGATTGCGGCCAAACCTCCATGGCCGAGGGTGGGCTAGGTTGATTGGATTCCACCAATCGGACGCCTTAACTGAGGGGCGGTGTGGCCTTGTTCGAGACCACCATCGGCAGCCTGCTGGAGCGAGCCGCACAGGCCTACGGGCCGCGTACCGCGATCATCGCCGGAGACCGGCGGATCAGCTACGCGGAGATGATCGCCGAGGTCCGCAAGGCCGGCCGGGCGCTGCTCGGCACCGGACTGAGTTCCGGCGACCGGGTGGCGATCCTGATGCCGGACCGCCCCGAGGTCCTCTACGCCTACTACGGGGCGCTGTGGGCGGGCCTGGGCGTGGTGCCGATCAACTCTCGCCTGGGCGCCGAGGACCAGCAGTACATCCTGTCCGACTCCGGCGCCCGCGCCGTGGTGCACGACGCCGCCTACGCCGGGCGGCTCAGCGAGATCATCGGCGAGACCTCCGTCGAGTACCGGCTCAGCGTGGACGCCAACGCCCTGTTGGACGGCGGCATGCCGTTCGCCAAGCTCACCGGGGCGCAAAGCGCCGAGGCGGGCCGTCCGGACGTCAACCCCAGCGACCTGTTCGGCATCTACTACACCGGCGGCACTACCGGACGCCCCAAGGGCGTGGTGCACACCCACCGCACGTTCTCCTCGGCGCTGTTCAGCGAATTGCTCGAACTGGGCCTGGGCGAGGGCGACGTGTTCGCGCACTGCGCCCCGCTGACCCACGCCAGCGGCGGGTTCGTGCTCCCGGTCTGGATGCGCGGCGGCACCAACCTGGTGATGGGCGGATTCGACCCCGGCAAGCTGTTGCACACCATCGCCGCCGAGCGGGTCACCGCCACCCTGCTGGTGCCGACGATGATCTACGTCCTGCTGGACGACCCGGCCACCACGACCGCGGACACGTCCTCGCTGCAGACCATCGTCTACGGCGCCGCGCCCATGGGCACCGAGCGTCTGGTCGAGGGCCTGGAGCGATTCGGCCCGGTCTTCGCCCAGCTCTACGGGCAGACCGAGGCGCCCAACCAGCTGACCACGCTGCGCAAGGACGACCACGCCGAGGCGATCCGCACCGGCGACCTGACCCCGCTGTCCTCCTGCGGTCGCCCGGTGGCCATCGCCGAGATCGCGCTGCTCGACGACGACCTGCACGAGGTTGCGCCGGGCGGCGAGGGCGAGATCTGTGCGAAGGGCCCGCACATCATGACCGGCTATTGGAACCGGCCCGACGAGACCGCGGCGGCGCTGCGCGAGGGCTGGCTGTGCACCGGCGACGTGGCCCGCGCGGACGACCGCGGCTTCCTGTACATCGTGGACCGCAAGAAGGACATGATCATTTCCGGCGGTTACAACGTGTATCCAAAAGAGGTCGAAGCCGCCCTTTTCACGCACCCCGCAGTGCGCGATGCTTGTGTGATCGGCGTCCCCGACGAGAAGTGGGGCGAGGCGGTCAAGGCCGTTGTTGTGCTCGACCCGGCGGCGAATGTGGCCGCCGAGGACCTCATCTCCTGGGTGAAGAGCCAGAAGGGCTCGGTCAACACCCCCAAGACCGTCGACTTCGTCGACGCGATTCCACTTACTGCGGTGGGCAAGCACGACAAGCCCACCCTGCGCAAGCAGTACTGGGGTGGCCGCACGAGAGCGGTCAACTAGCCCCGCAATTCCTGGAGGTTCTGTGAAGTTTTCCCGTACTGGGTGGACTGCCATTCCCGTGATCGCGAGCGCGGCGCTGGTGCTTGCAGCTTGTGGTGGCGGTTCAAACAGCTCGCCGGTGGCGCAGCAGCCGGGAGCTCCGGCTGCTGACACCTCGGCAGCAGCCCCGGCCGCCGCACCCGCGGCGGGCGCTCCCGCGGCGGCGGCTCCGGCCGCAGCGGCACCGGCGGCTCCGGTCGCCGGTGCACCCAAGGCCGCCAAGGCGGCCCCGGTCGCCGGCGCACCCAAGGCCGCCAAGGCGGTCAAGGCCGGCGCGGTCAAGGCCGGCGCGGTCAAGCCGGCGGAAGGCCTGCACGCGATCGACTCGGCATCCGAAGCGGCCACCAACCAGAAGGCCTACGACGACAAGGCCGGGGCTACCGACGTCGGCGTCACCAAGGACGCGATCAAGCTCGGCACCGTGACCATGCACGGCATGGCGCTGGGCAACGTGCTGGCCAACCCGCTGGTACGCGGCATCCAGGCCTCCATCGAGGCGCTCGACGACCGCGGTGGCATCCTCGGCCGCCGGGTGTCGATCACCGACTGCGACGACGGCCCGGGTGAGGTCGCCCGGACCAAGGCCTGCATCAAGAAGCTGGTCGGCTCGGACCGCATCTTCTCGATGATCAGCATCTCCAGCTGGGGCAGTGCCTCGGTGCACGACGACCTGAAGCAGTACCACATGCCGGCGATCGGGACCTGGGCCTACTCACAGACCGAGTGGCAGGACCCGTTCATGTTCCCGACCCACATGTCGATGATCCACGAGGCCATGGCCGGCGCCCACTGGGTCGCCAACGTGATCCAGCCCAAGACCTACGGGATGATCTGCCTGACCTCACCGGAGATGCAGCTCGCCTGCAACAACGTGCAGAAGATCATGGACCCCAATGCCAAGCTGGTGAAGCGCACCGACGTCTCCATCTCGGAGACCTCGATGTCGGCCTACGTGTTGGCGATGCGGGCGGCGAACCCGGACCACATCATCCACTACGTGATCAACCCGTCGACCATGGCGAAGTTCATGGTGGAAGCAGCCCAGCAGGGCTACTACCCGCCGCTGGGGATCTCGGGTAACCACCTGGCGGCTGAGGTGCTCGGTTCGCTGTTCGGCAAGTGGCCGGTGGGTCGCTACTGGACCAACACCACCTACAAGCTGTGGGGCCCGGAGTTCATCGCCACGATGAACAAGTACGCCCGCGCCAACCAGGGCATCAACCACCACATCGTGCAGGCCTCGTACGTGGGCGTGAACATCTTCGAGCGCGCCGCGAAGGCCGTGGGACCGAACCTGACCCGCGACCGGCTGATGGCCCAATTGGGCAACGGTGACGTCTACGCCGCCGACGCCTCACTGGACCAGCGCTTCTCCTACGCCCGCTCGGAACGCTTCGGCGAGAACTGGGACCACAACATGGGCCAGGGCCGGGAGTTCATCTACAAGTACACCTCCACCAACACCGCGTCGAACCCGGACGGCTCGCCTAACGGCTTCGCGCCGGATGACAAGCAGTTCATCATCTATACCTGGAAGTAAGCACCACCTGAACCACGACGAAGGCCCCCGCTCATGCGCTGCGGGGGCCTTCGGGCGTTCTGGAACTTAGTTCGACCAGTCCGGCCGTAGCGGGAAGGCGGCGTTTCCGGCGTCGTCGCAGCGCACGCCGAGCACCTGGTGCAGTTCGATCACCCGGGCGTCGAACCCGACCCGGCAGGCGGCCATGTACAGCAGCCACACCCGGGCCCGGTTGGCGCCGACCTCGGCGACCGCGTCATCCCAGTTGTCGACGAGGTTGTCGCACCAGCCCTTCAAGGTCATCGCGTAGTGCTCGCGCAGGTTCTCCTCGTGACGCACTTCGAGGCCGTTGTCCTGCATCACCGAGACGATTTCGCCGACCGCCTCCAGCTCTCCGTCCGGAAACACATAGCGGTCGATGAACTTGCCTGCCCTGGCCGGGTAGGTGGTGGCCGGGCGGGTGATGGCGTGATTGAGGATGCGCCCGTGCGGGCGCAGTTTGCCGCGCAGGAACCCGAAGTACCCGGGTAGCTGCTTGGCCCCGATGTGCTCGGTGAGCCCGATCGAGGACACCGCGTCGAAGCCGTCCTCGGGCACGTCGCGGTAGTCCAGGTGCCGCACCTCCGCCAGGTCGGACAGACCTTGATCCTTGATGGCCTGTTGGGCCCAGGCGGCCTGCTGCGCGGAGAGCGTGACGCCCAGGGCCTGCACGCCGTACTCCTTGGCAGCGTGCCTGACCATGCCGCCCCAGCCACAGCCGACGTCCAGCAGCCGCATGCCGGGCGCCAGACCCAGCTTGCGCGCCACCAGGTCGTGCTTGTTCCACTGCGCCTCCTCCAGCGAGGAGTCCGACTTCGGGTAGGCCGCACAGGTGTAGGACATCGACGGCCCCAACACCCATTCGTAGAACCGGTTGGACACGTCGTAGTGGTGGCTGATCGCCTTGCTGTCCCGCAGTTTCGTATGCCGACCGACCCAGTCCAGCACCGGGCGCTTGATGACCTCCTCCGGCGGGGGCTGCACCGGGCGGAGGTGACGCAGGCCCAGGTCACGCAGCAGGTCGATCCGGTCGCGGGGCTTGAGGTCCTCGCCACCCGCGGACACCGCGGTCAGCGCCAGGTACAGGTCGCCGTGCACCTTCAGGTGTCCGGTGATGTAGGCGCGGGCCAGGCCCAGCTCGCCGGGCGAGGACAGCAGGTAGCTCAGCGCGGTCGGGTTGCACAGTTCGATGGTGACCTCGGCGTCCCGCGGTCCCGCGGTGCTGCCGTCGTAGGCGATCACCCGCACCGGCATGGTCGGGTGATCCACCACGCGTGCGAACACCGCCGCTATGCCGGTGCGAGCCACTGGGGCCTCCTCTGGACGCCTTCTCATTGTCTACCGACGCACTTCGCGTACAGGTCGAGCAACCGACCACCGGGGTCGTACGTCTTTTTCGCGACCTCGTAGGCCGCGCCGTTGTACAGCCGCCAGAACTCCTCCGGGGAGTAGAACGACGTGGAGTACAGCGACTTGCGCCCGCCCAATTCCCCGACCTTGGCCTCGATCAGCCGGTTGTGCGTGCCGTCGGCCTCACCGGGTGCCAGATCCACCGCGGACCAGAAGCCGAAGTTCACGTACTGCGTGCCCGGCGTGAACGTGTACAGGGGCCATTCCACGTCGGGGTTGCGCTGGCGCAACGGACAGACCCAGATCGGCTCGATGGGGATTTCGCGCAGAAAGAACTCGAGGAACTCGCCGGCCCGGTCGATCGGCACCTCGATGTCCTGCACGACCTCTTCGCGCTGCGGTTTGCCGCGCAGCCGCTCCACCCGCGCGTTGAGATGGGTGCGCCGTTCCAACGCGACGATGCGCCAGTACACGTCCGAACGCAGCAGCCGACGGCCCATCAGCCGACGCACCCAGGGCTTTTGCACGCCGAAGGCCCGCGAGCACCAGAACCAGTCGGTGTCCCAGCGCCACAGATAGTCCCGAACGGTGAGGTAGTCCTCGGCGTAGGTCTGGATCGAGCGGTAGTAGATGTGCGTCCAGGTGTAGTCGGACAGGTAGGGCGCGTTGTCCACGAACTGGCCGAGCGTCAGGTACATCTCGGTGCCGGAGAACACGGTGCCGTCGACGAAGTCCACCTCGCGGGTAGCGCACACCCGATCCATCTCGGCGAAGAACGCCACCGGATCGCTGAACCGGACGTGGCGCAGCTTCACGTACGGCTTGATCGGCTCCAGCTCGATGTCCAGGCGCAACGCGTAGCCCAATGTGCCGTAGGAGTTCGGGAAGGCCCGGAACAGCTCGGCGTGCTCATCGTCGGGACGCGCGATTACCACCCGACCGTCACCGGTGAGGACTTCCATCTCCAGCACCGACTCGTGCGGGCAACCGTTGCGGAACGAGCTGGACTCGATGCCCAGCCCGGTGACCGCACCCCCCAGCGTGATCGTTTTCAGCTGCGGAACCACGGCGGGCATCAGCCCGTGCGGCAGCGTCGCGTCGACCAGCTTCTCGTAGGTGACCATGCCCTCGACGCAAGCCGTACGGGCCACCGGGTCGACGGACAGCACGTTGTCGAAGGGCCGCACGTCCAGCCGTGGGGCCGAGCTGCGCGCCCGGTCCCGGAACAGGTTCGAGGTGCGCTTGGCCAGGCGCACCGGGGCATCCGGCGGGATCGCGGCGTACTGCGCGACCAGCGCGGCCACCCGCTGCGCATGGTCGCCGTCGGCCGCTCCGGAACTCGCCATTCGGCAAGTGTCCGCGAGGGCGCCCGGGGTGGCAATTCGGGGCCCGGGCGGCGTGACGCAGCGCACACGCCGGGGGTGGTCCCACACCTCCACGTGGAGTGTTGCCGGCATGTGACCACAGGCACACCACCCGGCTTACTCGCGAGTCACCTAGTGCGGGATGATGCCGACAGACCGGCATCGGGCGCACCGACCGGATCCCATCGCAGGAGTGCCGAATTCATGGCTGGTACCGGAGTCTTTTCGCCGGGACGCGCTCAGATAGCCGCCCGGACATTGCGCAAGGACCGTTGGTGGTTGCAACCACTGATCACGGTGATCGTGTTCGTCTCGTTCATTGTCTATTCGACGATTCGCGCGTTCATCAACACCGCGTACGTGCAGGAGCAGAGCCATCTGCTCTCCCCGTTCTACTCCCCCTGCATCGTCGAACGATGCCGGTCCGGGTCGGACGATTTCGGCACCCCGATCGGGCACTGGTGGGCGCTGTCCCCGGCCCTGATCATCCTGGTGGTGCCGCTGGGCTTCCGGCTCACTTGCTACTACTACCGCAAGGCCTACTACCGGTCCTTCTGGCAGTCACCGCCGGCCTGCGCCGTGGCCGAGCCGCACGCCAAGTACACCGGGGAGACCCGCTTCCCGCTGATCGGGCAGAACCTGCACCGGTATTTCTTCTACGCCGGTCTGGTGCTCAACGTGATCCTGAGCTGGGACGCGATCCACGCCTTCAAGCAGGAGTCGGGCCTGGCGCACGCGCACGGCGGGGCCGGCTGGGGCCACATGGGCCTGGGCACGTTGGTCCTGCTCACCAACGCGGCGCTGCTGTGGCTCTACAGCCTGTCCTGCCACTCCTGCCGGCACGCCATGGGCGGCCGACTTAACCACTTCTCCAAGCATCCGATCCGCTACTGGGCCTGGACGCAGGTGTCGAAGCTGAACACGCGTCACATGCAGTTCGCCTGGATCTCGCTGTTCGGGGTCGCGCTGGCCGACGCCTACGTGTCGTTGGTGGCCTCCGGCGCCTTCCACGACCCGCGCTTCTTTTAGAGGGACCGACGTATGACTGAGCTCGAACGGCACAGCTACGACGTGCTCGTGATCGGCGCCGGTGGCGCCGGTCTGCGCGCGGCGATCGCCGCGCACGAGGCGGGCGCCCGCACCGCGGTGGTCTGCAAGTCCCTGCTCGGCAAGGCACACACGGTGATGGCCGAGGGTGGCATCGCCGCCGCGATGGGCAATGTCTGGCCGGACGACAACTGGCAGGTCCACTTCCGGGACACCATGCGCGGCGGCAAGATGCTGAACAACTGGCGGATGGCCCAATTGCACGCGCAGGAGGCCCCGGACCGCGTCCAGGAACTCGAGGAGTACGGCGCGCTGTTCGACCGCACCCCCGACGGTCTGATCTCCCAGCGCGACTTCGGTGGCCACCGCTACGCGCGGCTGGCCCACGTCGGTGACCGCACCGGCCTGGAGATGATCCGCACCCTGCAGAAGCGCGTGGTGGCCCTGGGCATCGACGTGTACATGGAGTGCACGATTACCCGGCTGCTCACCGACGGCACCGGCGAGACGGCCCACGGCACCAACCGCGGCAACATCGCCGGCGCCTTCGGCTACTGGCGCGAGACCGGCCGGTTCGTCTGCTTCGAGGCTCCGGCCGTCATTCTGGCCACCGGCGG
>DASQPJ010000200.1:0-9039 GCA_035644015.1 Sporichthyaceae bacterium
GTACTCGAACCCTTATTGCATTGGGTACCTGACGCGGCCTCACGTCGGGTGGCTATTCGTCGGGGGCGTTCGGGAAGGCCCCCGCGAAGGCGAAGTCGCGCTGCGGACGCCACACCCCGTCCAGCCCGTGCGCGTAAAGGCTGAAACCCCAGACCTGGAAGCGGGCGTCGTAGCCGGCCAATGTGTCGAAGGCGTGATCCAGTGCGGCGTCCAGTAGATCGTGCGCCACGGTCACGTGCGGGTGGTAGGCGAAGTCCAGCGCCCGGCGGCCCAATGGGCCCGAGCGCACCTTGGCCTCCAACATTTCGCACGCGGAGATGCCCTCGGCCAGCGTCACGAATACCACCGAGGAAGCCGGCCGGAAGGTACCGGTGCCGCGCAGGTGGAGGCCGAACGGCTCACTCGCCGCAGCCGCGCGCAACAGGTGCTCCTCGATCGTGGGCAGTTCGTCCTCGGCGACCACGGTGGGCGGCAGCAGCGTCACGTGCGCCGGGATCTTGCGCGCCGCCGGGTCGCCGAACTGCTCGCGCCAGGACTGCAGTTCTCGTCCGTGCGGTTCGGGAATCGCGATCGCGACCCCGATCGTATGCTCCGTCCGGCCCGCCACGTCAGCCCTTGGCCGCCAGGAACCCGATGCGGTCGTAGACCGCAGCCAGGGTCTGCCCGGCCACCGCACCCGCCCGCGCGGCGCCATTGGCGAGCACCGCATCCAGCGCCGCGGTGTCGTCGAGGTAACGCGCGGTGCGCTCCCGGAATCCGGTGACGAACTCGGTCACCGCGGCCGCCACATCCTTCTTCAGATCCCCGTAACCCCGGCCGTCGTAGCCGGTCACCAGCTCCTCGATCGGGGTTCCGGTCAGTTCCGCGGCGATCGTCAGCAGGTTGGCCACGCCGGGCTTGTTGACCTCGTCGAACACGATTTCCCGACCGGAGTCGGTGACCGCGGAGCGGATCTTCTTGGCCGACACGCTCGGCTCGTCGAGCAACTCCACGATGCCCGACGGTGAGGAGTTGGACTTACTCATCTTTGCCGTCGGCTCCTGCAGGTCCACGATCTTCGCGGTGGCCTTGAGGATGTACGGGGACGGCACGGTGAAGGTGTCGCCGTAGCGGTGATTGAACCGCTGCGCGAGGTCGCGGGTCAGCTCCAGGTGCTGGCGTTGGTCCTCGCCGACCGGCACATGGTCGGCCTGGTACAGCAGGATGTCCGCGGCCTGCAGGATCGGATAGGTGAACAACCCGACGGTGGCCCGGTCCGTGCCGCCCTTGGCGGACTTGTCCTTGAACTGGGTCATTCGGGAGGCCTCACCGAAACCGGTGAGGCAGTTCATCACCCAGGCCAGCTGCGCATGCTCGGGCACCTGGCTCTGCACGAACAGCGCGCAACGCTCCGGATCCAGCCCGGCCGCGAGTAGCTGCGCGGCGGAGATACGGGTACGCGCCCGCAGTTTCGCGGGGTCGTAGTCGACGGTGATCGCGTGCAGGTCGGCGATGAAGAAGAACACCTCATGGTCGTCCTGCAGGCGCACCCACTGCCGAACCGCCCCCAGGTAGTTGCCGAGATGGAACGAGTCGGCAGTGGGCTGGATGCCGGAGAGCACCCGGGGACGGTCGGACATGGAGGGCATTCTTGCAGCCGAGCGGGGCCGGGCGCCGACCCGGCGCCGACCCAGGTATCTTGACGTCAAGGTAATATGAGTCCAGCACGCACGCCGGCGACCGCAGGAGGCTGTCCGTACCCATGGCGACGATCATCTACACCCGGACCGACGAGGCGCCGCTGCTGGCGACCTACTCGTTCCTGCCGATCATCCAGGCGTACGCGTCCACCGCGGGGATCGAGGTGGAGACACGGGACATCTCTCTCGCCGGCCGGATCATCGCGCAGTTCCCGGAGCGGCTGACCGAGCAGCAGCGGATCGGTGACGCGCTCGCCGAGCTGGGCGCGCTGGCCAAGACCCCGGCCGCCAACATCATCAAGCTGCCCAACATCTCGGCCTCCACCCCGCAGCTCAAGGCCGCGATCACCGAGCTGCAGGGGCAGGGCTACGACCTGCCCGACTACCCGGAGGACCCGAAGACCGACGCGGAGAAGGCCGATCGGGCCAAGTACGACAAGGTCAAGGGCAGCGCGGTCAACCCGGTGCTGCGCGAGGGCAACTCCGACCGCCGCGCGCCCGCGTCGGTCAAGAACTACGTCCGCAAGCACCCGCACCGGATGGGCGTCTGGAGCGCCGACTCAAAGACCAACGTGGCCACCATGAGCGCCGACGACTTCCGCTCCAACGAGAAGTCGGTCGTGATCCCGGCCGACGACACCCTGACCATCGAGCTCACCGGCAACGACGGCGCGGTCACCGTGCTCAAGGCGGGCCTTACGGTGCTGGCCGGCGAGGTGGTGGACGCCACCGCCATGCGGGTCGGTCCGTTGCGCGAGTTCCTGGCCGCCCAGGTGCAGCGCGCCAAGGACGAGGGCGTGCTGTTCTCGGCCCACCTCAAGGCGACCATGATGAAGGTCTCCGACCCGATCATCTTCGGCCACGTCGTGCAGGCCTACTTCGCCGACGTGTTCGCGAAGTACGGCGAGGATCTGGCCGCCGCCGGCCTGAGCCCGAACGACGGCCTGGGCGGCATCTACGCCGGGCTGGACAAGCTGAGCAACGGGCCTGCGATCAAGGCCGCGTTCGACCGGGCGCTCGCCGACGGTCCCGACATCGCCATGGTCGACTCCGACCGCGGCATCACCAACCTGCACGTGCCGAGCGACGTGATCGTGGACGCCTCGATGCCGGCCATGATCAGGACCTCGGGCCGCATGTGGGGCCCCGACGGCGCCGAGCACGACACCCTCGCTGTCATCCCCGACAGCAGCTACGCCGGTATCTACCAGGTCGTGATCGACGACTGCCGGGCCAACGGCGCCTACGACCCGGCCACCATGGGCTCGGTGCCCAACGTCGGCCTGATGGCGCAGGCCGCCGAGGAGTACGGCAGCCACGACAAGACCTTCGAGATCCGCAACCCCGGCACCGTCCGGGTCAAGAACAGCGCGGGCGACACGCTGCTCGAGCAGGTGGTCAGCGCCGGCGACATCTGGCGCGCCTGCCAGACCAAGGACGTCCCGATCCGCGACTGGGTGAAGCTCGCCGTGACCCGCGCCCGCGCGAGCGGAACGCCGGCGGTGTTCTGGCTCGACGAGACCCGGGCGCACGACGCGCAGCTGATCGAGAAGGTGAACGCCTACCTGCCCGAGCACGACACCGAGGGGCTGGAGATCAAGATCCTCGCGCCGGTGGACGCGATCGCCTACAGCCTCGACCGGATCCGCAAGGGCGAGGACACCATCAGCGTCACCGGCAACGTGCTGCGCGACTACCTGACCGACCTGTTCCCGATCTTGGAGCTGGGCACGTCGGCCAAGATGCTCTCGGTGGTGCCGTTGATCAACGGCGGCGGCCTGTTCGAGACCGGCGCCGGCGGGTCGGCCCCCAAGCACGTGCAGCAGCTGGTCAAGGAGAACTACCTGCGCTGGGACAGCCTGGGCGAGTTCCTGGCCCTCGCCGTCAGCTTCGAGCACCTGGCGAACGCGACCGGCAACCAGCGCGCGCAAATCCTGGCCGACACCCTCGACCGCGCGACCGGCACCTTCCTGGACGAGAACAAGTCGCCGGCTCGCAAGGTCGGCTCGATCGACAACCGTGGCAGCCACTTCTACCTCGCCCTGTACTGGGCCCAGGAGCTGGCGCAGCAGACCGACGACACCGACCTCGCGGCGGCCTTCGGCGGCCTGGCGAAGAACCTGGCGAGCCAGGAGCAGACGATCACCGCCGAGCTGCTGGCGGTCCAGGGCTCCCCGGCCGACATCGGCGGCTACTACCGCCCCGACGACGCCCTGGCGTCCGCGGTGATGCGTCCGTCGGCCACCTTCAACCAGGCCCTGGCCGGCCTCTGACCCCGTGTCCTGAGCAGGCCCCTTGAGGCCTTGCGTCCGAAGAAGTGGCTCGCCGTCGACACCACTTCGTCGGACGCAACGGGTGATCAGAGGTTGGCGACGTCGCCCTGCTTGGCGCGCACGGCCTCGGCGGCCGCCTTGAGCGCAGCCAACTCACTGTCCGTCAGATCGCGCTCGACGACCTTCTTCACGCCGCCCGCGCCCAGCTCGGCCTCGACGCCGAGGTACACGCCGTTGATGCCGTACTCGCCGTCCACCCAGCAACAGACAGGCATGACCGCACCGGAGTCGGTGGCAATGGCCTTGACCATGCGGGCCGCGGCGGCCGACGGGGCGTAGTACGCCGAGCCGGTCTTGAGCAGCGCGACGACCTCGGCGCCACCGTTGCGGGTGCGTACCACCAGGTCCTCGATCTCGTCGGCGGAGAGCATGTCGGCCAGCGGTTTGCCGTTGACGTTGCAGGCGCTGGGCACCGGCACCATCGTGTCGCCGTGCGAGCCGAGGGTCAGCGTGGTCACCGCGCCGACCTCGACGCCGAGCTTCTCGGCCACGAAGTTGGTGAACCGGGCGGTGTCGAGCATGCCCGCCTGGCCGATGACCCTGCTCTTGGGTAGGCCCGAGGCGAGCTGAGTAAGCGCGGTCATCTCGTCCAGCGGGTTGGACACGACCACGATCACCGCGTCCGGGGAGTGCTTCACGATGTTCTCCGCGACCCCGCGCACGATCTTGGCGTTGGTCTCGATGAGGTCCATGCGGCTCATGCCCGGCTTGCGCGGCAGGCCCGCGGTGATCACCACGATGTCCGAACCTGCGGTCAGCTCGTAGCCGCCGCCGTCAGCGGTGGTGGTCGCGCCGGTCAGCTTGGTCTCGAAGCCCTCGATCGGCCGGGACTGGTTCATGTCCAGGGCCAGGCCCTCTGGCTTGCCCTCGACGATGTCGGTGAGCACGACCTCGGAGAAGATGTCGTACTCCGCCAGGCGAAGCGCGGTGGTCGACCCGTAGAAACCTGCTCCGACAACGGTGACCTTGCCCTTGCGCGCCATCCTGCTCGTCCCTTCGTCGCGGCACCGATATATCTCGGCATCAAGAGATTTCCGTCGAAACTCTAGCTCATGTCGGTGGCGGCACGACCAGGGCGGTGAGCAGCACACCCAGCCCCAGCGCACCCAGTGTCAACACGTCGGTGAACCGGGAGCGAACGGCCAAGGACCCAGCCTCTGGGGTGGGCAGCACCAAGCGCAAACCGGCGGCCAGCACCAACCCACCGGCGAACAGCACGGTGCCCCGCCGGAAGTGGTTGTCCAGCACCACGATCAGCCCGGCCAGACACACCCCGAGCACCGCCAGCAGCGGCCACTCGCCGACCAGCAACTCCCGGACGGCGGACCCGCGGCGTGCCGGCACCGGCGCCGCCTCGGGCACCTCCACCTCCGGACGGCCGTGCCGGCCACTCATGCCAGCGCTCGCTCCGCGGCCAGCACCACGTTGTCCACCAGCATCGCGCGGGTCATCGGACCCACGCCGCCGGGCATCGGGGCCAGCCAGCCGGCCACCTCGGCCACCTTCGGATCGACGTCACCGACCAGCTTGCCCTCCGCCGAGCGCGAGGTGCCCACATCCAGGACCACCGCGCCGGGGGCGACCATCTCCGCGGTGATCAACCCCCGCACCCCGGCCGCGGCCACCACGATGTCCGCGCGACGCACGTGAGAGGCGAGGTCACGGGTGCCGGTGTGGCACAGGGTGACGGTGGCGTTCTCCGCGCGCCGGGTGAGCAGCAGTCCCAGCGGGCGGCCGACAGTCACGCCGCGGCCGACCACGGTGACGTCGGCGCCGGCGGTGGAAATGCCGTAGCGGGCGAGCAGTTCCACGATGCCCCGCGGGGTGCAGGGCAGCGGCGCGTCCTCGCCCAGCACCAGCTTGCCCAGGTTGATCGGGTGCAGGCCGTCGGCGTCCTTGTTCGGGTCGACCAGGCCCAGCACACGGTTGGCGTCCAGGCCCTTGGGCAACGGCAACTGCACGATGAATCCGGTGCAGGCGGGGTCGGCGTTGAGCTCGGCCACCGCCTGCTCGACCTCGGCCTGGGTGGCGGTGGCGGGCAGGTCGCGGCGGATGCTCGCGATGCCGATCTCCGCGCAGTCCCGATGCTTGCCGGCCACGTAGGAGTGGCTGCCGGGGTCGTCGCCGACCAGCACCGTGCCCAGGCCCGGCACCACACCACGAGCCGCCAGCACCGTCACCCGCTCGCGCAGTTCCGCGCGGATCGCGGCCGCGGTGGCCTTACCGTCCAGAATCCGTGCACCCACCGTTGCTCTCCCCGCGTCGCGTGCGCTCCGCGGGTGAGTCTAGGCGGCGCCCAAGAGCTAGCCGCGGGGCGTGATCAGGCCCAGCGGACCCGGCGCGTCGTAGCGGATGTCCAGCACCGACACAGCGCTACCGGTCTCCTCGTCGCCCAGCGCCATGGAGGCCGGCTTGTACGGGTCCACCTGCATGTTCAGGAAGGCATCCGCATCGCTGACCGTGGCAATGCCCGCGGCCAGCGGCTTGCCGTCCAGCTTGTCGATGCGTACCTCGCGGGCCAGTCCGCCGACCGCGGTTTCCGCGTCAGCGATCGGGAAGTCCAGCACGGAGACCTCGTGCCGGCTGGCGATACCGACGATCGCCAACAACACCCGGGAGTCGACCCGGCCGGCCTTGACCGCCCGCGTGGCTTCGGCACTGAGGTGCAGCTTCTTGCTGGCCAGCACCTCCTTGCCGGCGTTGACCAGCACGGTGTGCTCGCTGGCGAGGGACGCGGCGACCTGCGCCGTGGTGCCGTCCAACACCTGACGGATCTCTGTGGTGCGCCCGGCCTCGGTGAACGAGGCCAGCGCGCGGGACTGGTCGTAGGCCGGACGCAGCGCGGTCGGCAGACCGTCACGCACCGAGCTGTCGCCGACCGGGGTGGTCGCCAACAGCACGTTGCAGCACTTCCAGTCCGGGCTCGCCACGGCACCAGTGGAACCTGATGGCCCGTCAGCATAGGGAATGATCCGACCGGGGTCGAAGCCGTCCTTGGTCAGCGCCTTGGCCACCGATGCGGGCGCGAGCAGCGAGGCCTTCGCGCCGATGTTGTGCACCACCCACTGTCCGGCGGCGAGCTGGGAATCGGGCAGCGGGGTCGGCGTGCTCGAACCGCCGGTCATGCCGATGTAGAGCGCACCGAGGCCACCACCGAGTGCCATGGCCAGGCCCGCCCAACCGGTGGCCCGGCGGACCTTGTCGCCACGGGTGGGCTTGGCCGCGACGCGGCTCAGCACCGGAGCCGGGGCCGGCACGGCAGGAGCGGCAGCTGTGGCGATGTCACCCTGGACGGTCAGGAAAAGGGCGGCTGCGGCGGCCTCGGCCACCGTCCGCGGCGCGGGCGTCGGCATCGGGAGCTCGACCGGGACCTCGACCGGCGCCGGGGCCTCGACGACCAGCACCTCAACGACAGGAGCCTCGATCGTGGCGTGACGCCGGTGGCCCCGGGCCCGCGGCAGCGAGCGCCCGCGGCGATCCGAGGTCGACACGGCCTCAACGTCGGGCTGGGCCGGCGCGGTGGCCCGCATCCACGGCGGCAGCGCGGCCACCGGAGCGGTCACCGGCAGTTCCGGGTCCGGACCGAAGTCGAACAGCCGGGGGTTGACCACGGTCGCCTCGATGTCCGCGGCAACCAGATCGAAGGTCGCAACGGCATCCGTGTCGAGCCGGTCGACCGATCCGTCCTTGCCCGCGCGCGTCTGACGCACAGTTCCTCCCGCCACCCGCACCACCACCCGTTTGGAGCAGTACAGGAGGACCTGCGCGGCCCCGCAAGGTTTGTTTCACACGCCGGCCGAACGGATGAGACGTGCTTGTCCTGGTTCGGTGACGTTCACCCCGGATCGGGCGCGAAAAATTTTGCTGAACGGCGCGCAGGGTGTCGGTGCTCAAAGTCCCGCGTCCCGGTCAAGTGGCCCGGTGTCTCAGTCAGGGTCAGGCCGCCGATCCGCGACAACCATGGGCGCAGGCACACACGTGAACCGAGGAGAACCGACATGGAACTGACGCAGGATCTGATCACCGTCGCGGAGGCCGAGTGGTTGCACCGATGGACCGCCGGCCCGCAGGAGGACGAGGGCAACCCACTCCCGCCGGGAACCCCGGCACCGGATCTCACGCTCCTCGACCACACCGGCCGGGAGCGCCAATTGGCAGAGTTCTGGAGCACCGGTCCGGCCCTGCTGATGTTCTGGCGCCATTTCGGTTGCTGGTGCGGCTTCGAACGGGCCGCCCGGCTGAAGACCGACCTGCAGCGCTACTCCGACGCCGGGCTGACCCCGGTCATCATCAGCCAGGGCGAGCCCGTCCGCGCCGCGGCCTACCACACCGAGCACGGCCTGCCCTGCCCGATGCTCTGCGACCCCGAGCACGAGGCCTACCGCGCCTACGGGATCGGGCAGTGGCAACTCGAGCGGATCCTGCCCGAAGCGCCGGCCGAGTACTGGGCGCACCCGGCGGAGATCGGCACGGCCTTCCAGCAGGACCGGCGAGCCGCCGGGCACCCGCTGGTTGATGACCCCTGGCGGGCGGTGAAGGAATTCGTGGTCGGCCGCAATGGACTGGTCCGACTCACCTACGCCTACCAGCACTGCGAGGACTACCCGAACCCGTCGGTGCTCACCGCTGCGGCGCGGGAGAGCTGATCGCGGCCCGCGCCCGGAGCCGCCAGGCTCCGGGCGCGCTGCCCCGGGCGCGTTTGAACGCCCGACTGAAAGCCTCCTCGGAGTCGTAGCCGACCCGTCGACCGACCGCCCCCACGCTGAGGTCCGTGGCGGTCAACAGGTCCTGCGCCACGTGCATCCGCCACTCCGTCAGATATTTGATCGGGGACCGCCCGAGCACGTTGCGGAACCGCTCGTCGAGCACCGAACGCGACACCGTCACTGCCGCGGCCAGGTCAGCGACCGTCCACTTGCGCTGCGGATTGGCGTGCAGCGCGGCCATCGCGGGCGCCAGCACCGGATCGCGCAGCGCGGCTACCCACCCGTGGTCCGTGGCGGGTGCATCGGCCAGGTGCACCCGCA
>DASQPJ010000201.1:0-20076 GCA_035644015.1 Sporichthyaceae bacterium
CGGTGCGGTGACCATCGAACGATCCCCGGTGCGGGTCGCCCCGTTGGTGCACCAGGCCGTGGAACTGCTGGAGCCGTTGGCCGCCCAACGTGGCCTGCGGGTGTGTGCCGAGGACCTGGACGAGCACGCGGTGGTGCTGGCCGACCCTCGACGGCTGCGCCAGGTGTTGCTCAACGTGGTGTCCAATGCGATCAAGTACAACCGACCCGACGGCGAGGTAGAGATCATCGCCTACGTCGTCGGGGCCGAGCTGAACATTCGGGTGCGCGACACCGGCGAGGGCATCGGAGAAGAACTCATCGCCCGACTGTTCACGCCATTCGACCGCCTCGGCGCGCAGGCCGGTGGGGAATCCGGCGCCGGACTGGGTCTGGTGGTCACCCAACGGTTGGTGAACGCGATGGGCGGTGGCTTGACCGTCCGGTCCCGTCCCGGCGCGGGCACCACGGTGAGCCTTACGCTGCCGGTGTTCGACGGTCCGGCGGTAACGCCTGCCGGCGCCCTGACGGAGGGATTGAACGATGGAGTTCAAAGAAGCTGTTGGGACGCGTCGCACCATCCGTTACTTCCAACCGGACCTGCCGGTGGAGAAGGAGAAAGTGCAGAAGATCCTGGAGGCCGCACGCCTGCAGAGCCAACACGGCAACGCCCAGTTGGTGCGCAAGGCGGTGGTGATCACCAAGGGCGAGACGCCGGATGACATTCGCGACGGGCTGATCGACGCCCTGTACAACCAGCCGCAGGCCGCCCAGGCCCCGGTCGCCATCGTGTGGGTGCAGGACATGGCCGGCTGGAAGCCGGTCAAGGAAAACCTCATGCGGATGATGAGGGCCCGGGCGCTGCCCACCGGTGAGGGCTGGTCCGAGGAGTCCATCGGCGACACCGTGCTCACCGCTGATGACGTTGAGGCTCACGAGACCCCCGGCTTCGCCGAGTGGTTGACCTCGTTCGAGTGCGGCCTTGCCGTCGGTTCGGCCCTGCTCGCCGCGGTGGATGAGGGCCTGGGTACCGGCCTGATCACCGGCCGGCGGGAGGAGATCAGCAAGCTGTTCAACATGCCGAAGAGCTGCACGCCGACGCAGGTCCAGCTGGTCGGCTACGTGGCGGCGGACCACGACGCCGGCGGTGCTCGTCCCCGCCCGGATTTCGGTGACCTGTATTTCCAGGACAGCTGGGGCAACCCGATGCCCCGGGACCCGAAGGTCGTGGCCGAACTCCAGGTCGCCAAGCTGCTCCAGCCGGAGGCGCCGCACCCGGGGCGTAACGCCGAGGTGCGCACGCTGGCCGGAATCTTCGACCTGCCGGAGTAGATCGTGATCGTCGGGATCGGCGGGGGCATCGGTGCGGCCAGGCTCTGGCGTGCGCTGCTGACCCGCGTCGAGGCCACCGAGCTGACCATCGTCGCCAATACCGGCGATGACCTCTGGTGGTACGGGCTGCGGGTGTGCCCGGACCTGGACACGGTGCTCTACACGCTGACGGATCGTCAGGACACCGAGCGGGGCTGGGGCCTGCGTGGCGAGACCTGGCGGACCCGTGACGCGTTACGCGACCTCGGCGAGGAACCTTGGTTCAACCTGGGGGACACCGACCTGGCCACTCACCTGTATCGGACGGGGGCGCTGCGCGCCGGGCGCCCGCTGTCGGCGGTCACCGCGGAGCTTGCCGAGGCGTCAGGCCTGGGCCCGACGCTGCTGCCGATGAGCGACGATGAGGTGGAGACCCACGTCCGGCTGGACTGCGGCACCGTGCACTACCAGGAGTTCTACGTCCGGCGCCGGGCCGAGGACCGCGTGCTTGACGTCGAGTACCGCGGGGCGGAGGCCGCCAAGCCCGCGCCGGGCGTGCTCGACGCCATAGCCGGGGCCGACCGGATCCTGATCGCGCCGAGCAACCCCATCGCCAGCCTCGGGCCGATCCTGGCAGTGCCCGGCATCCGGGAGGCGATCAGATCCGCGGCTGCCCCGGTGATCGCGGTGACCCCGATCGTCTGCAACATCGAGATCACCGACCCCGGCGAGGCGCGGCGAGCCGCCAGCCGGGCGGCGCTGATGGCGACGCAGGCTCAGCCGCACACCGCACGCGCGGCGGCGGAGTTGCTGGGCGACGTCATTGACGCCTTCGTGATCGACCACGCGGACGCGAACGAGAGGGCCCTGAAGCCGCTGGGTGCGGATCTGCTCTACGCGCATACGCTGGTCGACGAACACGGACGGTTCCCGACCGATCCCCACCGGGAAGGAAACCTGGTGGACCTGCTGTTGCGTTACTGGCAGCCCGAAGACGAGCCCTGGAGATGCGATGACGCTGACGCACCCTGAAGCGCCGCCGAACTCCACCGAAATCCGGCGCGCCCTGCGCCGCGCTCGGGACGGCGCGACGATCTCCGTCGACGAGGCCCGCGCCCTGCTGGCCGCCCGCGGGGACGACCTCACCGACCTGATGACCACGGCCGCGCGGGTGCGCGACGCGGGCCTGGTCGCGGCCGGTCGGCCGGGCGTGGTGACCTTCTCGCCCAAGGTTTTTGTGCCGGTGACCAAGCTCTGCCGGGACCGCTGCCACTACTGCACGTTCGTGGTGACCCCCGGCGAGCTGCGCACGCAGGGGTTGACCCCGTATCTCTCCCCGGATGAGGTGCTGGAGATCTGCCGGGCCGGGGCGGCCGCGGGCTGCAAGGAAGCCCTGTTCACCCTGGGTGATCGCCCGGAGGATCGCTGGGAGGTGGCTCGGCAGTGGCTGGATGAGGCCGGGTACGACTCCACGTTGGACTATGTGCGCGCGCTGGCCATTCGGGTGCTGGAGGAGACCGGCCTGCTGCCGCACCTCAACCCCGGCGTGATGACCTGGTCGGAGCTCGCTCGGCTCAAGCCGGTCGCCCCGTCCATGGGCATGATGTTGGAGACCACCTCCACCCGGCTGTTCACCGAGAAGGGCGGCGCGCACTTCGGCTCCCCGGACAAGGACCCCGCGGTGCGGCTGCGGGTGCTGGAGGACGCGGGCCGGCACAACGTCCCGTTCACCACCGGGATCCTGGTCGGCATCGGCGAGACGCTCACCGACCGCGCCGAGTCGCTGTTCGCGATCCGCAAGGTGGCCCGGGCCTACGGGCACATCCAGGAAACGATCATCCAGAACTTCCGGGCCAAGCCGGATACCGCGATGCGCACCTGGCCGGACGCGGAGGTCGACGAGTACCTCGCCGCAGTCGCCACTGCCCGGGTGGTGCTCGGCCCGAAGGCCCGGGTGCAGGCCCCGCCGAACCTGTCCGCGCCGGAGGATCTGGCGCCGCTGCTCGGAGCCGGCGTGGACGACTGGGGTGGCGTGTCCCCGCTGACCCCGGACCACGTGAACCCCGAGCGGCCGTGGCCCGCCATCGAGACGTTGCGCGCCGCCACCGAGGCCGCCGGCTTCACCCTGGCCGAGCGGTTGACCGTGCACCCCGAGTACGTCCGGGCCGGCGAACCGTGGATCGACCCGCGGGTGCTGCCGCACGTGCGCGCGTTGACCGACCCGGACACGCACCTATCCCGCGGCGGCCCGGTCGCGGTCGGGCTGCCCTGGCAGGAGCCCGACCCGGACTGGGGCGGTGCGGGTAGTGGGCGCACCGACCTGCACACCGCGATCGACGACGAGGGTCGGCTCACCGAGACCCGTTCGGACTTCGACGCCGCCTACGGGGACTGGGACAGCGTCCGCGAGGAGGCCACCCGCATCCTGGCCGCCCCGGAGCGGCTGCCCGGCGATGTGCGTGAGGCACTACGCGCCGCCGAGGACAACCCGGCGGATCTGACGGATGATCAGGCGCTGGCGCTGATGACCAGCGACGGCCCGGCACTGACCGCGCTGCTGGACCTGGCCGACCGGATCCGCCACGACGTGGTCGGCGACGACGTCACCTACGTGGTGAACCGGAACATCAACTTCACCAACGTCTGCTACACCGGCTGCCGGTTCTGCGCCTTCGCCCAGCGGCGCACCGACGCCGACGCGTACTCGCTGTCGCTGTCTCAGGTGGCCGACCGCGCCGAGGAAGCCTGGTCCTACGGGGCCACCGAGGTGTGCATGCAGGGCGGTATCGACCCCGACCTGCCGGGCACCGCGTACTTCGACATCGCCCGCGCGGTGAAGGAACGCGTGCCGGGCATGCACGTGCACGCGTTCAGTCCGATGGAGGTGGTCAACGGGGCCACCCGCACCGGCCTGTCCATCAAGGAATGGCTGACGGGGGCTCAGGAAGCCGGCCTGGACACGATTCCGGGCACCGCGGCGGAGATCCTCGACGACGAGGTGCGCTGGGTGCTGACCAAGGGCAAGCTGCCCACCTCGGCGTGGATCGAGGTGGTCACCACCGCGCACTCGCTGGGCATCCGCTCGTCCTCGACGATGATGTACGGCCATGTGGACACCCCGGCGCACTGGGTCGCGCACCTGAAACTGCTGGCCAAGTTGCAGGGCGAAACCGGCGGGTTCACCGAGTTCGTTCCGCTGCCGTTCGTCCACCACAGTGCACCGATCTACCTGGCCGGGGTGGCCCGTCCGGGTCCGACGCAGCGGGACAACCTGGCCGTGCACGCGATGGCCCGCCTGCTGCTGCACGGGCGCATCGACAACATCCAGACGTCCTGGGTGAAGCTGGGCACCGACGGCACCCGGGCGATGCTGCGGGCCGGCGTCAACGACCTGGGCGGGACGTTGATGGAGGAGACCATCTCGCGGATGGCCGGCTCCGAGTACGGGTCGGTGAAGACCCCCGCCGAGATCGAGGAGATCGCCACCGGCATCGGTCGTCCGGTCCGTCAGCGCACCACCAAGTACGGGCCGGTGGACGCCGAACGCGTCGCGCTCTCGCACGCCGCCTTCACCGCTCCGCCCAAGCTCCTACCGCTGACCACCGCCTGAGCCGGTGGACGCCGCCGCGCTGTTGGACGTAGAGGAGACCGAGACCCGGGAACGCATCGACGGGCTGGCGGGCGACCTCGACCTCTACGACGCGGCGATCGGTGCCACCACCGACGACGAGCACGACCCGGAGGGCACCACCGCCTACGACCGGGCGCGGACCAGTGCCCTGCTCGACGCCGGGTGGGCGCATCTCGGGGAGATCCAGGCCGCGCGGGAACGCCTGGCCGCCGGCCGTTACGGGACCTGCGAATCCTGCCGGAAGCCGATCGCCTCGGCCCGGCTGCAGGCGCGTCCCGTCGCCCGGACGTGCATCGGCTGCGCCTGAGGGCAGGATGGGCGGGTGGAGGAGCCACCGCGGCCCATGCTGGCGACCGCCGGGCCATTGCCCGGACCGGCGGTGGAGGAGCGCTACGCCTTCGAGATGAAATGGGACGGGCTGCGCACGCCGGTGAGCGTGCGGGCCGGTCGGGCTCGGCTCTGGTCGCGCACCGGACGGGATACCACCGCGGGCTTCCCGGAACTGGCCGGCCTGTCCTCGGCGGTGCCCGACGATTCCGTGCTGGACGGGGAGATCGTGGCGTTCGACCCGGCCGGTCGGGTCAGCTTCGGCGCCCTGCAGCGGCGCGGGCTGGGCCAGCGGGCGCCGATCGCCTGGTTCGGCTTCGACGTGCTCCGCCTGGGCGGGCAGGACCTGATCGGGCTGCCCTGGACCGAGCGCCGCGCGGCGCTGGAGGACCTCGGCCTGGACGCGCCGGGCTGGCAGGTCCCGCCGTATCTGCCCGGCGTCGGCGCCGAGGCCATGGAGCTGAGCCGAAGCGCGCGCCTGGAAGGTGTCGTGGCCAAGCTTCTGACGTCGCGTTATGAGCCGGGACGTCGCTCGTCGGCGTGGATCAAGGTCAAGCACGTGGCGACGCAGGCCGTGGTGATCGGCGGATGGCGGGCCGGGCGTGGGGGGTTGTCCGGGGGACTGGGCTCGGTGTTGGTCGGGCTGCCCGCCGGCGACGGGACGCTGGTCTACGCCGGGCGGGTGGGCACCGGGCTCACCATCGATGGGCGGCGCGCTCTGCTCGCGCAGTTGCAGGGGTTGGCGAGCGACGTGAATCCGTTCGGCGACACGGTGCCGCGGGCGGATACCCGAGATGCAGCGTGGGTGCGCCCGGAGTTGGTGGGCGAGGTTGGGTTCACCGAGTGGACGCACGACGGGCGGTTGCGGGCCCCGGTGTGGCGGGGGTTGCGAACCGATGTCAACGTCGCGGACGTGGTGCAGGAATACCCCTGACGTTGTGGCGCGTTCCACCCGCGGGCGAGCAGCACTGCCCCGATCTGGTCCAGGAACGGCTCCGGATCGGTGCGGAAGGCGAAGTTGGGAATGCGCAGGACGATCCGCCCGGTGAGCGCCGACGCGTTCTGCTTCAACGTGTCCCGGGCGGCTTCGGTTGCGTCGAGGTGTTGGGCCCCGTCAATCTCGACCTCGAGGTCGTAGTCCTCCCAGACGACGTCGTAAACGAACCGGCCCGACGGAGTCTGTCGCGCCACCTGTCGCGTTGGCCTCGGAAAGCCGCGACGACGGCACGCGACAGCGAAGTCGCCCTCGCCGAGTGATTCGACCCCGTCACTCACATCCGCCAACAAACCGTGCAGGAGCCCACGGCGTTTGTCCCGCCTGACCAGGGCTATTGCGTCTGCCAGATCCAGCACCGGCACCAACCGTTGCTGCACCGGGGCGACGACAAGCAGCGCTGCTTCGCGACGGGTACGTGCCCACAATGCGCCATGCACCGCCGCCGTCGCGGCCTTCGTCCGCGGGATCCCGTCCCGGATAACGTCTTCCTCGCGGAAACGGCGGGTCTCGTGCACCTGGACGCCTCGGCATCGGCGAAACCAAGCGCCTTGGGGAACAGCGACATGGACCTGGTCCTCGGTCACGGTGCGGAGTCCCACCGCGACCAGGGCACTGACGCCATCAAGTACGGCGGCGGGCCCGACCTCGATCAGTGCGTGCCACCAGGGGGTCGTCTCGTCCGGGTCTCCGACCTGCACCGTCTGGTGGCCGCGCCGTCGCCACCGGCCGGCCCGGATCTCGGCGCGCACCTCGCTGCGGGTGCAGCCAAGTGCATACAGCTGCCGGCGACCGAGCACGTTGCCCTGCATTGCCGCGGCCTGCTCCACCCCACCACGTCGGCGAGGGCGCTCGAGTTTTGTGCCGGACACCGCTAGATAGTGGACGCCGGAGCGTCGCCCCCGCGCGACCCCTGTGGACAACGCCTAACGTCAGCGAAAGCGAGCGCTATAGCGCTCGCTTTCGCTGACGTTGGCTCAGAGGTAGACGGGCTTAGCTGGTGGCCTGCACGGTGACCGTGGCGCTGGAGGCCGCGGGATGGCGCTGGTCGGGCATGGCGCGGGTGCGGAAGTCCGTGCTCACCGGGATCGACGAGACGAACACGGCACGGCCCTTGCTGTCGGTGACCGCGTGGCCGGCCTCGCTCCACGTCTCGGTGCCCGCGGCACGGTGATCCAGCACGATCGTGATCCCACCGACCGGGTCTCCGTCCTGCACCTCGTGCACGGCGGTACCCACCGACGCGGTGTCCTCGGGCGGCACCTGTGTCGGAGCGGAGATGGACACCATCACTTGGTTGTCGCTCGGCGCCGGGGGCACCGTGTCCCCGGCGGCGGGCAGTGCGGCGGGGCGAAGAATCAGAAATGACCCCACGGCCGCGCCCACCAGCGCCGACCTGGTCACCAACCCCCGCGTGGCAGCAAACATCGCGTCGATCATCGTCCCCCCTTGGACGGCACGAGCGTAGACCGGGGTGGGGTCGCGGCCCGGTAATGAGGACATGTCGGGTTTGCGGTGTCGTTGGAATGCCCGAGAGGATCCGGTTCACCCGGCAAGCGAGCGAGGTGGACATGACGGCGGCGCACTGGGACCAGACCTACGCACAGGGCGAGGCCACGCGCAGTTGGTACCAGAGCCGCGCGGCGGTCTCGCTGCGGTTGTTCGACGAGCTCGGCGTGCACGCGGAGCACAGCGTCATCGACGTGGGCGGGGGCGCCTCGCCGTTGGTGGACGAGCTGGTGGCTCGCGGCCACGGCCGGCTGTGCGTGCTGGACGTCTCGGGCGCCGGTCTGCGCATCGCTCGCGACCGGCTCGGCGCGGCGGCCGAACGTGTGGAGTGGGTGACCGCTGACGTGTTGGCCTGGCGGCCCACCGGCCCGTTCGACGTCTGGCACGACCGGGCCGCGTTCCACTTCCTCACCGAGGCCGGCGACCGGGCCCGCTACCGGCGGGTGCTGGCCGCGGCCACCAAGCCGGATGCCGTCGCGGTGCTGGCCACCTTCGCCCCGGACGGGCCGAGCACGTGCTCGGGCCTGCCGGTGGCCCGGTGGGACGCCGCGGGACTGGCCGCCGAGCTCGGACGGGAGTGGACGCTGGTGTCGCAGGCGCAGGTCGAACACACCACCCCGTCCGCGGCCGTCCAGCCGTTCACCTGGGCGGCCTTCCGGCGCGTTTGACCCGGGTCAGGCGGCTCGCGCCGCCACCTGGCCGTACAGCGCGAGGTGTGCCCGGGCCGCCGCGGCCCAGGTGTGCCGTGCGGCCAACGCCCGACCAGCGGCGATGCGTTCGTTCCGGACGGCCAGGCTGTCCAGCAGCGCCGCAGCGAAGTCCTCCGGTGTCGCCGCGAGGCGCACCGCGCCGCCGAAGACCTCACGCAACACCGGCAGGTCGGAGGTCACCACCGGCACCCCGGCGGCCAGCGCCTCCATCGCGGCAAGGCCGAATCCCTCCTTGGTGGAGGGGAACGCAAACGTGTTCGCCGCAGCCACCAGCCAGGGCAGCTCCTCGTGCGCGACGGGCCCGAGCACCACCGGGGAGAGGGCCAGGCGTTGTGCGGTGCGCTCCCACTCGGCGCGATAGTCCCGGTAGTCGAACAGCGTCTCCCCGCCCGCGATCACCAACTGCACATCGGGGCGCTGTACCCGCACTCTGGCCATCGATTCCAGCAGTTCGATGGAGCCTTTTCGGGGCTCGATGCCGCCGATGCTGAGGACGTAAGGGCCCAAGCGGCGGCGCCATACGGTGCGTCGTTCCACTGCCACCGGACCGGGGGCAGCGGCCCGGGCGAAGCGCTCGGCCTCGACCCCGTTGCCGATCACCGTGGCCCGGATGCCCCAGCCGGCCGCGAGTTCGCCCGCCACCGCGGCCGAGACACACACGTGGGTGTGCGGCGCGACGATGGCGTGTTCGTGGCAGGCGGCGAGTTCCGGGGTGGTGAAGTGGTCGAGATGGTGCACGGTGCGGATGCACGGGCCGGCCGCGTTGGCCGTGATGCAGTCCTGCGCGTGCACGACGTCGTAGCGGTCCGGGGTGAACGCCGCGGACAGCTCGTCGATGGAGCGACGCACCCGCGGCCCCAACGGCTCGTCGGGGATGTCGATCACCGGCACGAGTTCCACCCGCACCCGCGGGTCGACCGGCCGGAAGAAGGCGGTGTCGCCGCCGCGGGCCAGGCTCCAGACGGTGACCTGCTGCCCGGTGGCGGCCAGCGCCTCGGCCAGCGCCAGGGTGTGCACCACACCGCCGCGCGGGCGGGTGGAGTAGGTGAGCAGGGCGATGGACAAGCCTGACTGACGGTCGGTCATATCAGCTTGCCGTAGCTGTCCGGACGCCGTTCGTCGAGGTGGTGCAGCATGCGGCGGGCCTGCGCGATCTCCGACGCGACATCCACCACCGCCAGAGCGATGCCGGCCTTGGCCCAGGTGCGGGCGATGATCTCGCCGGCCGGGTTCACCACCTTGGCCTGGCCCAGGAAGCGCAGGCCGCCCAGCGATCCGGTCTGGTTCGAGGAGGCCAGCACCACTTGGTTCTCCGCGGCCCGGGCGCGGTCGTAGAGGTCGAACAGCCGCGCCTGACGGTCATCGGCCATCCGGGGCGCGCGATTGGTGATGCTGGTCGGCCACGCGGACAGGCAGGCGATGATCTCGGCCCCGTCCAGCGCCAACGCCCGCGCGGATTCCGGGAACGTCTTGTCGTAGTCGATGAGCATGCCCAGCCGCCCGACCGGGGTGTCGAACGCCCGGAAGTCCACGCCGGGCGTGTAGACCGCACCCTCACCGGCCGGCAGGTGCACCTTGCGGTGGCGCCCGAGTATGCCGTCACCGGACAGGCACACCGCGGCGTTGTGCCGCAGGCCCTCCGCGGCCTCGCAGTACCCGACACAGACCACGGTCTGCCGGGCCATCGCGATGACCCGTCGCAGCGCCGGGTGGTCAGCGTCCAGCGCCGGGGGAAGCGCGGCCGGATCCGGATGGGCGAGGTCGGCGAGGTAACCGCCGAGCGCGTCGGCGGGCAGTACGACGAGTTGTGCGCCGCCCGCCCGGGAGTGCTCGATCAGCGTGCCGATCCGGGCCAGCGCGGCCTCCAGGTCCCGGCCGAACGCCGCCGAGACAGCGGCGATCCCGATCAGGCCCACGCGGGCGCGGCCCGGGTGGTGTCGGTGCTCACCGCCGGGGCCACCGGACGGTAGGCGTGCGGTCGGCGGTCGTCCAGGTGTGCCATGGACCGGCGGGCGTTGGTCAGCGCGGTGGCGACGTCGACCTCGGCGATGGCCAACCCGGCACCGATGCCGGTGTCGGCGAGGATCTCCCCGCCCGGGTCGACGATCTTTGCGCTGCTCACGAACCGCAGTGACCCGAACTCACCTGACTGGTTCGCAGAAACCCACACGACCTGATTCTCCAGCGCACGGGCGCAGTCGAACAGGTCGAAACGCCGCTTCCATCGGTCGTTCGCCAGATCGGGTGCGGCATTGGTGCTCGAGCCCGGCCAGGCCGACATGCAGACGATGATCTCCGCGCCGTCCAGCGCCAGCGTGCGCGCGGCCTCCGGGAATGCCTTGTCGTAACAGATCATCATGCCGATCCGACCGACCGGAGTATCGAAGGCGGCGAAGCCCTCGCCGGCGGTATAGGACGCGTCCTCGCGCAAGGGCTGGTGCACCTTGCGGTGCAGGCCGAGGACCTGCCCACCGCACACCGCGACCGCGCTGTTGTAGCGCCGCGCGCCGTCCTGCTCGCAGAAGCCGACGGTGACCACCATGTCCCCGGCGGCCTGTGCGATGCGGCGGATCTCGGGGGAGTTCACCGGGAACGACGGCGGCGAGGGCTGCTCCCCGTCCAGCGCGGCCAGGTACCCGCCCAGCGCCGCCTCCGGCAGCGCCAGCAGGCCGACGCCGAGAGCGCGGGCCCGCGCGATCAGGGCCTCGATCTTGCTCAGACAGCCGGCCAGGTCGCGGTCGAAGTTCTCCGCCGCGGCGGCGATGGTCAACGTGGTCACGAGGCCGCCCCGTCGACGTCCTGACGACCCGTCAGGGCCGTGCCGAGCCCGGTGGCGTGACCGTCCAGCACGGGCGTGCAGACGCCGTCCGGCCAGCGCAGCGTCACCCCGAACCCGGGGCGCAGCACGCCGCACTCGGCGGAAACCGCCGGCCCGGCGGACAATGCCGGAGAGCCCGCCGGGCCGGTGGTCAACATGGCGAAGCCGGGGAAGCAGGTGAACCAATCCCCGACGCTCGCCCCGGTCGGACGCGGCACGGCGGCCACGTCCAATTCGGCGGCTACCCCACTGGCCTCGGCCAGCATGGCGAGGGTGCCGACCAGACCGGCCATGGACACGTCCTTGGCCGCGGCCGGGCGGGCAGCGGCCACCGCCCCGATCATGGCCCGCAGGTCGCCCGGATCGCGGCGACTGGTGGAGTCCCATTGCCGGGTGCCGTAACCCGGGCGCCAGTCGCCGGCCAGGTCCGCGGTCAACCGCACCGCGTGACCGACCTGCCCGCCGCCACCGGGCACCGGGGCGTCGCTGCGCCCCAGTGCGGTCACGGCGAGGAACGCCGGGCCACCCAAGGTGGTGTGTCCACCCAGCACCGGAACGCCGTACGCCGCAGCGGCGGCGGTGATGCCGGCCAACACCGCGGCGGCCGCGGACTCATCCGCTGCGCCGACCGCATCCAGCAGGCCGACTGGGTGGGCGCCCATCGCGGCCAGGTCGTTGATGTTCACCAACACCGAACACCACCCGGCCCACCACGGGTCGCGCTCGACCATGAGGGGCAGGATCGCGTCGCAGGCGGCGATCAGGTCGCTGCCCGGGACCGGTGCGCCGTCGTCGCCGACGAACCCGGCCCCGCCGGGAGCCAGGTGCGCCAGCAGCGCACCCAACGGTGCCTTGGTGGCCCGGACCAGCGCCGGGATGCGGTCGATGTCGTAGCGCATCCGGACGTGCTCGGATAGCGGCGCGGCCGGTGGTTCGACGGCGGCCCAGCCCAGGCGGGCGAAGAAGCGTTCGTTGCGGGCCTGTACGTCGGCCTCGAAGCGGAGCACCCCCGCGGCCACCGCGTGCCGGCAGGCGGCGCGGACCAGCTCGGCACCGAGTCCCAACGGCGCACCCGGACGCACCACCAGCCGGCCACCATGCCACCAGCCCAGGTCGGGATCGGTGACCGGGCCCAGTCGGACCCCGCCGGCAACCTCACCGTTGGGGTCACGGGCCACCAGCACCACGGTGCGCGGATCCGCGTCGATCTCATCACGGTCGTCGTCGGTGAACAGGCCCTGCGCCTCGACGAATACCGCGTGCCGCAGCCGGTGATAGGCCTCGCGCTCGGCGATGTCGGCGGCCGGCTCCACCGTCCACGACGGGGTCGCGTCGGGCACCGAGCGCAGGTGTCGGACACCGGCAATGATGCTGCCGTCCCCGTCGACCGGCGCGGGCCGATAGGACACCTGATACATCGTCAGCCCCCCGCCGCGGACAGTGCCGAACACGCGCCGCAGGCCGCGCAGCCGGCGCCCTGATCGGTACCGATCATGCCCGCCGCGCGGAGCAGGCGAGCCACCTCGGTGGTCACCCGGTGCACCACCTCGGCAGGTGCCGGGCGGGCGCCATCGCGGTGGGCGAGGGTGCCCACCATCGGGCGCATCGGCACCACGAAGGGGTACACCCCGCGCTCGATCAGCCGGGCCGCGCCCGCGATCAACTCGTCCGGGTCCTCGCCCAGACCGAGCAACAGGTAGGTCGAGACCTTGTTGCGGCCGAACACCCGCACCGCCTCGTCCCAGGCCGCCTCGTACTCGGCCATCGGCACGCTGCCCTTGCCCGGCATCCACGCCAACCGGGCCGCCTCGTCCAGTGACTCCACGTGGATGCCGATGGAGGTCGCGCCGGCGGCATGCAGGTCGGCGATCACCGACAGGTCGCCGGGCGGTTCGATCTGCACCTGGATGGGCAGGCCCGGCACCGCCTCCAGCACCGCCCGCACACAGCGCACCAGGTTGCGCGCGCCGCGGTCCGGGCCGGTGGTGGTGCCGGTGGTCATCACCATCTGCTTGATGCCGTCCAGCCGGACGGCGGCCTCGGCCACCTCTGCCAACTGTGCGGGGGTCTTCGCCGCGATGGTGTTGCCCGCCTTGAGCGACTCCTCGATAGCGCAGAACCGGCAGCGCTGGTCCTCGGCGTAACGGATGCAGGTCTGCACCACGGTGGTGGCCAGTACGTCGCGGCCGTGCAGCAGGGCGATCTTGTTGTACGGGATGCCCTCGGCGGTGCTCAGGTCGTAGAACTGCGGCCGGCGCACCGGCTCCAGACGCAGACCGGTGTCCCGCAAGAGGTTCGGCCCGCGTTCCAGCACGCGGCCGTCGCGAACCACGAACGGGCTGTTCGGGTTTCGCGGCAGTGCGGCGTTGGCACCGTCGATCGTGACGTGCCCGTCGTCGCTGGGGCCCGCACCCTTACTACGGGTGACGGGTACCTCGGCGTCCAGGCCGAGCACGGCGAGGCGTACTCGGGTCTCCACGGTCGTGTCGGTGCCCCCGGACGGCGGCGGACCGTCAACGAACTCGGTGCCAACGCGCACTGCTGACTCCTCGTCAGAACATGTAGGTGGAGTTGATGATGGCGCCCTTGCGCGCGTAATGGATCAGCGCATCCTGGACGTCGAGGGGATGCGTCGGGATGACGCCCTCGATGAGGTCCTCCTCGCGGGCACCGTGCAGCGACAGTCCGAAACGGCAGCAGTAGACCTTCCCGCCCTCGGCCATGAACGTCTTCAACGAGTCGTTGATGTTGTGCTCGCCGGGGAATGCGGAGTTGCCGGTGGTCGGGAAGCCGCGGGTGGCCAGGCAGTTCAGCGAGCCGGGGCCGTAGAAGTAGATGGCCGACTCGAAGCCCTTCCGCTGGGCGCGGGTCGCCTGCAGGATCGCCACGAAGCTCACCGAGGATTCGTGCGCAATGCCGTGCACCAGGGTGAAGTACGTCTCGCCGTTCTCGGCCTGGTAGTCGGGGAAGACCTTCGTCGAGCCGTAAATGCTCGAGCCCTCCTGTAGGGCGGGGTGCGGGATCTCGTCGAGACTGATCTTCTCGCTGTCGGTCATGGTGGTCATGGTGGTCATGGTGTGCCTCTCTCGTGGATGGTCAGACGGGTGTTTCGAAAGTGACTGTACGTCAGGTATAGAGTCGGTCGAAGTTGTCACGGAACACGGCGCGGGCCAGTTCCCCGTCGGCGACGGCGGCGCGCAGTCGGGTGTACTCGCCGTCCAGGTCACCCCAGGGCTGATCGCTGGCGAACAAGACCCGGTCGGCGCCGAGGCCGCGCCGGTCGATCTCGGCGGCCAGCCAGCGCGGGGTGAACCCGATGGCCCAGGACAGGTCGGTGTAGACACGTTTGCCGGCCGCGATCCAATCGAAGAACCGGGAGCCGACCAGCTTGATGTGCCCGCTCATGCCGCCGCCGAAGTGGACCAGGTGCAGGTCAACATCGTCGGCATAGCGGTCCACCAGCAGACCGACCCGGTCGATGTCGGAGGCGGCGCCGGGGGAGGTGTGCACGTGTACCACCAGGTGGTGCTCGCGGGCGGCGGCGAAGATAGCGTCCAGGCCGGGTTGGGTGTCCGGGTCGTCCGGTGCCCCGCCGAGCAGGAAGCTGATCTTCAGCGCCCGCACGCCGGGTTCCCCGGCCAGCCGCAGCGCATCGGCGGTCAGTGCGGCGTCGGCGGCCCGCGGTGAGACCCAGAGCGCCGCGCGCACCCGGTCGTCCTTGGCGGCGGCCTCGATGACCAACGGGTTGAAGGAGAAGGCCAGTTCCGGGATCGGCACGCCGTAGTTGGGCATGACCAGCGCACGTTCCACGCCCTCGGCGTCGAGGTCGTCGAGCAGGTCGGCGACGGTGGCCCGGGCAGTGGTGTCCGGGTTGACCGGGGGACCGCCGTAGAACGGATAGGCGGGCATGACGCCGAGGTGACGGTGCGCGTCGCGCAGGCCGGCGCCGGGGGCACCCACGGGGGTCGCCATCTCAGGCCACCGTCCGTGGGGCGACCCAGTCTTCGTCGCTCTCCCCGTCGGCGAACCGGGACCGGCTCTCGGCCGGGGCCCCGGTCAGCCAGCGCACCTCCGCGCCGCGACCGCCGCGGTGCAGTTCCTGGATGCGCCAGGCCAGGTGGGCGGCATCCGGCCCGACCCCGCAGAACCGGCCGGAACCCCACGTCCATTGCCAGGGCAGGCCGAGGAAGTACAGGCCGGGGCAGGCGGTCACCCCGCGGGTCTGGGTGGGGTAGCCGCGGCCGTCGAAGACCGGAACCTCGATCCAGCGGTGGTCGCGGCCGAACCCGGTGCTCCAGATGACGGTGCTGACCCCGGCGAGGTCCAGGCGGGTCTCGTCCCCGCTCGGTTCCCACACGGGCACGTAGCGCGCCTCGGTGGGAGCCTCGACACCGGCTGCCGCGATATAGGCGTCGATGCTGTCCTTGATGGATTCGCTGACCGCGTCAGCGGCGTCCAGGTTGGCCTTCAGGTCGGTGCCGAAGCTGACGAAGCCGTTGCTGATGCCCAGGAGTCGGCCATAGAGCCGCATGCCGTCCCGAGCAAAGGCCCGCAGATCGATGTCCCGCCCGCCGTCCCGGCCGGTCACGTAGTGATTGACCCGGAAGCGGACGGCATCCGCGTCGTCGAAGTCCTCGATGGTCTTGCGGTAGTAGCCCATGTCCTCCAGCCACGCGACGACGTCGCGGCCGCGGTAGCGGCGCGCAACCCGGGGCGCGCTTCCGGTGGCCAGGTGCACCGTGCGGCCGGCCAGATACAGGTCCTCGGCGATCTGGCAGCCGGACTGGCCGGTGCCGACCACCAGCACGGCGCCCTCCGGCAGGACGTCGGCGTTGCGGTACTGCGAGGAGTGCAGCGAGACGATGTGGTCGGGCAGGCGCTCCGCCGCTCGCGGGATGCGCGGCACCTGGTACGGACCGGTGGCCAGCACCACCTGGCCGGCGGTCAACGTGCCGGCGTTGGTGCGGAGCTCGAACCCGCGGGAGTGGGGCCGCAACAGACTCGCCTCGACGCCCTCATGGATCGGGACGTTGAGGTGTTCGCGGTAGGACTCGAGGTAGCCGACGATGTCGTCGCGCACCATGAACCCGTCCGCATCCGCACCCTGGTAGGGGAATCCGGGCAGTTGACACTGCCAGTTCGGGGTGACCAGGCAGAAGCTGTCCCAGCGTCGCTCGCGCCATTCGTGGCCCACGCGGTGCTTCTCCAGCACCACGTGGTCGATGTCGAGCTCGCTCAGGCAGGCGCTCATCGCCAGCCCTGCCTGCCCGCCACCGATCACCACGACCGGGTGGTGCGTGCCGTCGAGGGTTGCGCTCACGCCGGTGCCTCGGTGTGTGCGAAGCCCTGGACGAGCACGGCATCGGTCGGGCCGGCCGTCACGGCCAGCGCCTCGAGCAGTTCGAGCTGCGCCATCGCCTGGCCGCAGCCGAAGCCGTATTTGGCCCGCACGCGGTCGGAGCCGATGGTCAGCGCCTCCCGGGCGCGGGCGAGAAAGTCGGCGACGGGGTAGGCCTGGCCCGGCGTGAAGTATTCCTCCACGACCAGGGAAGGGGAGTAGCATCGCAAGCTGGTTCCGTCGGCCCAGACGGTGTGGATGTAGGTCTCGGGCATGACGACGAGTAGATCGGCCGTTGATTTCGGAATGGTTGAATCCGGAATGAGAGACCGTTCCAGAACCCTCACGTTCGTGACGATTTTGTTGCGACTCGCTTGCGCGTCACGCACAAGCGTCCGGCAGGCCCGTCGGATGCGGGCCGGCCGGACGCCGGTGATACGGGGACTTGCCTACTCGGTCGGTTCGTGGCGGATGGAAAGACTGTTGATGCAGTAACGCAGCCCGGTGGGCTGGTCGGGGGAGTCCTCGAACACGTGGCCCAGGTGGCCGCCACAGTTCTTGCAGCGCACCTCGACCCGACGCATGCCGTGCGAGGTGTCGACGATCTCCTCGACGGCGTCGGAGTCGGCCGGGTCGTAGAACGACGGCCAGCCGCAGTGCGAGTCGAACTTGGTCTCCGAGCGGAACAGTTCCGCGCCGCAGGCCCGGCAGGAGTAGACGCCGACGTCCTTGTTGTCGACGTACTCCCCGGACCAGGGCCGTTCGGTGCCGGCCTGACGGAGCACGTGGTACTCCTCCGGGCTGAGCTGCTCCTGCCACTCGGCCTCGGACTTCTGCACGGGGTAAGAGGTCGTCATGTTTACATTCAACTCGCCGGTGGCCGCGGTAATGCCCGGCGGGGGTCTTACGAGCGTGTGACATAGCGTCGTCCCATGGCGTCACCGTTCATCGAACTCGAGGTCGGCGAACGAACCGTGCGGGTGTCCAACCCGGACAAGGTGTACTTCGCCGAGGTCGGCATCACCAAGCTCGAGATGGTCGAGTACTACCTGGCCGTCGGCGACGGCATCCTGCGGGCGCTGGGGGACCGGCCGACCACCCTGGAGCGCTGGCCCGGTGGGGTTTTCGAGGGGGCCAAGAAGGCCACCCGGGCCGACCCGCGCGGGGATGCGTTCTTCCAGAAGCGGGTGCCCAAGGGCGCGCCGGAATGGGTGGTCACCGCGGAGATCGCGTTCCCGTCCGGGCGCACCGCGGACGAGATCTGCCCGACGGAGGCAGCCACCGTCGCGTACTGCGCCAACCTCGGCACGATCACCTTCCACCCGTGGCCGGTGCGCCGGTTCGACGTGGACCACCCCGACGAACTACGTATCGATCTGGACCCGCAGCCGGGCACCGACTTCACCGATGTGATCGAGGTGGCCGGTTGCGCCCGGACCGTGCTCGACGAGCTGGGATGGGTCGGCTTCCCGAAGACCTCCGGCGGTCGGGGCGTGCACATCTATGTGCGCATCGCGCCGCGGTGGTCGTTCACCGAGGTGCGGCACGCGGCGATCGCCTTCGGTCGCGAGCTGGAACGGCGCCTGCCGGGCCGGGTGACCACCAAGTGGTGGAAGGAGGAGCGCGGGGAGACGGTGTTCGTGGACTACAACCAGAACGCCCGGGACCGCACGATCGCCAGTGCCTACAGCGTGCGCCCGACCCCGACCGCCACCGTGTCCACCCCGCTGCGTTGGGAGGAACTGCCGCAGGTGACGCCGGGTCAGTTCACCGTGCGGACCATGCCGGCGCGGTTCCACGAACTGGGTGACCTGCATGCCGCGATCGACGACGTCGAGCATGATCTGACGCCGCTGTTGGAGTGGTACGCCCGCGATGAGCAAAAGGGCCTGGATGACATGCCCTACCCGCCGGAATACCCGAAGATGGCCGGCGAGCCCCGGCGGGTGCAGCCGAGTCGGGCTAAGAAGTCGGACTGAAGCCCCTCCGCTTAGGGCGCGGAGGTAGCCAGGACCCCGCCCATACCGCCGCCGGACTCGCCCGGCACGAAACCGAGGCCGGACCCCGGCGTGGCCGAGGCCGGCCTCGAACCCGAGCCGCCCAAACCTGCGCCGCTCGGATTCACGGAGAACGGATTTGGGGTGGCGGAATTGCTGGTCGGGCCACCCTCGGATGCGCCGCCACGGCTGCCCGTGTCGATGACCGGGGCCTGGGATGGCTCGTTCTGCGAGCCGCCGGCGCCGTGCAGGCTCGGGCCCGAGTCGTCTTTGTGAGATCCGCAGCCGCCCAGCACCAGGCCGAGCATCGCTGTCGCCATGGCCAAGGTCTGCCGTCGTGTCGCCCTCATCGTTCGCACCTCCCGTTCGGGTGTCACCTTGACCCCTGCCCGGTGGGCGGAAGGGTCATGCCGGGGTGCACCCGAACGGGATCATGGCCGGTGGTTCAGGGGTGCCGGCTTGGACGGGCTTGATGGCCCGCTGCCGCCGGTCCCGTTGGTGACCGGTGGCTTCGGGAAAGCCGGCGCGGACGGCACCGCGGGTGGCGTCACGGCAGGTGGGCTCGGGACGGCGGGCGTGGTCGGCATCGGGCCCGGGTGATTGCGGTCGCCGGGTGCGTTCGAGTGATCGTTGTGGTCGAAATTCCCGTTGCCGGGGAACCGGTGGTCGACGCTGTTGTCCCGGTTGCCGTCCCGGTTGCCGTCCCGGTATCCGTCCGAGTATCCGTTGTCGTGGCCGTCGTATCCGCGCGCGTAGTGGGGCCCGTCATCGCGGTGATCCCCGCTCGGGCCGTCGTCGGAGTGCACGGTTCTCGAGACGTCCGTGTTCGAATCGTTGTTGGTCACGGAGTTGTGGTCACTCGAGAAGGACTGCGTGCTTGCGGACGAGTCCGAGCTCGACGCGTTCGGAGCGGCGTTCGAGTCAGTGCCGGTGACCGCGCCGGTTTGCTGCTGTGGCGCGGTGTTGTCAGTGGTCGCGGCGGGAACCACCGCGTCGTTATTGGATCCGCACGCGCTCAAGCCCAGGGTCAGGAGGACTGCCGCGACTGCGGGGGCCACGGTGCGTCGCCGTAGCGGGTTCATGAGCCGACTCCTCGCATTGGCTGTGTGTCAGCAGTGGCCTGCCCGAGCCCACTGCGGCTCAACCTTTGCGTCGCCCGGGAAGCCCGGAGTTAACTGTCAGCGCACCAAGATCGGGTTTCCCGGAGGGGGCGCGGTGCCATCGCCGGGATCGGCGGTCGGCGGTGTGTCCGGGGAGGGCGGTTGGGTGTCACCCGGCGGCGGGTTGTTGTCGGCCGGCGGGCTCGCCGGGCTGTCGGTAGCCGGTGGGGTGTCCCCGGCCGGCGGACTCGCCGAGCCGTCCGGGGTCGGCGGCGTGTCGCCAGATGGCGGTGTCGATGGGTTGTCGGCCGGCGGGTTGTCTGCCGGAGGCGCGTCGGTCGGCGGGGCGTCGGTCGGCGGGTT
>DASQPJ010000202.1:0-5322 GCA_035644015.1 Sporichthyaceae bacterium
CGCCCGTTACTCACGCATCCACCCCCGTGTACACGAGCGGGATTCTGCCGCGAATACCGGTGACGATCTCGTAGCTGATGGTGCCCACGGCGTCCGCCCAGTCCTGCGCGGTCGGCTCGCCGTGGTCGCCGGGGCCGAACAGCACCACCTCGTCGCCGGGTGCCGCGGGGTCATCGCCCAGGTCCACCACCACCTGGTCCATGCACACCCGCCCGGCGATGGTGCGCCGCGCGCCGGCCGCCCAGAGCGGGCCGCAGTTGCGCGCGGTGCGCGGGATGCCGTCTGCGTAGCCGATGGGCACCAGGCCCAACGTGGTCTCCCGGGCCGTCGTGTACTCCAGGCCGTAGGAGACGCCGTGTCCGGCCGGTACCCGCTTGACGTTGGTCAGCCGCGCGCTCACCGTCATCGCCGGGCGCAGTCCCAGCTCGGCGCTGGTGCGCAGCTGTGGGATCGGGGAGAACCCGTAGACGGCGATGCCCGGCCGCACCAGGTCGAAGCGAGCTCCGGGCACCGCGACCGTGCCCGCCGAGTTCGCCAGGTGGCGCACCTCCGGGTTCAGCCCGCCGGCCGCAGCCGCGTCGAGCGCCTGGCGAAACGCCGCCAGTTGCGCCGCGATGCTGGGGTGATCGGGTTCATCGGCACAGGCCAGGTGCGACCAGACGCCCACCACCCGCACCCGGTCGGCCGCTTGTTCCTTGGCCGCTGCGGCCACCAGGTCGGCCCAGTCCGCGGCGGGTGCCCCGCCCCGGCCCAACCCGGTGTCCACCTTCAGGTGCAGGCGCGCGGTACGCCCGGTGGCCTGTGCCGCATCGGCGATCTGACGCACCATCCAGGGAGCGTTCGCCGACAGGTCGACGTCCGCGGCCACCGCGGCGGTCAGGTCCTCGCCCGGGGCCATCAGCCAGCACAGCACCCGGCCGCCGACCCCGGCAGCTCGCAGGCGCAGTGCCTCCTCCAACACCGCCACGCCGAGCCACTCCGCGCCGCCCGCCAACGCCGCGCGGGCCGCCGGGACCATGCCGTGTCCGTAGCCGTCGGCCTTGACCACGGCCATCACCGCGGCCCCCGAGGCATGGCTGCGCAATGACTGCACGTTGGCCCGGATCGAGTCGAGGTCGACCAGGGCCCGGGTGCGCCAGGTCGGCTCCGAGCGGTGGCGGGCGTTCATCGGCGGCCATTCTCGCACCGCTCGGGTATCTGATCCGGCCCGGACGGGCCAAGGCGTCGGGGGGGCCAAAGTGACAACTCGTCGGCATTACCCGAGCAACAGTCATGTTTATGCAACGCCGGGCCCCCGTCGAGTGAAGGACCAACAAATCATCCGAACGTTGGGCAACCGATCCTGTAGCCGAGGCGTCTCATGAAACCTAGGCGCCCAGTAGTGGGTGCCGGTGGGCAGGAGGCTCCCGCCATGGCTCTGCAGATTCGGATCGAGAAGAAGTCCACGACCAGCAAGTCGACGTCCCAGATCCGCAAGGACGCCGCCCTGGACCTGCGCACGCCATCGGGCAAGAAGCTCCCCTACTGATCCTCCTCGGGCGCCACGGAGCGCCACGCGTCGGGCAGCAGGTCGATGATCCGGCCCGCCGTGACCGGCGCCCCGGAGCCCGCCGCGAGCCGCGCCGCCAAGCCGTGCAGATAGGCGCCCAGCGCGCCCGCCAGGTCGCCGGGTAACCCGGCCGCCAGCAACGCCCCACAGGCCCCGGACAACACATCCCCGCTACCCGCGGTGGCCAACCAACCGGTGCCGGTGCCATTCGCCCAGACCGGCTCGTTGGCCGGGCCTGCGATCAGCGTCGTCGAACCCTTCAGCAGCACGGTCGCGCCGTAGCGCGCCGCCGCGGCACGCACCTGTGCCAGGCGGTGCGACTCCACCGTGTCCCGCTCGACGCCGAGCAGTCGGGCGAGTTCGCCCGCATGCGGGGTAAGCAGGGTCGGTGCGCGGCGGCGCAGTTCGCCGCGTTGGGCCAGCAGGGTGAGCCCGTCGGCGTCCACCAGCACCGGGACGTCGGTGCCCAGCACGTCATCCAGGAGCGCACGCGCACCGTCGTCGGTGCCGCCGCCGGGGCCGACCACCCAGGCCTGCACCCGACCGGCCGCCGATGGCAGCCCGTCGGCGACCACAACCTCCGGCCACTGCGCCCGCACCGCGGCAGCCACCGCGGCGGGCCCGACGAAGCGCACCATGCCTGCACCAGCCGCCAACGCGCCACCGACGGCGAGCACCGCGGCGCCCAGGTAGGCAGGTGACCCGGCCACCACGCCGAGCACGCCGCGGCGGTACTTGTCGTCGCTGCGGCCGGGCACCGGCAACCGGGCTGCCACGTCCGGTGCCTGCAGCGAGCACATCGTCGGCGCCGGCAGGTGCGCGCCCAAGCCGATGTCGATGCAGGTGGTGGCCCCCGCCAGGCCGGCGCCGGGGTCGGTGAGCAGGCCGGGTTTCCAGGTACCGAAGGTCACCGTGGCATCGGCGTGCACCGCGGGCCCGCTCACCTCGCCGGTGTCCGCATCCACGCCGCTGGGTAGGTCGACCGCGACCATCAAGCCCGGGCCGCGAGCGGCGCGGGCGACCAGGTCCGCCGCGGCCGGGCGCAGCCCACCCGAACCGCCGATGCCCACGATGCCGTCCACCACCAGGTCCGCGCGGTCCAGCACCCCGGCGTCGCCCGCCACCCGACCACCGGCCCGGCGCAGCGCCGCCAGTCCGCCGACGTGCACCCGCTCGGGATCGATCAGCAGGGCGTCCACCCGGACGCCACGGTCGGCCAACCGGGCCCCGGCGAACAGCGCGTCGCCGCCGTTGTCGCCGCTGCCCACCAACAGCACCACCCGAGCGCCGTAGGCCCGCCCGAGCAGGCCCAGGCAGACCGTGGCCAGACCGGTCGCGGCGCGGTCCATCAACGCGCCCTCCGGCAGCGTGGCCATCGCCGCCGCTTCCGCCGCCCGCACCACCGCGACCGGGTGCGCCTGCTTCACGGTCCGCTCTCCGCGATGGCGATTGCCGAGGCAATGCCCGCGTCGTGGCTGAGCGAGATGTGCCAGCCGGAGACCCCGAGTTCCGCGGCCCGCTTGGCCACCGACCCACGCACCGTCAGCTCCGGGACGCCGCCGGGCCCGCGGAGCACCTCGGCGTCCTGCCAGGACAGGTTGCCCGGCGCGCCGAGCGCCTTGGCCACCGCTTCCTTGGCCGCGAACCGCGCGGCCAGCGACGGGATGCTCAACGGCTGCTCAGCCGGGGTGAACAGGCGCAGCCGCAGCCCCGGGCGCCGAGCGATCGACTCCGCGAACCGCCGGATGTCGCAGACGTCGATGCCGACCCCCACGATCATGGAGGAAGCCTAGGGCTACAGGCGATTGAGGCGAGCGAAGCGCGAGCAGCGAGGAACGAGCGCTCGTGCTTCCGAGCCGATTGAAGCCTGTTGACGAGCGGCGCCCCCAGGCGCCGCTCGGATCATTCCACCGTGACGGACTTGGCCAGGTTCCGCGGTTGGTCGACGTCGTGGCCGCGCACAGTGGCCATCTCGCAGGCGAACACCTGCAGCGGCACCGTGGTGACGATCGGCTGCAGCAACGTCGAGACCTTCGGCACCCGGATCAGCGTGGTCGCGTACGGCACGACCGTCTCATCGCCCTCGTCCGCGATCACGATGGTGTGCGCACCCCGGGCGCGCACCTCCTGGATGTTGGACACGATCTTGTCGTGCAACATGGCCCGCGCGGTCGGCGAGGGCACCACCACGACGACCGGCAGACCCTCCTCGACCAGCGCGATCGGGCCGTGCTTGAGTTCGCCGGCGGCGAAGCCCTCGGCGTGCATGTAGGCCAGCTCCTTGAGCTTGAGCGCGCCCTCCAATGCCACCGGGTAGCCGACGTGGCGACCCAGGAACAGCACCGACTTCTTGTCGGCCATGGTCCGGGCCAGCTCACGCACCGGCTCGACGGTCTCCAGGACTTTTTCCACCGCGGCGGGCAGTTGGGCCAGTTCGTTCATCACCGAGGTGATCTCGTCGCCGTACTTGGTGCCGCGCACCTGCGCCAGATACAGCCCCACCACGTAGCAGGCCACGATCTGGGTGAGGAACGCCTTGGTGGACGCGACCGCGATCTCCGGGCCGGCGTGCGTGTAGACCACCGCGTCGGCCTCGCGGGGGATCGTCGAGCCGTTGGTGTTGCAGATGGCCAACACCCGCGAGCGCTGCTCGCGCGCGTGCCGGATCGCCATCAGGGTGTCCGCGGTCTCCCCGGACTGGGAGATCGCGATGACCAGCGTGGAGCGGGAAAGGATCGGGTCGCGGTAGCGGAACTCGCTGGCCAGCTCCACCTCGCAGGGGATCCGTGTCCAGTGCTCGATGGCGTATTTGGCGATCAGGCCGGCGTGGAAGGAGGTGCCGCAGGACACGATGATGATCTTGTCGACGACCCGCAGTTCGTCGTCGGACAGACGCATCTCGTCCAGCACCAACTTGCCGTTGGTGTCCATCCGACCGAGCAGGGTGTCCGCGATCGCCTTGGGCTGCTCGGCGATCTCCTTGAGCATGAAGTAGTCGTAGCCGCCCTTCTCGGCGGCCGAGGCGTCCCAGTCGACGTGGAACTGACGCACCGTCGCGGGCGTGCCGTCGAAGTTGGTGACGGTCACCCCGTCCGGTCGCAACTCGACGACCTGGTCCTGACCGAGCTCGAGCGCCTCGCGGGTGTGCGCGATGAACGCGGCGACGTCGGAGGCCAGGAAGTTCTCGCCCTCGCCCAGGCCGACCACCAACGGGGAGTTACGCCGCGCGCCGACCACCACGTCGGGGATGTCGGCGTGCACCGCGACGAGGGTGAACGCGCCCTCCAACATGCCGCACACCCGGCGCATGGCCTCGGCCAGGTCCAGGCCTGTGTCTGCGATGACCTCACCAAGCAGGTGGGCGACCACCTCGGTGTCGGTGTCCGAGCTCATCTCGATGCCCCGGGATTCCAAGGACTCCCGCAGCTTGGCGAAGTTCTCGATGATCCCGTTGTGGATCACCGCGACCTTGCCGGTGGAATCCCGGTGCGGGTGGGCGTTGCGGTCGGTCGGTCCACCGTGGGTGGCCCACCGGGTGTGTCCCATGGCCGTGCTCGCCGCCCCCAGCGGGTCGGCCTCCAGCAGCGAGACCAGGTTCGCCAGCTTGCCGGCCTTGCGCCGGATCACCAGCTCCCCGTCGCTGACCAGCGCGACGCCGGCCGAGTCGTACCCCCGGTACTCCAGGCGCTTGAGCCCGCCGAGCACCACGTCCAACGCGGCGCCCCCGCCGACGTACCCCACGATTCCGCACATGATGATCAGGATAGAAGGGG
>DASQPJ010000203.1:0-8704 GCA_035644015.1 Sporichthyaceae bacterium
GCCGTAGCCGGCGAGCATCCCGGAGGTGTGCGCCACCAGCGCGGTCGGCGGCGGCGGGACGGGGTTGGCGAGCGCGACGAGCAACGGCCAGCCGACCACCGCGATCGCCCCGGCGCCCATACCGGCCAGGGCGGCGCGCGCCGCCGCGGTGTGCGCCGGGGGGATCTGGAGAGTCGTCATCGCCGACCCGGCGCAGTGTTGGCAACGGCCCCCGGTGGGATCCCCTGCAGACGGTTGGTCAGCCCGGCAATGACCGCGACCGGGGGACTGCCGGGTGCCACCGGTGAGGTCGATGGCCCGGCCAGCCCGAGGATCAGGCCCGCGGCGGTGGCCAGCGCGAGCAGTGCGCCGGCGATCGGGTCGCCGGCCCGGTGCGTGGTGATCTCGGACATCAGTGCCCGCGGCCGCGATGGCCGTCCGGCCCGTGCCCGGGATCACCAACGAACACCGGACCGGCGCCCGGCCGCCCGTCCCCGACCGATGCAGCGATGGCATGCCCACCGACGCCCACCACGACCCCGACCCCGAGTACCGCCACGGCGAGCGCAGCCAACCCGCGGTGTCGCCCACCGGCACGCGCGGGCGGCGCGACGTGCCGGGTGGGCGCTGCCGGGGTGCGGTCCAGGTCCGGGAAGCCGAAGTGCTCACGGACCCAGGGGTTGTGCGCCCGATCGGTCCCGGACGCCGGGTCCGGCACCGGAGCCGGGGTGGCGTTCATGGCTGGAACTCCTCGCAACAACGCCTCGGGGGACCTGACGATCAGCCGGACTGCGTTGCGCCGGTGGCCGCCGAAGCGCCGGCGTCGTCGGCGTCGTTGTCGTTGCCGCCCGGGCCACCGTGCCCACCGCGGCCGCCCCCGCCCGGACCGCCGCCCTGCTCGCCGGTGACGTTGTAGTTGGCGTCGACCCCGACGTTGGTGGCCGTGCCGTCGGCCTTGGTGATGTGCGCCTCGTAGACGCCGTCACTGTCGGTCTCGACCCGCACGAACGTCGCGCCCGGGTACTTGGCGCTGACCGCGTCCTTCACCTTCTGCGCGCTGTCCCCGGTGAGCAGCGTCTCGTCGGAGCGCTGCGGCTTGCTCGGGTCGCCGGGGTTCGGGTTGGAGTGCGTGGCCGACGCGCTGGAACTGGACGAGTCGCTCGACGAGGTCCCGGTGGTGTCGGCGGCGTTGGCGCTGAACGCGCCCGCCAGCACACCACCGGCAACCAGACCGCCGGCGATGAGGGCGAGGCCCCGGCCGTACTTGCGCGTGATGGGAGTGGACATTGAATTGGCTCCTTTGGTGGTGACCCCCCCGCCGGCCGATGCAGCCGCGTGGTCGGTGCCGCTCTGGCACATGCCCCACATTGGGCGACCGTCGTAAGACCGCCGGCAGATCGTCGGCAGAACTTCGTAAGAATGAGGCCCGCCGGTTCGCCGCGACCTTGTGCGCGCCTTTCCGCTTCCTATGCTGTGGACGTGCCCGAGACCGCCGCTCGTTCCGTCCTGCTCGCCGAGGACGACCGTGCCGTGCGTCAGTCGCTGGAGCGGACGCTGCGGCTGGAGGGCTACCGGGTCTCTACCGTGGAGAACGGGCGGCAGGCGCTGGAGGCGTGCGAGAAGGAACTGCCGGACCTGTTACTGCTCGACGTGATGATGCCCGAGATGGACGGCCTGACCGCCTGCCGGACGCTACGTCCCCGCTATCCCGAATTGCCCATCCTCATGCTGACGGCCCGTCACGAAGTGGGGGACCGGGTGGCCGGGCTGGAGGCGGGCGCCGACGACTACCTGGTCAAGCCATACGCGGGGGTGGAGTTGCTGGCCCGGGTGAAGGCGTTGCTGCGACGCAGCAGCGTGTCCGGGGCCAAGGAATTGCTGCGCTGCGATGACCTGACCGTCGATCCCTCCGCGCGGCTGGCCTGGCGCGGCCCGCGGCAACTGGACCTGACCAAAACCGAGTTCGACCTGCTCGAGTTGTTGGTCTGGAATCGCGGTGTGGTGTTGTCCCGGGACACGCTCTATGAACGGATCTGGGGCTACGACTTCGAGACCTCCTCACGCTCGCTGGACGTCTACGTCGGTTACCTGCGGGCGAAGTTGGAGGCCGGCGGCGAACCGCGTCTGCTGCAGACGGTGCGTGGCGTCGGGTTCGTCGCCCGCCCCTCATGAGGTTGCACCGGATGACGCTGCGCCGGCGCATCGCGGCCACCCTCGCCCTGCTCGCGCTGGCCGTCGGCGCCTCGGCGGCGATTGCGTCCTACCTCGATACGTCCTCCCAACTGCACGGGAGCATCGACGAGACGCTGCAGGCCCGCGCTGCGGCGCTGGTGTCCGGCGGCGACGGCGACGGGGACCGAGGCGGGCCGCACGGTCATGGCGGCGGACCTTCCCCCGACGCCGGCTGCCCCACCGCCGGATCCTTCGCCCCGGCGACGGCCGGCCAACTCGTGTCCAGCGCCGGTGTCGTCACCGCGTGCATCGACGGCGCACCGGCCCTTCCTTTCCGGCCATCAGATCTGACGATGGTGGACCAGCACGTCAGCGTCGTCGCGGCGACCGTCAACGGGGTGCGGTACCGCGTGGTGACCCGGCACTGGCCGGCCGGGGGTGTGCTGCAGGTGGCGCGCAGCACGCAGGAGACCGACAGTGTGCTCAGTCGCCTGCGCTTGCGGCTCGCGGTGTTCGTGCTGATCGCCACGGCGCTGGCCGCGGTCCTCGGGTGGGCGCTCGCCACCTGGGTGGTCGGGCCGATCATGAAACTGCGGGATACCGCGGCGCACATCGCCGCGACCCTGGACCTGTCCACCCCGGTCGACGTGCCCGCGTCCGGTGAGGTGGGCAGCCTGGCGACCAGCTTCGCGGCCATGGTCGCGGCGGTCGGCCGGTCGCAGGAGCAGCAACGCCGACTGGTCGCCGACGCGGGCCACGAGTTGCGCACGCCGTTGACCAGCCTGCGCTCGAATGTGGAGCTGATCGGGCGCATCGAGGAACTCCCGGCCGCCGAGCGTCAGGAGGTCGTCGCCGATGTGCTGGCCGACATCGAGGAACTCTCCCTGCTGCTGACCGAACTGGTGGACCTGGCCAGCGACCTCGCCGCGGCCGAACCCGAGGAGACCGTCCTACTCGGCGACCTGGCCCGCACGGTGGCCGCCCGCACCCAGCGCCGATCAGGCCGGATGGTGACGGTCACCGACGCCGGCGCCGTCGAGGTGCACGTCCGGCCCCGACAGATCGAACGGGCGATCAGCAACCTCGTCGACAACGCGGCGAAGTACAGCCCCAACGGGGCGCCGATCGAGATCGCCGTCTCCGGTGTCGACGTGACGGTGCTCGACCGCGGCCCCGGCGTCACCGAGGAGGACCTGCCCCGCATCTTCGACCGCTTCTACCGCGCGGTGCAGGTGCGGACCCAACCCGGCTCCGGGCTCGGGCTGTCCATCGTCGATGAGATCGTGCGCAGCCACGGCGGGTCCGTGTTCGCCCGCAACCGTCCCGAGGGTGGACTGGCGGTGGGGTTCACCCTCACCGGACGTGGCGGTTAGCCCCACTACCCCATTACGTCAGCGAAAACGAGCGCTATAACGCTCGCTTTCGCTGACGTTAGCGGTGTATCGGCGTTACGTAACAGGAGCACGTTCCGTAACGGCACTAGAGGACCGAGCCCATATGCGTACCCCGGTCCAGCCCCAATGAAACGCGGGACCGTCCGTTTCGCAGGAGAAATATCCGGGTAGCGAGCCTAAAGGCCGAGAATCTCGTGAAAATTGCCCATATGACGAAACGTTCTGTCGCTGACGAACGATCTACGGGCAGTCGATTCGTGCTCTCTGAGGAGAGCGAAGGAGGAACTCATGCGCAGAATCCCGTTGATCCTGAGTGCCGTAGGCCTGATCGGAGCGTTCTGCGTGCCGAGCGCGTCCGCCGCCGAACCGAGTAATAGCGCCGGCACGTGTGTGCCGTCCAAGCCCGGCGTCCCCAACGCGCCGGACGTGCCCAAGACGCCGAATGCGCCGAACGCCCCCAAGGCCCCGCACGTGCCCACGGCTCCCGGTTCACCGAACGTGCCGAAGGCGCCGGACGTGCCCAAGACGCCGAAGGCGCCGGATGTGCCCAAGACGCCGAACGCACCGGACGTGCCGAAGGCACCTGATGTGCCCAAGACGCCGAACGCACCGGACGTGCCGAAGGCACCGGACGTGCCCAACGCGCCGGACGCGCCCAGCGTGCCGGGTGCACCGGACGCACCGTGCGCGCCCAACGCTCCGGACGCTCCGACGCCTCCGGGTGGCCTGCTTCCTCCGGGCCTCGTCCCGCTGGCACCGACCAGCTGACCAAGCAGCCACGCTGCCCCTTTGTGTCCGGGGCAGCGTGGCGTTCGGTCCTAGTCATCGAAATGCACCTCGATGCGCTCGGATCCCTTGTACCGCTGGGCTTTCGCCTGATCGGTGTAGGCCCGTTCGTCGCCCTCGGTCAGCTCCACGTCGTCGGTGAGCGGGCCGAGCAGGGCCCGTGGGTAGAGCCGGTCCACGCGTACCACGTTGACCTCCACGCAGACCATGATCGCAACCGACGCGACATACAGGAACGCGATCAGGCCGAGCACCAATGCGAACACCCCGTTGGTGTCACTGGCGTGCTTGACCACCCCGTTCACGTAACCCGCACCGAAGAACTGCAGCAGTTGCCAGGCGATGGCCGCGGCGATGGCGCCGGGGGCCACCTGACGTACCGACAGATCCCGCGCGGTCGCCACCCGGAACATCACGACGAAGGTGACGGTGCTGATCACCATGGAGCCGAGCGCGGCGAGCACACGTATCTCGACGCCGAATGAGCCGACACCTCCGCCGCCGAGTGCGGCCAGTACCCCGGTGCTCAACAACGCCGACCCGACGGTGAGCAGCAGCACCAGACCACGGGCCCGGGACTGCAGCGGGTTGGGGCGCTTGTTGCGCGGCACGGTCCACGCGGTGTTCATCGCGTTCTGCAGAGCGAGGGTGACCCCGAGCCCACCGTAGAGCGCACCCAGGCTGCCGACCACCAAACCGGTGGTGCCGCCACCCAGGCGGCCGGGTTGTTGCAGTTGCCCGCCGATCACCGGGAACTGGCTCAACGCCGAGTCCAGCACTGCCTTCTGCGCGCCGGGATCCCCGGACAGCACCAGGCCCAGGATGGTGGAGGCGAGCAGCAACAACGGGAACATCGACACGAAGCCGTAGTAGGTGAGCAGCGCGGCCAGGCTGCCCGCACCGTCGTCCAGGTACTTGTAGAGCACCGCGATCGGGAAGCCGGCGCCCGGGTGCGAGCGCTGGAAGGCGTCGAGCCGGCTCGTCACAGACACGACCTGGGACCTCGTTGTGCGCACGGGCACCTGAGCGGGCCCTCGGCCTGTGGGACTACCCCGGAGTGGGGGTCCGAAGCCATAGGCTCTGCGCATGCCCCCCGAAGATCGCTTGCGGGCCGAGTTCGCGGCCGCGATCGAGGGCGCCCCAGCCGGGCTGGCCACTGCTGATCGGATCTGCGTGGCCTGCGTGGACCTGCTGCGGGTGGAGGGTGCCGCGCTTTCGCTGATGCACGACGGGGCCACCTTCGGCACGTTCGGATCCAGCAGTGAGCTGAGTCGTCGCCTCGACGAGTTTCAGTTCACCTTCGGTGAGGGCCCCTGTCTGGACGCGGTTCGCCACGGCCGGCCGATTCTCGTGGCCAACCTGCAGGACCCCGCCGAACAGCGCTGGCCGACCTACGCCGGCGCGGTTCTCGACGAAGGCGTGCACGCGGTGTACGCGTTGCCGGTGTCGATCAGCAGCGCCTACGTGGGCGTCTTGGATCTGTTCCGTGCTGACCCCATCGCGCTGGACGGGGCCGATCTGACCGGCGGTCTGTTCGCCGCGAGCCTGGCCACGGCTCCGCTGCGGGATCTGATCTCCAGCGTCATGTTGGAGCCCGGGCCGATCGGGGCAGACGAAGAGGTGTGGGCGAAATCTGCGACGCTGGAACGGGTCGAGGTCTATCAGGCCACCGGGATGGTCATGGACCAGCTCGGCGTCACGGCGGCCGAGGCCTTGGTCCGGCTGCGCGCGCGCGCCTTCGCCCGGGCGATGACGGCCAGCGAACTGGCCTGGCAGATCGTGCGTCGCCAGTACCGCCTTGACGCCGATCCCGACACAAACGACAGGGGAAGCGGATTGGAGCGCGGCTGATGAACACGGAAAGGGAACGTGGGGTCATCTCCGCATTCGTGGGTATCGCCAAGAGCCTCACCGAGGGCTACGACATCGTCGAGCTCTACACCGAGCTGACCACCGACTGCGTGCGACTGCTGGACATCGCCTCGGCCGGGCTCCTGCTCGCCGACGGCCTGGGAGTTCTGCACCTGATGGCCGCCTCCTCCGAGCGAGCCCACGACATCGAGACCTTCCAGCTGCAGCGCCACGAGGGCCCCTGCCTGGATTGCTTCCGCGGCGGCGCCCCGGTCCTGGTGGACGACCTGGCCGCCGCAGAGCAACGCTGGCCGCAGTTCGTGCCTGCGGCGCTGAGCGCCGGATTCACCTCCGTGCACGCCCTGCCGATGCGCCTGCAGGACACCGTGCTGGGCGCCCTGGGCCTGTTCAGCACCGAAACCGGACGGCTGACCGACGATGACCTGCATCTGGGTCAGGCCCTCGCCGCCACCGCCAGCCTGGCGCTGGTCGCCGAGCGAAGCAGCGCGGACAAGGACGCGCTCAACGCCCAACTGCACACCGCACTGCAGAGCCGGGTGGTCCTGGAGCAGGCCAAGGGCCTCATCGCCCAGTCCGGCAGCCTGGACATGGAGCAGGCCTTCGACGTGTTGCGCCGCTACGCCCGCGACCACAACGAGAAACTCAGTCACGTCGCTGCGCAGACGGTGGAGCGGACGCTGCCCGCCGGGGTGATCCTCGACCACGCCCGCCGCAAGGGCATCGCCGGACTGACCGAATAGGCCGGGAAACACCCGCGGGTCGCGTCTTCGCATCACCGCACGTCGCGTTCTATAGTCCCAGGTGTTCAGCTGTCCCGGACCCCGACAGCGGCCAGAGGAGCAACGTTCCCGCGCGCGTCGGAGGTAGTGATGGCCACTCGGAACCGCACGGTCGGGCCCAGCCCGGCAGCCGGAACCGATGGCCGGGAGGACCCGGCCAATACCGTGCTGCTGATCGCCAACGCGGTCGACGTTCTGAGCGAGGTGATGGGTGTCAGCGCCGACCGGGCCGTCGACTTGCTGCACGCCGAGGCGGCGCGCTCGGGCCGGAGTGTGGAGGCTCAGGCCGCCGTGATCGTCGACCGTGCCGTGCGCTCGGCCGAAGGCTGATCAAGCCGCGGTTTCCTCCTGCCGCCACCGCGGGATTCCGTGCGGAATTCCGTACCGATACGGAGGCCTCTCCGTCGCGCGATTCCTAGCCTTGCGCGATGATCCCGGCAGGATGAGAGGCCCGACATGAGTCGACCGAACCCTCCGACCACCCTCCGCACGCCACCGGTCCTGGCTTGGGCGCTGGCCGTCGTGTTGCTGCTCGCCGCGTGCGGCACCAGGGTCAGCAAGTCCGAGGTCCGCGCAGGGGCGGGCGCGGGCACCGTGACGTTGTCCGCGGAGTCGATCGACCAACTGAAAGCGGCAGTGGCCCCCCTGGCCCGGCCGGCGCCGGGTGGAGCCGTCGAAACCAACGCCGGCGCCGGGACGGCAATCAAGTACGCTGCCAATGCGACTGTCCGGTCGGTCAGTTCGAGCTCCGGTGGCGCGGCCGCAGATTCGGCGAGGTCCGGCCCGGTGACTCCGATGAGTTCGCCGGCGACACTCGGCGCCCGCACCACTGCGAAGGCGTCCTCCCTGGCATGTACCGGCCCGGGCGAACCGCTGCGCATCGGCCAGATCGGCAACTTCAGCGGCATCGCCGGACCCGTCACGGCCGGCGCCCGCGCCGCCCTGGCCGTGTGGGTGGCAAGCGTCAACGCCCGCGGTGGGCTCGACTGCCATCCCCTCGTCCTCTACACCGTGGACGACGAACAAGACAGCAGCAGGGCTGCCGCAGCAGTGCAGAGTCTGACCGAGGAAAAGAAGGTCCAGGCCCTCGTCGGGGTGTTCTCCATTATCTCGTTCAACGGACTTGTCTCCGGGGTGAACCGCGCCAAGGTACCGGTGATCGGCGGCGATCTGGCCGGGTTCCCGTGGAACGAGGAGCCGTTTTTGTTCCCCCAGGGTGCCGGGCTTCGGGACGTGGTGCACGGCGGGCTGCAACAAGCGGTGGCCACCGGCCTGACGAAGGTTGCGTTGCTCTACTGCGTCGAGGCCAGCGTGTGCACGACCGACGCCAAGGTCATCCCCGAGGAGATGACGAAGGCCGGCGGCAGCATCGTCTACTCCTCACCCGTGTCACTGACCCAGACCGACTTCACGGCACAGTGTCAGAACGCGAGGAACGCGGGCGCGCAGGCGCTGCGTATCGCCGCAGACGGAGCGACCATGGGCCGCGTCGCCCGATCCTGCGCCGCGCTGAACTACCACCCCAAACTGATCGGGGTGAACGTCGCGGTCGGCCCCGCGCAGGCCGCCGACGAATCCCTGCGACAGAACACGCTGCTGGTGTCCAGCGCGAACGCACCGTGGACCCGCACCGATACCCCCGGCCAATCGGCGTTCCTCGCGGCCCTCACGCAGTACGCCCCGAACCTGACGCCGAATGCCGGCGCCATGGCGGCGTGGGCG
>DASQPJ010000204.1:0-5366 GCA_035644015.1 Sporichthyaceae bacterium
GGGCGCAGCTGGCCGCGATCGACCAGGCGCTGCTGCTCGCGTTGCCCGATCTGGACGTCATCGAGGTGGTCACCGAGACCGAGCACCGGATGCTGCGCGCGTATCGGGACGGGCCGTCCCTGGAGATCGAGGACGGCGGGACGCGGACCCGCTGGCACGTGCTCACCCGGACCGGGACCTTGCCCACCGCGCTGCTGGCCGAACGTCCGGTGGAACAGCGCGCCCGGACCGGCTGGTCGCTGACCTGGGCAGTGCCGGTGCACGACGGTGGGCCTGCCGCGCTGCCCGCCTCGACACCGGCGGTGCTGCACGCCCCCACCCCCACCGATGACGCGCTGGAGCTACCCGCGCTGTTGATCGGGGAGTTCCCGGTGGACTCGGCGCGTCGTCGGGTGGCATCGGGGCCGTTGCGCGAGCACCTGATCTCCACCGCGGCGGCGGCCTACGCCGACCTGGTGCAGGAACTGGGCGAGCAGCCGAGCGCGGTCGTCGCGCTGCTGCCCGGGCCGGTCGGGGTGGGGGAGTTCGATGCCGCGCTGCGTCGGGCGATCGCGGAACGACTGACCGACACGGCGTTCCTGCCGGCGGCGGATGGTTCCCGGCGCCTGACCCCGCGGGAGGCGGTGGTGGTCCGCGGGGCGAGCGCGGCATTGATCGAGGTGTTGACGCCGGTGCTACCGGGCCTGGTCGCGGTCGGGTGGTCGGCGGCCGCGCCGAGCCGGCTCGGGGTGCGCACGCTCGAGGTGGCCGACGTCGTCGACGAGCTCGCCGAGGTGGACCGCGAACCGGCGTGGTGGCGGCAGTTGTACGCGGCGTTGGCCGAGCAGGACGGCGAGGCGCTGCGTGGCCTTCCGGTGCCGTTGGCGGACGGGCGCCTGGTGCGCGATCCGCGTGGCGTGTTGCTGCTCGACGGGGTGGCGGTGCCGGCGGCGTTGGGGTTGCGCGTGGCGCACCCGGACGCGGTGCACCCGTTGTTGGAACGTCTGGGTGCGAGCCGGGCGACCGCGGACGCCGTGCTGGCCCGCCCCGAGGTGCGGGCCCTGATCGGTGGGTTGGACGACGCCGAGGACGACGAACAGCACGCCGTGGCCGAGGCGGTATTGACTCTCGTCGCCGCGGCGTTGCCGCTGGCCCAACCGCCCGCTTGGCTGGCCGAGTTGTTGCTGTCCGACGTCGACGGGGAGCCCACGCCGGCCGGCGAGTTGGTGTTGCCCGGCGGCGCGTTGGCCGGGCTGCTGGAGCCCGACACGCTGGCTGAAGTGGATCCGGGGCTGGTAGCGCGATTCGGTGCCGAGGCGCTGGTCGCGGTCGGCGTGCTCGACGGGTTCGCGGTGATCCGCGAACCCGACGTCCTGCTCGACCCGGACACCGATCATGACCTGGACGACGAGACCGGGTGGATGACCTACGTCGTCGCCGCGGTGGGCGATGGGGCCGGGCGCGACGGGTTTGCGGCCGCGGAGGTGATCACCGAATTCGTCGCGGTGCGCGACCTGGACCTGGTGCGCGCCGATGGCTGGCCCGCGGCCCTGCGGTTGCTGGCCGCCCCGCCGTTGCGGGCTGCGGTGTTGTCCCCGGCCAGGGTCTTAAGGGCAGACGGCCGTGGGGCGGACGTCGCGTCCTACACCGCATGGTGGTTGCGCAGCCATCCCGTGTTGGGCGGGCGGCGGCCGATGGATCTGTGCCTGCCCGGCGCGGACCCGCGGCTGGCGGGATTGTGGGACGCGGCGCCGGCGGAGTTGGACCCGGAGTTCGGCCGGGCGCTCGGCGTGCGCACCGGGTTGGCCGAAGTGCTGGCCGCGCCGGAGGGGCCGGGGGAGTTATTGGCCCGGTTGGCCGATCCCGAGCGGGTGGTGAGCCGCGGACAGTTGGTCGCGTTGTATGCCGCGTTGGCCGGTGTCGATCCACAGCGGGCGCCGCAGCAGGAATGGATTCGGGTGCCGGTCGGGGTGGGCACTCAGGTGGTGTCCGCCGATGAGGTGGTCGTGGTGGACGCCCCGGATCTGTTGGCGGTGTTGCCCGGCCGGCTGTTGTCCGCGCCGCGCGCCTACGCCGAGGCCCTGGCTGACGTGCTGTTGCTCCCGCTGGCCGGGGTGGAGATGGCCGCCCCGGTGCGGGCGCCGGGGGTGGAGGTGGCGGTGCCCGAGGTAATCGGCCAGATACTTGCGGACGCGCCCGGTGAGATCCCGATGACCTACCGCGAACACGGGACCTTGCTGGTGGCCGGCCCGGACGGCGACGTCGAGGTGGAGTGGCGGTGGGCCGACGGCCTGCTGCATGCCTCGACCGTGCGTGGCGTGGGTCTGGGTGCCGCCTGGGCCGCCGGCGCCTGGGCCCGTCGGCGCCTCGTCTGCGCGGCCCTGGAGGAGCCGGCCCGCATGGAGGAGTTTCTCCTCGAGGACGACCTCGGTTAGTGCTCGGTCGCGTCCCGTTCGGCGGCCCGCTTGCGGACCAGGTACCAGCCCCAGCAGCCCAGGCCGATGCCGGCCAGCGCGGTCCACGGGTACCAACCGTTGCCGTGGGCGGCGAGTTTGCTGTGCAGAGCGAGCAGCACGACGAACGCGACGGCCCAACAGATGACCCCGACCAGGATCACCCGCGACTCGTCGACCTCCATCGGCGGCGGGTCGGGGCGGCGCGCGGGCTTGCCTGCGTGCTTCACGGATCCAGCGTAGGCGCCCCCGGCCGGCGGGAATGTTCCCGACGGTAGTTCGTTAGCCTAACTAATGAGTTACTCTGGTGCACATGACCACGTTGACCGCCGCCGACCTGGAATTCGCCCACGCGGTGCGGTTGGCGGTGATGCGGTTGGCCCGGCAGTTGCGGCGACAGCGCACCGACGAGTCCCTGACGCTCAGTCAGACCTCCGCGCTCGCGGTGCTGGACCGGCTCGGTCCGCTGACCCCGGGCGCCCTGGCGGAGCAGGAGAACGTGCAGCCGCCGACGATGACCAAGCTGGTGGCCGGCCTGGAGGCGCGCGGCCTGGTGAGCACCGCACCGCATCCGAGCGACGGTCGGCAGAAATTGGTCGCCGTCACGCCCGGCGCGCACGCCATGCTGGAGGCCGACCGCAGCGCCCGCGATGCCTGGCTGGCCCTCCGGATGGGCGACCTGACCCCGGCCGAGGTGGCCACCCTGCGGGCCGCGAGCGAAGTGTTGGGCAAGCTCGCGCAGGCCGTCCCGTGAGCCCCACGTTCTCCTCCCTGCGGGTGCCGAATTACCGGCGCTACGCCGCCGGGATGCTCGTGTCCAACACCGGTACCTGGATGCAGCGTGTCGCCCAGGACTGGTTGGTGCTGCAGCTGTCCCACGGCGACGGCACCAAGCTCGGCATCACCACCGCGCTGCAGTTCCTGCCGTTGTTGCTGTTCGGTCTGCTCGGCGGTCTGCTCGCGGACCGCTATCCCAAGCGCAGGCTGTTGTTCTGCACCAACACCTTCCTCGGCCTGGTCGGGCTGACGCTGGGCGTGCTGGTGCTCGCCGACGTCGCGCAGGTCTGGCACGTGTACGTGCTGGCCTTCGCGCTGGGGCTGGGCACCGCGGTGGACAACCCGGCGCGGCAGTCCTTCGTGGTCGAGATGGTGGACCGGGTCAACCTGCCCAACGCGGTCGCGCTGAACTCCGCCTCGTTCAATGCCGCCCGGCTGGTCGGCCCGGGCATCGCCGGCCTGCTCATCGAGGCATTCGGCGGTGAAACCGGTTGGGTATTCGTGATCAACGCGATCACCTACCTGGCGCCGCTGATTGCGCTGCGCTCCATGGACACCCGCCTGCTCCACCCCACCGAACCGGCCGGACACGGCCGCGGCGGCATTGCCGAGGGCCTGCGTTATGTGCGCGGCCGCCCCGAGCTCGTGGCGGTCTTGGTGGTGGTGTTCTTCGCCGGCACCTTCGGCCTGAATTTCCAGATCACCAACGCGCTGATGGCCACGAAGGCCTTCCACAAGGGCGCCGGCGAGTACGGCGTGCTCGGCTCGATCCTCGCCGTGGGGTCGCTGACCGGCACCCTGCTCGCCGCCCGGCGCAAGGTGATTCGGGTGCGGATGGTGCTGGTGTCCGGGGTGGCGTTCGGTCTGCTCGTTGTGGTCATCGCGCTGATGCCCACCTACACCTGGTACGCGATCATGCTGCCGCCCGCGGGAATGGCCGCGCTGACGATGATGACAGCGGCCAACGCCACCCTGCAGTTGGCGGTCACGCCGGCCATGCGCGGGCGAGTGATGTCGCTGTACCTGATGGTCTTCGCCGGCGGTACGCCCATCGGCGCCCCGATCATCGGCTGGATGGCCGATCACTACGGCCCGCGTTGGGCGCTGCTGTTCGGCGGCGCCATCACCGCCGCCGCCGCGCTGGTGGCCACCGCGGCGCTGGCCCGTCGGGCCTCGTTGACCGTGCGCGCGCACCTGCGCCCGCTCCCGCACCTGCATGTCGTGCCCACGACCGCCGACGTGCCGTGAGGTTGTTCGGGCCGTAACCTGCGGGGATGGGCAGGCGGAACCGGACGTTGATCACCGCGGTCCTGGTCGTGCTCGTGTTGGTGGTCATCGGCGCGGCCGCGCTGGGTCATTGAGACAGGGGCACTGAGATGCGGTTGACCCCGGAGCAGGCGCGCGAGCGACTGGTCGCCGCGCCCTGCCTGCGGCTGGCCACCGTGCGCCCGGACGGGGCCCCACACCTGGTGCCGATCGTCTTCGCCGCCTGCGGGCCCGACGCACTCGTCTTCGCCGTCGACCACAAGCCCAAGTCCACCGACCGACTGCAGCGGTTGGCCAACATCGCCGCCAACCCACGGGTCAGCCTGTTGGCTGACGAATGGTCAGATGACTGGGCGCAGTTGTGGTGGGTGCGCGCGGACGGCGTCGCGGAGGAGACGGCCACCGCGGACCCGCGCCGGGGCGTCGCGCTGGACGCGCTGTGCGCCCGCCATCCGCAGTACCGGGTGCAGCCTCCGGCGGGCCCGGTGGTGTGGATCGACGTGGCGACCTGGTCGGGATGGTCGGGCGCCGGCTGACCAACTGCCACGATTGCGGGGCAGAAGGGGTAAAGACGCTTACGATCGCGGCATGGGGAGGCGGATCCGACGTGCGGCGGGCGCCCTGGCCGGTGCCGCGCTGTTGGTCGTCGGGCAGGCAGGCCCGGCGGGCGCGACGCCGCTGACCAACCGGCCGCCCTATCAGTTCACCGTGCGCGCGGCGCCGGTGGAGAACTACCTCCAGTACTTCCGTGAATTGGTGCAGGGCGTCGGGTTCAGCCGGGTGCAGGTGTCGCATCGCTCAGGTGAGGTGACCGGGCACGCCCGCGCGCTGGGCGCGGCGTACTGGCTGTTCACCGACGACGAACCGTGCCTGCTCGGCTGCGAGCCGCCG
>DASQPJ010000205.1:0-9627 GCA_035644015.1 Sporichthyaceae bacterium
CTGGGGGAGCGCGCCTGCGCGTTTGTGGTGCCGCGGGCCGGGGCGACGATCACGTTGGCCGACCTGACCTCCCACCTCATCGCCCGGGGCACCGCGAAGACCTACCTGCCAGAGCGCTTGGAGATCGTGGCGGCCCTGCCGCGCACGCCGTCGGGAAAGATTCAGAAGTTCCGGCTGCGGGAGATGCTGCGCGGAGATGCTGACTGACGTGGTGTCAGATAGCCAGATTCCCGGCCCCTTGGCCGGCGTCACCGTCGTCGCGCTGGAGCAGGCCGTGTCCGCCCCGCTGTGCACCCGCACGCTGGGTGACCTGGGGGCCCGGGTCATCAAGGTGGAGAACCCCCGCGGCGGCGACTTCGCGCGCAGCTACGACGACGTGGTGCACGGCATGGCCGCGCATTTCGTCTGGCTCAACCGGGGCAAGGAATCCGTCGCGCTCGACGTGCGCAGCGCCGAGGGTGTCGTGCTGCTGCACCGGCTGCTTGCCAGGGCCGACGTGCTGGTCTGCAACCTGGCGCCCGGTGCGACCGGCCGCCTCGGGCTCGGCGCCGATGAACTCGCCGCGCGCTACCCGCGGCTGATCGCGGCGGAGATCTCCGGCTACGGCGTCGGCGGGCCGCTGGAGGGCAAGCGCGCCTACGACATGTTGGTCGGGGCGGAGACCGGGGTCTGCGCGATCACCGGCCTGCCCGGTGCGCCGGCCAAACCCGGACCGCCGTTCGCCGATGGGGTCACCGGGTTGTATGCGGCGCTGGCCATCCTGGCCGCGTTGCAGGAACGCCACGTCACCGGTCTCGGTGCGCAGATCGCGGTGAGCCTGTTCGACGCGATGATCGAGATGATGGGGTATCCGCTGACCTGGACCGCCTACACCGGCGTGGACCAGCAGCCGGTGGGGATGGGGTCGCCCGCGGCGGTTCCTTACGGTGCCTACCCCACGGCCGATGGCCGCACCGTGGTGTTGGGCACCACCAACGACGGCGAATGGCAACGCCTTGCCCGCGAGGTCATCGACCGCCCGGACCTCGCCGACGACGAGCGCTACCTCCGCAACAGCGACCGCGTCCGCCACCGTGCGGAACTCGACCTGGCGGTCGGCGCGTGGTGCGCGAAGCACGACCTCGCCACGATCCAGGCCGCCGCCGACGAGGCCGGCATCGGCAACTCCACCTACCGCAGCGCCGCGGAGGTTGTCGAGCATCCGCACCTGCTTGCCCGGGACCGGTGGCGCGAGGTGGACTCCCCGGTCGGTCCGGTGCGCGGACTGCTGCCGCCGATGCTGTTCGCCGGCCGCACCGCGCCCATGGGTGCGGTGCCCGCGCTCGGGCAGCACACCGCGGCGGTCCTTCTGGAACTGGGCGTGGGCGCGGCAGAGCTCGCCGCGTTGCGGGAATCCGGCGTGCTGGGCGTGACCTGAGGCAGGCTCAGCTCACTCGCCGGCGCCGAGGAACGGCTCGGTGCCGGCGATCACCCGCAGGGCCTGGAACGCCGCGATATGAGTCCGGGCCCAGGCGAGCTCGTGGGCCAGGTCCGAGACCTGGTTGGCGCCGGGGAACGGAGCGAACTCCAGGGTGGCCAGATCACCGAGAGCGCGGCCGCGGGCGTCCAGGACGGCGGAGCCGGAATCGCCGGGGATGCCCGGGGTGATGGTGTAGATCTTGTGGGTCCAGCCGTGCGCGCCATCGCCCAGGCTGGTGCCCTCCTTCGGGCAGAGCGGGCTGATGCCCTGCCGCAGCGGGGAATTGCCATAGGAGAGCACCTGGTCGCCGCTGCTGGTGCCAACGGTGTTGATGCCCACCGGGCCGCCGAAGAACGGCATCGACGGGTTCGCCCGCGCCACTGCGGAATCCGGCAGCCGGATCAGCGCGAGGTCGTTGTGCGCGCACGCGTCCGCGTCCGTCTCGTGCGCGTCCTGCATGGCCAACCACGAGTTGTAGGCGAGCGTGCCGACTACGTCGCTGCCCTGCAGGTGCACTGCGGTGCCCAACGGCAGCGACGGGGTGGTGCAGCCGTTGGTGTCGGTGGGCCCGCCGCTGGCCGAGCAGTGCGCTGCCTGCCCCAGGTACACGTGGGCGCCGTCGGTGTACAAGAAGTTCGCGGTGCACGAGGCGAGGTTGGTGACCGTCACCACCCCGGGGTGAATGGTGGCGGTGGCGGCCGGGGCCCAGTGGCCCCCCGAGGCGACGAGGCCGGTGGCCGGCTCTTGGATCGGCGCGACGCTCGCCCGCGCGGTTGCGGCGATCCCGACCGAGGCGCAGCCCAGCGCGGCGACGACCGCCAGGCGGGACGTGGTGCGCATCGGTCACCCCAGTGAATTCGGGCACGTAACGCGCACATTACATACATGTTTCCGCCTTTCACCAGAGCCCCACCCGGCGCGTCAGTTCCGCCGGGGCCGGTTCACGCATCGTCGAGCAGGCTGCGGTAGTAGCGGTCGGGGTCGGCGAGGAAGCGACGATGCTGGGTGACCAGGTCCAGCTCGTCGAACACGACGCGGCGAAGTCCGTCGTCATCGAGCTCGATCAGCACCGCTCCGGGGATCCCGGCCAGCACCGGGGAGTGGGTGGACAGCAGCACCTGTGACCCGGCGGCCACCGCGTCGACCACCAAGGTCGCGAAGGTGAGGCAAGAGCCGAAGGACAGCCCGGACTCCGGCTCGTCGAACACGTGCAGGCCCGGCAGTCGCAGGTGGCTCGCGGCCATGGTCAGGAACGACTCCCCGTGGCTCAGTTCGTGGGCGCGCGCGGCTGCCGTGGTGCTGCCCCGAAGGGAGGTGGTGCCGAAGCCCTGCTGCGGAGACTCCGAGCGCAGGAAGTGTCCGTGCCTCGGTGCTCCGCGGCCACGCACGACGTGCAGCGCCCGCCCCAGTGGCGTCTCGGCAGCGGCCGCGCCGCGGCGCGGCCCACCCCCGCCGGGCGGCAGGCCGTAGGCATCGGCGATGCCCTCGACCACGGTGGACTTCCCGGTTCCGTTCTCCCCGACGACCACAGTGAGCGCGCCCGGGTCCAGGCCGGTGCGCAGCAGGGTGCGGACCGCGCCCAGGGTTGCCGGGAACTCCCCCGAAGGGGTCTCCCGATCGGCCCACGCGCCGGCCTCGACCCGAACGACGGGCAACGTCCTGCTCACCCGGGGAGGTTAGCCGCGGGGTCGGACCAGGAGCGGCCGCCAGTGCTGTTCGATAAATGCGGCGGCCGCGTCGACATCGATGCGGCCATCGGCGACCGCCACGACGAAGCCCTCCGCGGTGCCCGGATCGGCGATGCGCAGCTCGTACCCGTTGATCTCCAGGAAGGCGACGGTCGCCAGCCAGCCGAGTCCCTTATTGCCGTCCACCATCGGGTCGTTGCGCACGATGGAGTGCAGCAGCGCGGCCGCCTTGGCCTGCAGGGTGAGGTAGGCGTCCAACCCGAACATCGTGGTCTGCGGCCGCGCCGCCGCAGCGGCCAGGGCGCCCGGGTCACGCACCTGAGGGTGCCCGCCCCCCGTGTGCCCGGCGGCGATCAACAGCTCGTCGACCGCCAGGTGTTCGGTCACCGCCCGAGCCGCTCGAGAATCTCCCGATCACGCTCGGCCAGTCGAGCGAACAGCGCGTGCATGTGTGCGTCGTCGCGCTGTCCGACGTAGTTCCGAATCGCCGCGCGGGCCACGTCCTGCATCGTGCGGCCCTCGGTCTCGGCCGTCCGGCGTAGCGCTTCGGACTCCTCTTCATTGAGCCTCAACGACATCGCCACATTTCAAGGTACCTCGCCGCGGCGCGAAGAACGGGTGTATTGCGGGGGTTGATGGCGCAGTTGACCGATTGGCATTGGTTACCGACGATGAGGGGTGAGATCTTCTGCCCGCTCGCCACGGGACCTCGGCCGTACGCCGCGCCGTCTGTTCGGCGGATATGGGCCGCTGCTCGGGTTGGCCATTGCTTTCTTGCTCGTCGTCACATTGGTGCCCACCATCGCGCGGCAGGAGATTGTGGTCGCGGGCAGCAGCGACCCCGCCGCTGCGGTGGATGCTGCGCAGCCGGGCGGCAGTGTGCTGCCGAACGCCCCGGGTGCGGCGCCGAAGGCCGCCCCCGGCGTCGCGGGCGCGGCAGCGGCGCCCGGTCACCCGGTAGCCGGGCAACCGGGTGCGCTCGCCGCGGCGGGGCCGTGCGCGGACCGCACCGTGCAGGTGGTCGGTGACCCGTATTCCCCGCCGTGCATCGCCTGGGCGAAGGGGAAGAACAACGGCGGGGCGACCAGCCTCGGGGTTAGTGCGGACAGCATTCGCGTCTCGTTCCGGCTGCCGGTGGAGAACATCAGCGATTTCCAGAGCGTGATCCGGCAACTGGCCGGGGACAAGGCCGACAAGATCCCGCAGTCCACCGCCGCGGATTTCCGGCGCACTGTGCAGGACTACATCACTTACTTCTCGCAGCGTTTCCAGATGTACGGGCGCAAGCTCGAATTGGTCGAGTGGCACGGCAAGGGCTCGGTGTTCAACGAATTCGTCGGCGCCGGCCAGGAGGCCGCGCAGGCCGACGCGATCCGTGCGGCGAAGGAACTCAAGACGTTCGCCGACATCAGTGCGTTCACCCAGCCGTACAACGACGCGCTGGCCCGTCACGCGGTGATCGCGATCGGTGCGCCGTACCTGTCCCGGCAATGGTTCGCCGCGCACCAGCCGTACTCGTGGAGCCCGTTCCCGGACTGCACGTCGCTGGGTGAGACCGTCGCGGAGTACCTGAACAAGCGGGTGTTCGGCTTCCCGGCCGAGCACGCCGGGCCGGGTATGGTCGGCAAGCCGCGCAAGGTCGGCATCATCACCCCGGACAACCCCGAGTACCAGCAATGTCTGGACGCTGCGCTGAAAATCGTCAACGGGGCGGGCAACAAGCCGACGCGGTACAGCTACACCCTCGACCTGGCGCAGTTCTCCGACCAGGCGAACAATCTCGCGGCCAAGATCAAGTCCGACGGGATCACCACGGTGGTACTGCTCACCGACCCGCTGCTGCCACTCCTGCTGGCCAACCGGATGAGTCAGCAGAGCTACTACCCGGAGTGGCTGGTCACCGGCACGGTGCTCACCGACTCCGATGAGTTCGGTCAGCTCTACGACGCCACTCAGTGGAAGCACGCGTTCGGGATCAGCCAGCTGGGTCAGGAACAGCCGCAGGGCGCGAGTTTTGCTTACGCCGCAGCGAAATCCGTCGACCCCGACCACGAGCCGATCTTCGGCGCGGACCTGTTCTACGACTTCGTCTACCAGTTGGCGCTCGGCATTCAGATGGCCGGCCCGAACCTGACTCCGCAGACGTTCGCGGCCGGTCTGCATGCCTACCCCGGCGGGTCCGGTCCGGAGGGCACGTGGGGCTACCCGAACGGCGCGTACGGCCCGCACCGGGACGCCCGGGAGATCTGGTGGGACGCCGACGCGACCTCGGTGGTCAACGGTGCGCCGGGGCGCTACGTCTCCACCAACCGCCGCTACAAGCCCGGCGCCTGGCCGACCGGCCCGGCCGCGCCGGCGCAGCTGCAGCTGTTGGCCCGCGAGGCGAGTACCCCGCCGGAGAGGCGCTGATCCGGGTCACTTCGCCAGTCCGGACACGAGGTTGATCGAGGTGGCGATCACCACGGTCCCGAACGGGAACGAGACCAACGCGTGCCGCAGCGCCGTTCGGCGGATATCGGCGCGGCCGATGTCGGTATCGGAGACCTGGAAGGTCATACCCAACGTGAAGGCCAGGTAGGCGAAGTCGCTGTACTGCGGGTCCGCGGACTGATTGAAGTCGATCCCCCCGCTTGGCGATCCGTAGTACAGCTTCGCGTACCGCAGCGCGAACACCGTGTGCAGTAACACCCACGAGACGATGACCGAGCCAACGGCGAACCCGGCCCGCACATATTTCACATTGCCCGGGGCACTGCTCGCACCGAACAGCACCACCCCAACGGCCACCAGGCTCGAGATGGCCGCGCCCAGCAGGACCAGATCGGTCAGCTCGCGGCCGGGGTCCTCGCGCTGTGCGTGCACAGCGGTCGCGGCTGCGTCCATCGGCCAGACCGTCCACCACACCCACGCCGCGTACACCGCGGCGAGCACGTCCCAGCCGACCAACGGGGCGGCTCGAGGAGAGCCCCAGAGGATAGTGGTCACCGTGGCGGCCGTCCCCGCGACGAAGGACACGAGAACCTTGACCCGGGCGCTGGACGCCGACCCCGGCGCGACGTGCGGCTTCATCGCACCAGGTTGCCGGCCCTGGCTAGCGCCGTGCACCGCCCAGGCAGGCCAGCAGCGTTTCGATAACCCGCTTCGTTTCCTCGGGATCCCTGACCTGGATCGAGGTGACACCGGCTTGCTTGGCCGGGTAGTCGTTCCCGCCGGGGAACAGGGCATCGCCGATGAACACCATCTCCTCAATGGCCACGCCGAGGATGTCGCGGAGCTTGTGGATTCCGTAGGCCTTGTCGATGCCGCGCTTGGTGATGTCGACCGAGGTCGAGCCACCCAGCCGCACCTCGAACTCGGGGATGAGTTCGTCGAGGACCGCCTTCATCGTGGTCCGCTTGGCGAAGTCCGGGTCCCAGCGCACCTTGGCCTCCAGCGGAGCCTGCTGTCCCAGTGCTGAGAAAGTGACCTGACTGCCACGGTCCTCGGTGATGGCTCCCCAGACCTGCGCGGGCGGCTCCAGGGCGGAACCGGCTTGATGCAGTGCGTCGATGATGCGCGCCTTCTCCGCCTCGGTCAGGTCTTCGGAGTAGAGCTGCTCCCACGTCGTGTCGTAGGAGAAGTACTTGGTGCCGCAGGTGGGCAGCAGCGAGAGCGCCTGCAGCCGATGGTCGTGGGGCAGCAGGGTCAGCAACTGCTTCTCGAATTGGGGCCATGCCCCGCCGGAGATGACGGCTACGCGCACCACACCCAGCAGATCGGTGAGCAGCCGGGCCATCTCCTCGTCCAGCGAGGACTTGCTCTCGGCCAGCGTGCCGTCCAGATCGAAGACGATCAGTTGCTTCATGGCGTCGAGCCCTCCGGGAGTGATACCTCGAGCAGGGTCGCGGGTACGCCCGGCGCAAAGGCGCAGACGCCCACCGCGGCCGGCAGCAGCACCACATCGCCCTTGCCAACACCGAATCTCTGCTCGTCGTGTTCCAGATCGCCCTCGCCGCCGATGCACACCAGGATCCGGGGCATCCCCTCGGCGCCGACCTCGAACCGAGTCGCCCCGCTCAGTCGCCGCAGCCCGAACTGCTCGCACCGGAACAGCTCATCGCCCACCGGCACCACCGGAACGACCGGTCCGGCGGCGAAATCCGTGCAGGCGAGCGCCTGGTCGACCTGGAGCTCTCGTGGCCTCCCGGTGGCGGGATCGGCGCGGTCCCAGTCGTACAGACGGAACGTCAGATCGCTGTTCTGCTGGACCTCGAAGACCACGATGCCGCCACCGAAGGCATGCACGGTGCCGGCCGGCAACAGCACCCCGTCACCGGCCCGGGGGCTGAAGCAGGCCAGGAGATTCGTGATCTCGGTGCCGGAGAGGGCTCGGCGTAGCTCGCCCGCGGTGGTACCCGGCTTGACTCCGGCGTAGATGCGGCTCTCCGGCGCTGCCTCCAGCACCACCCAGGCCTCGGTCTTGCCGCTGTCGCCCGTGCCGAGTTCGGCCGCCTGGCTATCCGAGGGGTGTACCTGCACGGAGAGCATGTCGCGGGCGTCGAGAAACTTGAGCAGCAGCGGAAACCGGGGAAAGCGCCCGGCCAGCGAGCCCAACATTTCCACCGGCCACTGCTTCAGCAACGCGCCGATGGTCTGGCCGGTGAGCGGTCCGTTGGCCACCTGACTCTGGTGGTCATCGCGATCGCTGAGCAGCCACGCCTCGCCGACCAGTCCGGCGGGCAACGGCGCGGTGAGCAGATCGGCGAACCGCCGGCCACCCCAGGGCCGGTTCTGGTAGATCGGCTCGAATCGCAACGGATACAGCGAAGGCGCGGCAGAACTCATCGAAATCTGAGCGGCATTGGTGCTATCGCGTCCATCGGCATTTCCTCGCACCTGCTGTGGCATGCCCACGATGGGCGTGCCTGGCGACGAGGTCAGGATCACCAGTGCAACCGACGCTATGCCCCCGGAGCCCGTTCAGCAAACGACGCGTGCGTTTCGCGGCAAGCAGACGCCGGGAGGCGTGTGGGACGCTCGTGGAGTTCGCTCCGGACCCCGGCGTTCTGACGTGCTTCGCGCCTGGAGGTGAATCGTGAGGGGCAATGATCGGGAGCGGGCGGTCATCGCCGCGTTCGTGTCCATCTCGGAGGCGTTGGCCGACGACTACGACATCGTTGATCTGTACACCGGGTTGACCGGTATCTGCGTCGAGCTGCTGGACGTGGAATGGGCGGGTCTGCTGCTGGCGGACGTCGATGGGGTGCTGCGGGTGGCGGCCGCTTCCTCCGAGCACACCCGCAACCTGGAGCTGTTCCAGTTGCAGTGCGAGCAGGGCCCGTGTCTGGACTGTTTCCACAGTGGCGCGGCGGTGTCGGTCCCGGACCTGGAGCTGGAAGCGGCGCGCTGGCCACGGTTCGCGCCAACCGCGGTGGGAGCCGGGTTCGCCTCGGTACACGGGTTGCCGTTGCGACTGCACTCGACGGTGCTGGGCGCGTTGGGTCTGTTCGGGGCGAAGGCGGGCGCACTGGAGGCCGGCGACCTTGCGTTGGGGCAGTCGCTGGCGAATGTGGCCGCCGTTGCATTGGTCTCGGCGCGATCGGCCGCGGACGGGAAGGCGCTCAACCTCCAACTCCAGCACGCGTTGAACAGCCGGGTGATCATCGAGCAGGCCAAGGGGTTCCTGTCCCAGTACGCCGAACTGGACGTGGACGCGGCCTTCGCGATCCTGCGGCGGTTCTCCCGTGATCGGAACCTGCGCCTGACCGAAGTCGCGCTGACGTTGCTCAACCGAGAGCTACCCGCCGATGTCGTGCTCGCCCATGCTCGGGAACGGGCCGCGGGAGAGTCGCCCGTCCGAAAGCACTAACCCCGAGACGGATTCCGGGCGAGCAGGGTGATGACCAGTTCGGCGTGTGCCCAGGCCAGTCCTCGTGCCCCGCGCGGTGCACCGGTCACCGCATCGATTTGTTCGCTGATGGCATCAGCATCGACGTGGGTGACCACGAACGCCAGATAGCCCTCGGCAAGCTCCCGGTTGCCCCGATGGAAGTGGTACTGGGCCATCCACAGTGTCGCGATCGGCCAGGGGTTTCCCCCGGTGCTGCCGAAGCCGTCGTTGGCATCCTCGGGAAACCGTCCGATGCCGGCGCCGGCGTTCGCGGCCCGCCGCCACGCAATGTTGACCGGCCACTTGGCCGCATAGTGCGTCTCCAGTCGTTGCGCGGTCTGGGCCAGGCGGGGGTGGTTGATCTCGTTCTCGTGGTCGAAGGCGAGCAGGGCGCTGCCCAGGACGCTCACGTCCAGGCGCGTGGTGGTTCGGAACCACTCCGGGTCGGGGTCCAGGATGTGTCGCCAACCCCCTGTGGGGTCGACGAAAGCGGGGCGTTCGTCGGTGACGCGACAGCGTTCGGCGAGGGCGTCGTCGACATTCGTCGCGACCTGCACGGCCAGGCGCAGGGCGCGTCGGCGCAGATTCGCGGCGTGGAAGCTACGACCCTT
>DASQPJ010000206.1:0-2692 GCA_035644015.1 Sporichthyaceae bacterium
TCCGGGCCGTCCTGCGCCACCGGCATGTCCACCCGCACCACGTTGTGTTCGTGCTGCGCGCACAGCGCGGCGCGTTGTTCGGCGTCGATCACGTCATAGGGCGGTGCGGTGACCTCGACCAGGGGGTCATGGGCGTAGCGGATGCCGGGAAACGGGCTGAAGACGGGCATGGCCCGATCCTCGCATCAGGCGAAGTGGAAGACCTCAGTGCCGGCGGGTGCGCCGTAGCGGTTCACGACCTTGTTCAGCTCGTCCTGCAGGTACATCACGCCGACGCCGAAGCAGACCCACCACAGCACGCCGGTGGTCGGGTCGCAGGTGGCCGGGATGCCCGCGGCGCGTTGCGCGGCCTCGATGCGTTGGCCGGTGCGGTGGATGGCCAGGAATTGTGGCACGGCGAAGGGGGCGCCCAGCGACACGGCGGCGGCGGACAGCGCCGGGCGACCGGGGATCCGTTCGTCGAAGCGGCGCAGCTCGTAATTGACCCGCCAGACCCAGAACACCCAGTACAGGCCGATGGTCATCAGGCCCAGCGCGCCGACCATCCACGGGTCGCGACGCCGCGGCAGCGCGCCCACCGTGAGGACGTCACGGGCCAGCAGCACGTCCGTGTCCTGCGTCATCCCGCCCCCCGGTGACCCCGGGTGCGCCCACCCGTGTTTGCACGGTAAACGCAGTCGTGGCTCCGCCGCGCGCCATTCACCCAAATGACTAGTCACCCAACATGACTAGTCCAGCGCGAAGGTGCGCGCCTGCGCCCCGACGGCCAGGTCCAGGTCGTGCGTGCCGAGCACCGCGGTGCCGCCCCGATCGGCGTAACCGCGCAGGATGTCGGCGAGCAACGGACGGAACCGGTCGTCCAGGCCGAACTCGGGGTCATCGACGAGCAGCAGCGAGGACGGTCGACAGAAGGCGGTGGCCAGGGCCAGTCGTTGCCGCAGGCCCTGAGACAACGTGCCCGGCAGTTCGTCGTACCGGTTGTCCAGCTCGAAGGCCTCCATGACCCGCGGCGGGATGGGCCAGGTGTCGTCGAGCACGCCCTCGCCGGCCATCCGGGCCAGTTCCAGCACTTGCAGCACGTTGGCGCCGGGCTCCCAGGCCGGTTCGCCACAGACCAGCACCACTTCGCCGCTGTCCATGGCCGCGGTCGGCGTCCGACCCAGCACGCGCACGGTGCCCGCGCCCGGCTCGATCTGCCCACCGAGCACCCGCAGCAGGGTGGTCTTGCCCGACCCGATGCCGCCGAGCACCGCGACGATCTCGCCGGGCGCGACGCTCAGGTTCACGTCCTTGAACACCGGGTAGCCGCCCAGCCGCACGCCCAACCCGCTTACTTCGACGGCATTCATACGATCCCCTCCCGACGCAGCGCGGCGATGCCGTCGGCGTCGTAGCCGAGCACGGTAAGGATGTCAGCGGTGTGCTCGCCGAGATCCGGGACGGGATCCATCCTCGGGGTGGTGCCCGGCAGCGTAATCGGCGGGAGCAGTGCGGCCAGTTCCCCGACGGGGGACTCGACCGTCTGCCAACGGCCGCGTTCGGCCAACTGCGGATGGTTCAGCAGGCCGTCGACGTCGTTCATCCGACCGTTGGCGATGCGGGCCGCGGTGAGTCGACGGGCCACCTCGTCGAACGGCAGTAGGACGAGCACTGCGTCCACCGCGGCGTGCACGGCGGCCCGGTTGGCCACTCGATCGGTGTTGGTGGCGAAGCGCGGGTCAGTACCCAGTTCCGGGCGGCCGAGTACCTGATCGGCGAAGGTCCGCCATTCCCGATCGTTCTGGATGGCCACCACGATCTCGGAGTCCGCGGTGGCGAACGGACCGTAGGGGGCGATGCCGGGGTGCTCGGCGCCGAACCGGGCCGGCGGCGTGCCGCCGTAGGACGTCCAGTACATCGGGTAGCCCATCCACTCGGTCAGGGCGTCGAACAACGAGATCTCCACCACCCGACCGCGCCCGGTGCGCCCGCGTTCCACCAGCGCGGCGAGGATCCCGGAGAACGCGTACATGCCGGCCGCGATGTCGGCCACCGGGATGCCGGTCTTGGACGGCTGTTCCGGAGTGCCGGTGATGGACAGCACCCCGGTCTCCGCCTGGATCAACAGGTCGTAGGCCTTGGCATCGCGATAGGGCCCGGACGAGCCGTATCCGGAGATCGAGCAGTGCACCAGCCCGGGGTGACGTGCCGTCAGTTCCGGACCCCCCAGGCCCAGCCGCTCGGCTGCGCCCGGCGCGAAGTTCTGCACGAACACGTCGGCCTGCGCGATCAATCGGGCCACGATGTCCCGACCGCGGTCGTCCTTGAGATCGACGGTCAGGCTCTCCTTGGACCGGTTCAGCCAGACGAAGTGGCTGGACATGCCCTTGACCGTGCGGTCGTAGGCACGCGCGAAGTCCCCGACCTTCGGCCGCTCGATCTTGATCACCCTGGCGCCGAGGTCGGCCAGGTGTCGGGTGGCCAACGGCGCCGCCACCGCCTGCTCGCAGGCGACGACGAGGAGCCCGTCCAGCGGAAGGGAGGTCACCGAGCGAGCCTAGTAACCCCCGCGAGGCGTCCGCTCGACCGTGAGCTATAGCTCACGCTTCGGCGGACGCCCCGGGGAATCGGGGGAACGTTAGAGGCCGATCGCGATGGTCTTGGTCTGGGTGTAGCCGAGCATGCCCTCGAAGCCCTTCTCCCGGCCGTAGCC
>DASQPJ010000207.1:0-4510 GCA_035644015.1 Sporichthyaceae bacterium
TCCCCGTGATACAGATCCGGGGCCAGCGCCACGAAGCCCGCCTCGGCCAAACGATCGACCATGATCTTCAGCGACGGGTCCAGGCCCCACCATTCCTGCAGCACCAGTACACCCGGCCCGCGCCCGCTCGCCGGCACCGCCAGGTAGCCGCCCGCGGTGCCTCCATTGCTCGCAAACTCCACGTTGGTTGCCATACCCCGACCCTACGCAGCGCCCCGTGTCAGACCTCCTGACCCCCCGAACCAGGACAAACCAGCGCGCGATCCGGTCGTAAGGGATGACGTGCCCAACGGACTTTGGCGGGCGGCACGCCGGTACGGGGTGAGACCCCCACCGCGGGTGCGGGAGAATGGACGTTGGAGCCGACAGCGTCGACGGCACGTTCCCGGCCGAGCACCGCTCGGCACCCCGAATCAAGGATCGAGAGCCGTGAGCGACCCGACCACGATCGTCATTCCCGCCGACCTCAAGCCCGCCGACGGCCGCTTCGGCTGTGGCCCGTCGAAGGTGCGCCCGGAGGCGCTGGCCGCGCTGGCCGCGGCCGGCGCCTCCCTGCTGGGCACCTCGCACCGCCAGGCGCCGGTGAAGAACACCGTCAAGCGGGTCCGCCAGGGCCTGGCCGCCCTGTTCAGCGTGCCGGAGGGCCACGAGGTCGTACTCGGCAACGGCGGCGCGACTGCGTTCTGGGACATCGCCGCGTTCGGCCTGGTCCGCGAGCGCAGCCAGCACCTGCACTTCGGGGAGTTCTCCTCGAAGTTCGCCGAGGTCTGCAAAGGCGCCCCGTGGCTGGGCGAGCCGACCGTGATCAAGTCCGAGCCGGGGACGCATCCCCTGCCCAAGGCCGAGGCCGGCATCGACGTCTACGGCTACACGCACAACGAGACCTCGACCGGCGTCGCGATGCCGATCAAGCGGGTGGCCGGCGCGGACGACGGCGCGTTGGTGTTGGTGGACGCCACCTCCGGTGCCGGCGGTCTGCCGATCGACATCACCGAGACCGACTGCTACTACTTCGCGCCGCAGAAGTGCTTCGCCTCCGACGGTGGCCTGTGGCTGGCGATCATGTCCCCGGCCGCCCTGGCCCGGGTCGAGGAGATCTCCTCCTCGGGTCGCTACATCCCGACGTTCTTCGATCTGCCCACGGCGATCGACAACTCCACCAAGGACCAGACCTACAACACCCCGGCGCTGAGCACCCTGTTCCTGCTCGCCGAGCAGCTGGACTGGCTCAACGGCAACGGCGGTCTGGAGTTCGCCGTCGGGCGCACCACCTCCTCCTCCAACCACCTCTACACCTGGGCGGAGAAGTCGGAGTTCGCGACGCCGTTCGTGGTGGACCCGGCGCAGCGTTCGCTGGTCGTTGGCACTATCGACTTCAACGACGACGTGGACGCCGCCGCGGTGGCCAAGGTGCTGCGCGCCAACGGCATCGTGGACACCGAGCCCTACCGCAAGCTCGGCCGCAACCAGCTGCGCATCGCGATGTTCCCGGCCATCGACCCGGCCGACGTGGAGGCGCTCACCGCCTGCATCGACCACGTCGTCGCGGCGCTGGGGTAACGACGGAACCTCCCGCGGACGTCCGACCGAACGAGGGCTATAGGCCACCATCGGTCGGACGTCCCGCTTTCCGGCGCGACGCGGTGACCTGGCTGGTACACGGCCAGCTCGGGTTGTGGGGTTGGTTCCTGTTCGGCTTCGGGCCGGTGGTACCGCTGCTGCGCGAGGAGTTCGACGTCTCTCGCGCGGTGGCCGGGCTGCACGGCAGCTTCGCCGCGGCCGGGTCCGTGCTCGCCGGGCTCGCCTACCCGCGATTGACCGCGCGGCTGGGTCGCGGGACCACCAGCTGGCTCGGGACGGCCGGGTTGTGCGCCGGGGTCGGCGTGCTCGGCCTCGGTCACCGCCTGCCGCTCACCCTGCTCGGCGCACTGATCGCCGGCGCGTTCGGTTCGCTGCTGGTCACCGGGTCCTCGGCGATCCTGTCCGACCATCACGGCCCGGCCGGGCCGGCCGCGATCACCGAGACCAACGCGGTGGCCGCCGGCACCGGGCTGCTCGGCCCGGCCGCGGTCGGCGGCTGCGTGGCCGCGGGTTGGGGGTGGCGGCCGGCCATGGTCGTGCTGCTCGTCCCGGCGGCACTGCTCGCCCTCGTCCTGCACCGCACCGCGGTGCCCAACGCGCCGCCCTCCCCTGCGCACCACGACCGGAACGATCGGCTCCCGCACGCCTACTGGATCGCCTGGACGGTGGTCGTCGCCATCATTGGCGTGGAGTTCTCCATGACGCTGTGGTCCTCCGACATGCTGCGCAGCCGGGCCGGGCTGGGCGACGGCGCCGCCGCCGCGAGCGTCAGCGCGGTGGTAGGTGGGATGTTCGTCGGCCGCCTGCTCGGCACTCGCCTGACGGCCCGTCACCACCCGGACCGGATGCTGCTGGCCGCGCTCGGGCTGAGCGCCGCGGGCTTCACCCTGTTCTGGTGCGCGACCGCGGCCGTGCCGGCTATCGCCGGGCTGGCGCTGACCGGCACCGGCATGTCCCTGCACTATCCGTTGGCCGTGGCCCGGCTGATCGCCGCGTCCGAGGGTCGGCCGGACCGGGCGGTCGGCCGGATGGCGATGGGCGCGGGGTTCGCCGGGATGGTGGCCCCGGTCGGGCTCGGCGCGATGGCCGACGCCGTCGGCACGCACCGCGCGTTCCTCGGCGTCCCGGTGCTCATCGTTCTGGCGGCGCTGGCTGTCCTACGCGCACCGACACAGACTCACACCTGACGACGGCTCAGTCGTCGGGCGGGTCCTGATAGTCCCAGTTGTGCGGGCACGCGTCGGACATGGCGAACCCGGAGTCCGGGTCGTTGTTGCAGTTGGGGTGGTGGTGATGACGGTACTGGTGCCCATACCCGCCGTATCCGTGTCCGTACCCAGAGTCATCACCCGGCGGGGACCAATGCCCCGGCTGGGCCACGGCCGCGGTTGCGGCCTGGGCCGCTCCCACCCCGACGACCGGGACAGCAACGGAGACGGCGAACAGCGCTGGGATGAACCAGCGCGATGCGAATCGCGAGGCCATGACTCCTCCTGAATTCCTTGCCACTCAGCGTGGTGCCTCAGGTGCCTACCCGCAATCGCTAAACGTCATGTCGTTCGCGCGGGCCACCCACTCCTCTACCGTACGCAGGCAATCCGCGAACGGTTCCAGGGTTGCCGGGCCTCAGCCAGCGGTGGCACTCACCCAAGAGTTGGGTGCGCTCCACCCGGCGGCGTTGTGCACGCAGACCCGCACCCGGTACTTGTGACCCTTCACCAGCTTCTTGAAGGTTGTTTTCGTGGTACCCGGCGTCACGTCCACCCACCGCTCGTGGTGCGGGGCGTCCCACGCCTTCGTGCTCGGGTGATACTCCGCCAACTCCACGCGTACCGTGTCCGCGCGGGCTGCGGCCACGGGCGCGGACCAACTCGCGCGCAATGACGCGGTGGCGGCCTTGGCCAGCTTGACCGTGGTCGGCACTGCGGGGTCGGCCGGCGCGGAGGTCGGCAGACAGGTCGACCCGCCCGCGGGGATCACCGTTTTCGCGGGCACCAGGTCCCAGCGGGACACCCCGCGCACCACGGCGGCCGGCCACACCTGACGACCGCTCGGCCCGCAGGCGAACAGCGCCCCGTCCGTCGTGCCGACCCCGCGGGTGCTGAACTCCACCGACGCGCCGAGCATGCCCGGCCGGCGCAGCATGATGTCGGTGTAGGCGACGTCGCAGTTGCTGTTCTTGCCGGTGGTGCCGATCGTGCCCAGCCGCGCCCCGACGGGCACCGCCTGCCCATCCCGGATGTCGAGCGCGCTGAGGTGCCCGTACCGCGAGATCACCCCACCGCCGTGATCGACCCACACCCAGGTGCCGAAGTCCGTCGCGCCGCCGGCACCGCAGGCCCGCCCGTGCGCCTCTCCGATGTGCGCGATGCCCGCGCCCATGGCGTACACCGCGGCGTGTGAGGTCTTGCCCGGTTCGCCCTGGTGTTGACCGGTCGGCACCACGTCCACGCCCCAGAACGAGTGGTGGTGGCTGCAGCCGGGGTTGTGCATGGTGCAGTCGACCTTGACCTCAACCCGCAGCGGCCACCACACCGGGTCGGAGTGCGCGACGCTGCTCGCCGCGTCGGCGCCGGGTGCGGCAAGCACGGACGCCGCCAGCGCGCCGGCCAGCACGGCAACGCGTACGGTCACCATGCGCAACAGAACTCCGGGCTCGATCGGACGGATACCAGCACGGTAAGCATCGGCGCCACACGTGTGCGGCTGAATCGTCGCATCGCGATCGGTACCCTCGAGGAGCGTTGTTCGCAGGAGGAGTCGCGACGGTGGGACACGGTCACGGTCACGGCCACGGGCCGGCCGTGCGGGCCGGTCAGGACCACCGCAGCCGCCTGCTCCCGGCGTTCCTGCTGGCCGCCGGGTACCTGGTGGTCGAGGTCATCACCGCGCTGGCCACCGATTCCCTGGTGCTGCTCTCCGACGCGGG
>DASQPJ010000208.1:0-24137 GCA_035644015.1 Sporichthyaceae bacterium
CGGGCAGAAAGCCCGCAGGTCCGGGGTGGAGCCGATCAGGTGCCGACAGTGCGACAGGGCCATCTGATGGTCCCGGCTGCCGTACGCGATCAGCCGGAAGCCCTCGGCGCTCAGCCGCTCCCAGTCCGCACTCTCCCGGCCGAGCAGGAACCAGGTGTTCACCCCGGTCTGCTGCGCCCGCAGATAGCGGTACAGGTGTTCGGCGTCACCGCGCGCGGCGGCCGCGCCGTCGGTGAGCAGCCAGGCATCGGTGTAGCGGCGCCGCGACCACCCGCTGCGCGAGGCCACCCGCCCCAGTGCGTTGTCCATCAGCTCCCTCGGCACCGGTCGGTCCCACTGCCCCACGGCCTCACGCAGCACCGCGAACGTGCCGGTCTCCCCGCCCGTCGGATCATCGGTCGGGGGTTCCCGCTCGGCCAGGCCGCGCCAGATCGCGCCGGCACCCAACGCATACCGACCCAGTGCGGGCGCTCCGATCTGCGTCCGGCACGGTTCGCCGTCCACCCACACCGCCACCGTGCCGACCGCGGGCAACCAGGCGATCCGCTCCGACACCAACGGATGGCCGAACCAGGACAGCTCGCGCACCTTGCCGTAGACCGGCTGCACGGCCTTGCCGCGCACCCGGAACTCCTCACCCTTGGCGTCGCGGAAGTGCCGCACCCGGACCAGCCGTCGGTCGGTGTCCAGCCGGTCGAACCAGCACTGCGCAACCGGGGGGCCGGGTGACTTCAGCCCGTAGAGCAGCGCCCGGCGCAGGTCCGCGGACACCGGGGTGATCTTGTACTCCTCGATGGACCGCACGTCGATCAGCGTGAGCACCTCGCGGAACAGCGCGAGGAATTCGTCCTTCCACTCCTGCGGGATCTGCGAGGTGGGCGAACCTCGACGGCGTTCCCGACGGAAGTAGCGCAGCGCGTCGTAGAGCACCAGGTTCTGCGTCCAGGTCGGCACCGTGCCGCGTTGCTCCGCCACGCGGCGCAGGAGGTCCAGCCAGCCGTACCGCGGGATGTCGCAGTACTTGGGCCGCACACTCCACCCGGACTGCACCGCGGAGCTCTCGTCGGCCCGCTTGCGGTACAGATAGACCGCGTCCTCCAGCAGGGCCAGGCGCGGGTGCTCGTAGGCGGCGAGGTGAAGTCCCGTCAGATGTGCGTCCTCGAAGGTGGGCCGGATCCGTCCGTCGAAGCTGAGCCCCTGCGCGAGCAACTCGGCCCGCCGGTAGCACCCGCTGGCCGCGGACAGATGCACGAACTTCGGGTGGGTCGCCAGATCCACCACCCGGTGATGCGCCTCGGCGAACTTGAACCGCAACGGATGGCTGTCGTCGCGTTCTCCGGTGGCCTCCTGCAGGAACACCAGGTTGGTGGCGACCAGGTGCACGTCATCGCATTGCGGTGAGGCGAGGAACTCGCGCACCACCTGCAGGTAGCTCGGCGTCAGAATGTCGTCGGGGTCCGGGAACGTCACCCAGGCACCGCTCGCCGCGGCCAAGCCGGCGTTGCGGGCCGAGGCCAACCCACCGTTCTCCTTGGTCAGCACCTGCCCGCGCACCCCCGGCCGGGCGGCCAGCCAATCGGCGGCGATCTGCCCGGACGCGTCGGTGGACCCGTCGTCGACGAAGAGCACCTCGAGGTCGCCCAGACCCCCATCGGCGGCGTCCAACGAGGCAAGGAAGTCGGGCAGGTAGCCCGCCACCCCATACATCGGGACAACCAGCGACAACAGCACGTCAGGCACCGGGCCCTCCCCGCTCACCCGCGATTCCGCGCAGACTACTCGCCCGCAACTGAGCGTTCGGCAAGAACGCGACGCCCGGACGGCGAACTGCGGATTGCCGGCTCAGTGTCGCGCCAGCCCGGGATGGGACAACGGGACCAGCTGAGGTGGCGGTCGGAAGCCGGCCACCCGCGGATAGTCCGCGCGGGCCAGCCACTCCTGATCACCCGCGGCCACCACGTAGGTGTGGTCATGGCCGCGGTAGTAGAGAAAGCCCAGCCCGTGGATGCTGTAGAACTCGGCGCCCGCCGCCAGCAGGGACCGCTGCAGCTGTAGGTCCTCGCCGACGCCCACCGCCTGCCAACCACCCACCGCACGCAGGTCGTCGGCCGCGAGCAGCGTGGTACCGCCGTGCACCCAACCCACTCGGGCCTCGCCGTCGCCGACCCGCCACAGCGTGGTGTCGGAGTCCCCCAGGTACATCCAGAACCCGCCCAGGCCGGTCAGGGTGACCCCGCTGTACATCCGCGCCTGGACCAGATCGGTGAGGTGATGCGGGCCGTACCAGTCGTCGTCATCCATCTTGGTGATCAAGTGACCCGCACAACGAGCCAGGCCGCGGTTCAGCGCTTCGCCGAACACCACATCGGCGGGGACCTCGACGACCTCCAAGGGACGCGGGTACGCGGCGATGGCGGCCGCCACTCCGGGTTCGTCCGCCGGGACCCCGTGCAGCACCAGGACGGCTTGCACCTCCGCCCAGTCCTGTCGAGCCACCTGAGCCAGCGCAAACGCCACGAAGCCCGGCCGGCAGGACGGCAGGATCACGCTGACCGACGGTGGGTGGGCGGCGGACCCGCCCGGCGCCCAGGGCCCGAACCGGGCCAACGCGATCCGCCGGGTGCCCACCGACCAGTCCTCGCGCGCGGTTGGGTCCGCCAGGATCGCCGGGTCCCCGGCCAGGCGTGCCACCAGATCGTCGCCCAGGGCCTGCCGGGCACCGGCGGGCAGGTCGGAGGCATGGGTCGGCATTCCCGCGCAGGCCAGCTGGCTGAGCAGTCGAGCCCCCGGTGCAGCGACGGTCTCGTCGAGGTCCAGCTGGAGCCGCCCGAATACCCGCAGGTCCGCAATATGTCTTTCCGTCAGACCAACGGCACTGTCGCCGGTTAGCAGGGTCGAACCGGTGCCGTCCTGCACGTTGAACGTGGGGCCGTCGATCGTCAGTCGGGCTTCGTCCCGGTCCCAATCCACCCGGAACCCGGCCGGGCAGATCAAGGCGGTGTCCACCGGGGGCACGTGGGTGCTGCCGATCAGCAAGACCGGTGCCGGACAGGGGCCGACCGCAGCAGGCAGCGACCCCCCGAGCACCGCCCGCGCGATCACCGATACCGGCGCGGGCTGCGTCGTACGGACGGTCACCAGAATTGAGCCCCGCCTGGTGTGGGCTATTCGGGCCTCACGCAGCATCAGGTCCGGCAGCCGGTGCGGCACCCGCATCAGGTGGGCGCAGTCGGTGTCCAGCACCGCGATGCTCACCCGGACGGCCCGGCCGGCACCGTCCAGGAGGGGCAGCGCCCGGCGCAATTCGGCCAACGACCCCGCCACCACCGCAACGTCATCGTGTCGGTGTAGTGCATGCGACGGGTCCAGGGCGGCCAGCCCGACCGCACGTCGGAGCCCGACGGCCAACTTCGGGAACGTCGTCTGCACGGCAGCCGGATCCACACCGACGGTGACCAGCACCATGTCGAGCGGCTCTTTCGGCTCCGGCGAGGACGCCTTGGTCGACCCAGAGGCGGCCGGGCGCCGCAGGTTCGCGATGCGTTGGCGCCGACTCAGGGCTGCCACACGCGAACCCAATCCACATTCATCAGGGCGGGCTGACCCGAGCGCAGGGCCGGCAATTCCCAGTCCGAGGTCAACAAGCTCATGATCACGTACTCGGGTTGACGCGAGATGCCGTAAGCCGTGCGGAACGTTTCGAACCCGTCGGTGCGGAAAATGTACTGCGTGGGTGTCCACTCGACCGAGAACACGTGATATCCGCTCGCCGGAGTTCGCCCCGCGCCAAGAATCTTGGGGACCGACGGCTGGATGGCACCGCAATGGTTGAGGACGTCATTGCCGCCCACATCCTTGGCCGGCCAGTAATTGTTCATCGAGGTGCCGCCGTCTCGGTACGTGTCACCGAAATACTCGATGATGTCGATCTCGGCGCCGTCATTCTCGGGGTGCCCGTAGGTGGCCGGGGTCAACGGACCGCAACTGTTCTGCGCCACCGCCGACGGCCGGGTCATGTCGGCCGGCACGGCAGGCCAACTCGCCGAACGACCGTCCCGAGCGCTGGTGGACGAGGAGGACGACAACGGCGGCAGAGGGCCACCGTCGTCATTGCCTCCGGTGGGTTTGCGGGTCAGATCCAGCCCTACATGCTGCATCCAGATCGAGCCGTGCATGCCTCGCTCGGACTCCATGCGGACCCGCGCCGCGATGATCCCGTAGAGAAAGCCGTGCGAGTACTGCGTGCCAACCATCGCATTGAGGTACTGCCCGTTCGGACAATCGGCAGTCTTGTTCGGGATGCGGCTCCCGTCTCGGAGCACAGCCAGGTTCGCTGATTCCCCGTTGACCGACACCTGAGTAAGACCCGTCGAGGAACAGGGCCGCATTGTGCCCGCACCACCAACCGGCCGCACGATCCAATCCGGGCTGAGCACGAATGTGTTGAACTCCTCCGACCATTTCAACGGGTACAACGCCGGTCGCACGGTCGGCGAGTAGATCACCTTGCCCGCCACCGTGGACTTCACCCGATAGCTGTAGGGCGGCCCGGCCGGGGCGGCGAAAACATATTTCCCCGCGCTGCTCTGCTTGCCGGTCAGCACTGGGCGCCAGGTCTTGCCGTCGAGTCGCTGCACCTCGACCACCGCGTTCTTCTGGGCGGGAGTGAACGTGGCGGTGGCCGACGTGAGGTCCTGCATCCCGGCTTGGTCTTGCGCGATCGGGGCGTGCGCGAAGAACAGGGTGGCGGTCGGCTTCACCGCGACCGCGACCGCGACCGCCGGTTGACCGGTCGCCACCGACTGGCCGGCAATACCGATCAGGGCGAGCGCAGCCCCCGCCAGCGCGCCACGGCGCCAGGACGCGGCCCGCGAGCGGCGCATATCAGTCACTCCCGTTCTGGTGGACCCAGCTTCGGCACCGTCCATTCATCGAATGACGATACGTTGGGTCAACGATCCAAACGGGGGTCAGTTACCCCGGGCTCAGCGGGCGCGAACCAACTCCGCGCCCTCGATGTGCGGCAGCGCGGGCAGCGCGATCGGCTCCGGCACCCAGACCGCGGATTCCGGGTCGACCGCCGGCGCGGTGTCGTTCGCCTCGGAGATCGTCGGCCCGGCGGACAGCCCGCCGCCGACCGAGGCGTGGCGGACCGCATGCGAGTGCGCGGTGGGGCCGGTGGCCAGTACTGCGGAGCCAACAGTCAGGGCGGCCACCCCGGCCACCCCGGCGGCGAGCAGGTGCGCGCCGGGCAGCCGGCGGCGGTGCGCCGGAGTGTGGATCGGGAAGGCCTTGTCCGCTCCCGGCATCAAGTGTGACGGCCCATCAGCGGACGGGATGGACAGCAGCGAGCTCAGCAGCGAGTCCGACGGGGCCGGGGCATCGTGGTCGCGCAGGCCGGCCTTGGTGTGCGAATCCTTCACCGCAGCGACCCGACAGGTGGAGCACAACGCGAGGTGCGCGGAGACCAGTTGCCTGGTCCCGCGCGGCAACTCACCATCCAGGTAACCGGTCAGCCGATGGCCCAGGTGGTGACGAAGCTCCTCGCTCACGCCTCTACCTCATTCGCTACTTGGACGGGCCGGCGCGCGCGGTGCTCCAACGACGCCCGCAGTCGGGTGCGGCCGCGGTGCACGCGACTGCGCACGGTCCCGAGCTTGATGTCCAGGGTGGCGGCGATCTCCTCGTAGGACAGACCCTCGATGTCGCACAGCACGACCGCAACCCGGAACTCCGGCGGCAGGTCGTCCAGCGCGCGCTGGATGTCGGCGTCCAGGTGACGGTCGTCGAAGACCTGCGCCGGGGAGGGCTCGCGGCCGGGCAGGCGCTCGTGAGCGTCGTCCTCGAAGCCCTCGAAACGGATGCGGCGCTTGCGCCGGATCTGGTCGAGGAACAGGTTGGTGGTGATGCGGTGCAACCAGCCCTCGAAGGTGCCGGGCGTGTAGCTGGACAGCGAGCGGAACACGCGGACGAAGACCTCCTGGGTGAGGTCCTCGGCGTCGTGTTGGTCGCCGGTCAGCCGGTAGGCGAGTCGGTAGACCCGGGCGGAATGGGTGCGAACGATTTCCTCCCACGAGGGAGGCGTCCATTCGGCGGCATCCGGCAGCGAGGCCTGATCCGCCTGCAGTGTCCTCATGTATCCCAACCTTGTGCCGCAACCTGTGGTCCGGCTTTGCCCACTGTCTCAACCTGCTGTGGGAAACGCCCGGCGGGTCGGCAAAGTTCCCGGTGTTACGCCCATAGGCTTGCTGCCGGAGGCCACAGATGAGCGTGTTCGACACCCTTATGCCGATGCAGACCACCGACAGCGACGGCTTCGTCCCCGAGGACGAGGTGTTGCGCGCGGCCCGAGCGCGGGCCGACGTGCTGGGCGTCGCCGTGCCGAGTCCGAGTGCCGGTGCTGCGCTGCGATTCCTGGCCGCCCTGCTCGATGCCCATTCGGTGATCGAGATCGGCACCGGCGCCGGGGTCTCCGCGGTGTGGATGGTGCGCGGCATGCGCCCGGACGGCGTGCTGACCTCGGTGGACGCCGATCCGGAACACCAGCGCGCGGCCAAGCAAACCTTCGCCGACGCGGGGCTGCCCGCCAACCGCACCCGGCTGATCGCCGGCCACGCGGGCGACGTGCTGCCCCGGCTCACCGACGGCGGCTACGACCTGATGTGGGTCAGCGGCGATCCGACCGACTACGCCGAGCACCTGCGCGAGGCCCCGCGTCTGCTGCGCGTTGGCGGCGTGGTGGCCTTCGCCGACGGCCAGCGAGCCACCAGCCGCGATGGCGACCCGCGTTCCGCTGCCGTCCGCGACATCGGCCGCGCGCTGCTGGACAGCGAACAGTTCGCTGCCGTTCTGCTCCCCATCGGCACCGGCATCCTCGCCGGCACCAAGCGCCCCGCGCGCTAACTCAAACCCCGGGGCTGGGCCGAGCGCAACGCCCGGCCCACCACGTCGGCGAGGTTGTAACCGAGCAGCAGCGCGACGTCGGACAACCCGGGCTGCGACAACACCTCGTTCACCTCGCCGGCGTCCAGGCTGTGCCACCACCGGCTGTCCTCCCGGGGGACGCCGTCCTGCCAGTACGCCCGGGCGTGCTGCACGAAGATCTCGGCCTCCCGCCGCCCCTCCTCGTCGGGGATCTGCGCGATGTACCGGTTCACCTGATCCCGACCGAGGTAGGGCACCAACGAACTCCAGTTGCCACCGACGTCGTGGCACTGGTTGAGCAACGGGGTGATCCGCACCGATTGGTGCAAGAAGGCGGCTACCTTGGCCCGCACCGACACCGGGTCGGCCATGAAGTCCTCATAGCGCACGACCATCGACGGCAGACCCCACCCGTTGGCCGTACGCAGCGCATCAACGTAGGTATCGCGCCAGATCACGCCGGCCTCCCAGAGCGGCACGGCGTGGCGGTGACGGAAACTGAGCGCGAAGGCGATCGGGTTACGCGTGGCAATCAGCACCGCTGGGCGCAATGCCGAGTTCCGCCCCACGACCTGCGCCATCGCAACCTGCAGCCAGGCAACGTGCTTGCTGCCGTCGATGACCACCGAGGCGCCCAGCGAGGCGCCCAGCGAGGCGTGCAGCGCGGCAATGTCGGCGAACGAGTTGGCCTTGACCAGTTCGTCGGTGAAATACGGGCAGTCCTGATGCAGGACTTCGCACGGGTGGCATCCCCGCTCGGAGGTGCGGTGGTGCAGGCCCGGGTACTGGGTCAGGTTGTTCATCTCGCCGATGTAGTGGGTGTCCGCCAGATACGAGGTGAGGTCGCGGCCGAGCAGCGTAGAACCGCAAAAGGCCGTGCCCACCAGGAAGACCGAGGCGACGCTCACGGGCGGCCCGCGGGCACCGCCGTGGCCTCGGCCAGCAGCGCGTGCAGCCGGTCGATCTCGTGCCGTTGCGCGGCGATCTGTTCGGCCAGTCGGTCGTGGTTGTCGGCGTTGCGGACGGCCTCGTATTGCAGTTCCAGCACTCGGGTGTAGAGGGCGATGCGGTTGTTCTCCAGAGCGGCCAGCAACCCCGACGAGGTCCAGGGACCCAGTGCCTCCAGCAGTCGCGCATCGGCCTGCGAACGGGCGCGCAGCAGCACGCCCAGACCGAACACCGCCGGGATCACCGCCAGGCGCAGTTTCGCGTCGCCGTCCTCGGCGATCGCGTCCTCCACCGCGGTCAGCACACCGTTGCGTTCACCCCCGGCGTGCTCGGCGACCCGGTAGGCGTCCCGGCCGACGAAGCCGGCCGGGGTCAACGCGTCGTGCCACACCGTGGGCCCGTCGGCGCTGTCGGGGTGTCGATCCTCCGGCGCCAACACCGACGGCTGGTAGTACTCGTCACGGCGCGCGCACGGCCACAACAGGTCGTGGTAGACGACCACTGCGTCCGGGGCATGCCGCAGCAGCCACTGGGTCTCCGCCGCCACCACCGCGTAGTTGTGGTCGCCGTCGATCACGTACAGATCCGCAATCGGCAACTCGGCCAGGACCCCCGGCGAGTAGCCCTCGACCAACCGCAGCGGCGGCGACATCGCCTGCCGCAACGCGTCGGACGGGGCAGGCTCTACGCAGTGGACGGTCTGCGCACCCAGCTCGGCATAGACCCGGCTGACCGCGCCGGACTCCACGCCGACCTCGACCACCGTGCGGATCGCTCGGTGCTCGAACAGCACCGCGAAGATCTCCCGGAACAGCGCGACCGAGTGCAGCAGCAACGGTTGCGCCCGGGCGGCCCGGGCCTGCGCGTGCGGATCGTGGCGGGAGCCCGCGAACGACGCGAGGTCGAACGGTTCGATCACGTCTTGGTCCCGGTGCGCCGGTCCACGAACCGCGCCATCTCCACGGCCAGGCCACTCACCCCGCGCTGATTCAGCACCCGCTTGGCCCGCCGGGCGCGCCGGGCCAGCGGCGACGCGGTCGAGGCCGGGGCGGGCGGCGCCGGCGGCCTGCCGAGTTTGCCCGCCTCGTGGGGCAGCATCGCGAACCCGGCGGTGACCCGTACCTCCACCACGCCACGGCCGGACCAGGCCTCCAACGGCAACTCCAACGCGGAGCGCCCACCGTGGAACGCGAACACGTTCCCGGCCAGCCGGGACACCCCGGCGCGCTTCAGGGAGGCCAACTCCTGCGGGGTCTCCCAGCGCAGCACGTCCTCGGTCGAGCAGCCGCCGCCGATGGGCCGGGCCTCGATCCAGTCGACGCGGACGACGGCCCGAGCACCGGGCAGGGCCAGCGCGATGTCGGTGACCCCGACCGCGGGGACGGTCATCCGCACGAAGGACAGTCCGTTGTGGTTGATCCGCACGCGCTTTTGTAGGCCGGGTTGCCATTGGCCGTCCCGGGTGCGGTAGCGCAGCCGCGTCATTGGCGCGTTCTGCGACTGCTCGAAGGCCTCCGGGCTCACCACACCCGAGGCCACTGCCTGGGCGGCAGCCCCGAGTTGCGGGTCGGACGCTGCGGCCAGGGCCGGCCAGAAAGCCTCGCGCATGTCGAGGTCACGCAGGTCGTTCGGCGAGAGGTGCGGGAGGGCGGTGAGCAACTCGGTGCCCAGCAGGGCGGTCACCGTGTCCGACCCGAAGTTCTCCTCGTGCTCCCAGGACCCGAATAATGCGGCCTCCCGCGGTGTCGGCAGGGCGATCGCCGCGCGGAGCATGCCGGCCAAGCGGGGCCGGGCCTGCTCCGTCAACATCGGCCAGGAGGCGTCCCCCCGGACCTGGTCGTTCCACAGCCGTTGGAAGCGGAAAATGCCGTCCCGGGCGGCAATCCGCTCGGCCTGCCGCGCCGGGCTGTCCGCGAACGGACCGAGCACCGGGGACCCGTCGGGCTCGAAGCCGATCAGCGACCCACACAACGAACTGACGATCTGCTCCAGCGCCTCCGGACTACGGGTGATCACGTCCGACACGGCCCGCGGGTGACCCGCCGAGGCGAGGAATCCCTCGACCCGCAACCCCTGCCCCAGTGCGTGAATCACCGCCTGATGGGTCACCAGATACCACCCGACAGGCGGTCGGAAGGGCCCCGATTGGCGGAGCAACCGGGCCAGCAACCGCTGAATGGTGCCGCCCCAGCCCAGATCCACCAGCACGAAGGGCTCGGCGTCCAGCGCGCCGCACTGCTGCAGCGAGGTGAGCAACCGCTCCTGCATGCGGGTGGTGGTCACGGCCAGCCGGTTCTGCAGGTGCGGCGAGCCGGCGATGGTGTCCGAAATCTCCTTGCACAGGACGTCGCAGTCGACCACGTCGTCCAACTTGGCCGCCAACGTGGGTACCTCACCGGGGCGCAGATCAAGCATGGACAGCATCTGACGCACCGTCGGGCGGTGCGGCTTGCACAACAGGTCGAGCACCTCGTCGGGATCGAACGGGTTCAACGAGGCGATCGCCAGCACGTGCCGGGACAGCCAGATCGGCTTGGCCGCCACCTCCCAGCCGCGGGCGGCGGCGGCGTTGTTGATCAGCGCCGCGAGCATCTCGCCCTCACGCATCGGACACCACACCACCGGGATGCCCTCCCGGTGCGCCTTGTCCGCGATCCACTCCGCGAAGCCGGTCAGCACCGGGCCGAGGACGCCCGCACCGAACCGCCAGGCCTCCTCCGGGCCGTGGCCCGAGGTCGGCAGGTCCGACAGCACCGCTTTGGCACGCAACGCCGTGATGCCAAAATCCCCGTGCTGTTCGTCGACCCCTTCGGCAACGTCGTCCTCGGCGATCGGCTCATCCTCGCGGCGCAGCACCTCAACCAGACGAGAGTCCAGCCGCCGGTAGGGCGCGGTCCGAATGCCGAGCTGGCCGGGGATCCGATCGTCGGCCAACGGGTGATCCCCGACGTGAATCACTTGCTCGGGTCGCAGTCCCAATTCGTCCAGCACGATGGGCCACAGCCCCGACCCCTTGCCCACCCCGTAGTGCTGGGAACAGAAAAGTGACGCCTTGATCAGCGGCTGCAACTCGTCCCGATCGAGCAGAAATCTGATCTGGTCCTCGGAGAAATAGGTGTCCGAGACCAGGGCCAATGGCATCTCGTGCTCGGTGGCCAGCTCGATCAGCGAGGCGATCGAGGAATCCGCGACCGTCAGCTCCCGCTCTGCCTCCAACTCGGCGGCGATCAGGTCGTAGGAATGGCCGTCGAACAGGTCCGCCGGCATGGCGGACCAGATCTCGGCCAGGCAGACCTCCGGCCCCAACGATTCCTTGGCCGCCCGCGCGCGGCGTTCGGCCTGCACCCGCACCTCACGGAACTGAGCTGGGGTCAGCCAGCCGGGCGCCAGGTTCAGCTCGCGCAGCCGGGCGCCGAGCACCACGAACAAGTCGGTGGGCCGGGGCACCCGACGCCACAGCACGGTGTCGAACACGTCGAAGGAGAGCGCCGAACACGAGCGATTGACGATCGCCTGCCGGACAGCCTCGATCGTCGCCGAGTGATCCCAGAGCCGTTCATCACTGGTCATGGGCCCCACCTGTCACGGGAAAAACCGGTGGCCGAGAAGACGGCTCAGGGCCCGCGTTGCCCTCACCGATGATCCATAAACCTGACCCTCCGAGACTTTCCCCGGGTGGCGTACAGGTTTAACCCGGCTGCCGTTTAGCGGCGGTAGCTCTCCAGCCAGCGCAGCAGCAGGCGCACGCCGTAACCCGTGCCGCCCTTGGTGTTCTCGTGCTCGTCGGCATCGATCTTGCCGGGGCCCGCCATGTCGATGTGCGCCCAGCGGCGGGGGCCGGCGAACTCGCGCAGGAACAGCGCCGCGGTGATGGCCCCGCCCTGCACCTTGCGGTCACGCGGCACGTGCGCGAGGTCGGCCACCGGCGACTCCAGCGCGCACCGGTAGTCCTCGGTCAACGGCAACCGCCACAGCCGGTCACCGGAGGAGTCCCCGGCCGCCAACAGCGCCGTGGCGAGCCGTTCGTCGTTGCTGAACAGCGCCCCGATGCGCCGGGTCAGCGCCAGGGTGGCCGCCCCGGTCAGCGTGGCGAGGTCCACCACCAGGTCCGGATTCAGTTTCGCGTCCGCGTAGGCCAGCGCGTCGGCCAGCACCAACCGACCCTCGGCGTCGGTGTTCAGCACCTCTACGGTGCGTCCGCCGTAGTGCCGGATGACATCGCCGGGCCGATAGGCCGACCCGGACGGCATGTTTTCCGCCGCAGCCACCAATCCGGTCACCCGCACCGGGATCTGCAAGGCCCGCAGCGCGCTCATCGCGCCGATCACCGCCGCGCCGCCGGCCATGTCGGCCTTCATCGCCACCATGCCGTCGTTGGGCTTGAGCGACAGGCCACCGGAGTCGAACGTGATGCCCTTGCCCACCAGCACGATGTGCGGGCCGGTGGCCCCGGTCGGGGTGTGCGTCAACTGGATCAGCCGTGGCCCGCGGCGCGGCGCGGCGCCACCGCCCACCGCCAGCAGTCCGCCGAAACCTTCCCTGGTCAGCTGCTGCGGATCCCAGACCTTGACGCCCAGCCCGGACTTCTTGGCCATGGCGGCCGCCTGATCGGCCAACCAGGCCGGGGTCTTCTTGGCCGACGGGGTGTTGGCCAGATCGCGGGCCAGGCACACCGCGCTCGCGGTGACTCGACCACGGTCCAGCGCCTCACCGGCCGCGGCCACCACCCGCTCGTTGCCCTTCACATGCAGCGTGACGGCGCCGACCGCCTGCGGCTTTTGCGGGCCACTGCGCAGGCCATAGCTGTAGGAGCCCAGCGCTAGGCCCTCGACCAACGCCCGCAAACCGTCCGCAGTCACCGACATGCCCAGCGTGGTGGACAGCGTCTTGCGGGTGCGGACCCGGCGCGCCACGGCGGCGCCTGCCCGGCGCAACTCGGTCACCCCGCCGGCCCCCACGCCGACCAGCAGCACCTGCTCGGGCCCGGTTCCGCTCGGGATCGGGACCGACACCATGTCGCCCACCGCCCCGGTGGCCTTCTCCCGGGCGGCAAACGCGGCCAGGTCCAGGCCCAGCGCCTTCCCCACCTCGGCGGTGCCCGGACCGGCCAGCGGCCCGTCGGCACCGGGGGCAATGGGCAGGGCGAGCACCTCGGCACCATCGCCGAGCAGCGGCCGGCCGGTGGCCAGCGTCATGGAGGTCACGACGGAGTGACGACTCCTTTAAGGGCCTCCCCGAGGGCACCTGCCTCGTCGGCGGAAAGTTCGACCACCAGTCGGCCGCCGCCCTCCAACGGAACCCGCATGACGATGCCGCGACCTTCCTTGGTGACCTCGAGCGGTCCGTCACCGGTCCGCGGCTTCATGGCCGCCATGCTCGCTCCTCTCCTGCGCGCGCGTCACGCGTCTGTTGCCGATCGCAAACGCCGACAGGCGACGCGCTGTTGGCCCGGCCTCCATTATCGGGGATCGCCCACCGGACCGCGTGCGGCGCACCCCCTCCGGCGCGCCCCGGGCGGCCAGATTGTGAACGTTGGCCGGCCGGAACCTGAGAATCCGTGCCTCTAATGGAGTCATCAGGGCGTGGCTGCTGTTCCCCCCACAGTTCACAAATTACGCTGAGCTCACATAGTGACACTCGGTGTTACTACCGCTCGGGGGGGCAGTAGTGAGCAACGCACGTCGGATGACGGGCATGGCGCTCGCCGCGTCGATAGTCGCGGCGGTGAGCATCGTTGCCCGGCCACCGACCCCCGCCGCCGCTGCGGACGTGCAGCCGGCGCCGCCTGCCATCGTGCCGCGAACCGGCGCCCCGCTGACCGTGCCCGCCCTGCCCTCAGGGACGCTCGCCGGCCCGCCGCCCACCCGCGCCCAATGGACGCCGCTGCCCTGCGCCAACCAGACCGTCACCGCGAACGGCCCCTTCTACCCGGGTCCGTCCGCCTCCTACGTCTACGACCAGACGTTCAGCAAGTCCTACGCCATCCCCTACCTGCCCGACCTCACCCCGCAGGGCATGGCGCTGTGGCCCAAGTGGTTCAGCGACGGCACCCCGATGCTGGTGATCGGCATGTACAAGGACGGGGACTCCTACCTGGTCGGGGTCGACCCCACCACAGGCGGGGTGTTCGGCACCCTGCGCACCGAGCCGGCGCACTTCGGCGGCATCGCCATCGTCGGTAACTGGCTGATCGCCCAGCACGAGGCCGTGGACGGCGGGGAGCAGGTCCGCAAGTACCGGCTCCAGGACCTGGCCGCGGCCTTCGAGCAGTCCCGCGCGGATGGCAGCAAGCCGTTCGTGAAGCGCTTCGGGGACCTGCAGCGGGTGTACTTCGCCAGCTTCATGTCGGAGTTCGACGGCCACCTCTGGGCCGGGCACCACGGCGGCAACATCGACAAGATGTACGAATACTCGGTCTCCGACGACGGCACGCTGACCCAGATCGGCGACCCCTGGGAGGTGCCGCCGAAGATTGACGGCCTGGTGGTCACCGCCGACCGGTTCATCTTCAGCAGCGCCTCGGGCACCCAACAGTCGGACATGACGGTGAGCATGAAGACGCACCATCTGGCCGACGGCCACGGCCGGTGTTTCCGCACCCCGAGCATGACCGAGGGCATGGTGCTCAACGGGGATCAGGTCTACGTCACGTTCGAGAGCGGCTCGGCCCGCTACCCGGACGCGGTGAACCGAGTGGGCAACCTGCACACCGCGCCGTACGAGAAGCTCGCCGCGCTGCTGAACCCGCCGCCACGCTGATCGGGTCAAGACGACTCAAAGGCCGCTGACCTGGGTAAACGTCCCCCGGGGAAAATTGCTCTCAACCCGGGGCACCCATGTCCCCAAGAACGACGACATCGCCCGATCGAGACTTACTCTGAGTCCCCTACGACACACATGTGGTGACATGTGCTCACAGGGGCGGAATGAGCGCAATGCGACGTTTGGGAATAGCGATGGTGGCGACGGCGACCGCCACCGCGTTCGGCATGGCCTGGCATCCGTCGGTGTCCGCGCAGGCCGCGGCACCGGTCGTGCAGTTCATGGCGCCGCTGTCCTCCGGGCCGACCTCAGGCGGTCCGGCGGGCGAGAACCAGTCGATCACGCCGGCCACCGTCGACCAGGAGCCCATGCCCGCAGCGGCGGACCGGCCCGCCAACCTCCCGCTGCCGATCGAGCGGGTGTGCGACATCGTCGGACAGGGCCTGCAGACCTTCTACCCGGGGCCGGCCGGCTCCGCGTTGTACGACCAGCTGTTCAAGCCGACCTTCGCGATCCCCTACCTGGCGGACAAGTACACCCCGCAGGGCATGGCGGTCTGGCCGCGCTGGTTCAACGACGGCGGCAGCCTGGTGATCATCGGCATGTACTCCAAGGGGCACGACTCCTACCTGGTCGGTGTCGACCCGGCCAACGGCGCGGTCTACGGCACCATCCGCGTGCTCGAGGCGCACCTCGGTGGTCTCGCGGTGGTCGGCGATTGGCTGTTCGCCCAGGACCAGGCCCAGTGGGGCGGCGAAAGTGTGCGCAAGTACCGCTTGGTCGACCTGGCCGCAGCCTTCGAGCAGTCGCACACCGACGCCAGCAAGCCGTACGTGAAGCGCTGGGGTGGCACGCAACCGGTGTACAACGCGAGCTTCATGTCCTCCTACAACGGGCACCTGTGGGCCGGGCACCACGGCGGACAGGTCGACAAGATGTACGAGTACTCGGTCTCCAGCGACGGTGTGCTGACCCAGGTCGGCGATCCCTGGGAGGTGCCGGGGTTCACCGACGGCCTGGTGGTCACCGCGGACCGATTCCTGTTCATCAGCCACAACTCCGACGGCGACAAGCCCGGCTTCGTGACCGTCACCGCCAAGAACCACCATCTGACGGACGGCCCTGGCCAGTGCTTCGGGGCGCCCTCGCTGGGTGAGGGTGCGGTCCTGGACAACGGACAGGTGCTGGTGGTCTACGAGAGCGGGTCCTACCGGTTCGCCAAGTCGGCGAACAAGGTGACCCACATGCATGAGGCGCCGTACGCGTCGCTGAGTGCGATGGCCGACCCGAGCGGGGACAGCGGCATGTCCGAGCGCACCGGGCAGGGTCCCAGCACCGCGCAATAGTGACCACCGCGCATCGGTCGAAACCCGGCGCCACCCGATCGGAGCAGCGCGTCTTGCCGGCCGCTGCCTGATCACTAACGTCCGGACCATGGCAACGGGTAATGGGCGCCACCGGCGCGTCGCCCAACATCGACGCCGCCGGTCCTCCCCGCCGCGCAAAGCCGCGGCGTTGGGCGCGGTGAGTGTGACGGTGGCCGTGGTGGCCGCCGCGTCCTCCTCGGGCGCCACCACCGCCGAGATGACGGCCGCCTCCGGCGTCGCCGCGCACCCGATCGCGCTGAGCCGACTGCCCGATTCCTCGGTGTGTGCGAACGCGCCGAGCGCCGACGATTCGCGGTTCTACCCGGGACCCTCCGCGTCCTACGTCTACGACGACATGTTCCGCCAGTCCTTCGCGATCCCGTTCCTGTCCACGCATACCCCGCAGGGCATGGCGGTGTGGCCGGATTGGGACGGCCTGCATCACCAGCTGTTGTTGATCGGCATGTACCGCCCGGGGGCGGCGAGCTACCTGGTGGCGCTCGACCCGGACACCGGGTTGCCCTACGCCACCGTGACCACCGAGTCGTCGCACTTCGGCGGGATCGCGGTGGTCGGCGACTGGCTGATCGCGCAGGACCGCCCGCGGCGCGGGCCGGAGCGGGTGCGCCGCTACCGGCTCAAGGATCTCGCGATGTCGCTCCAGAGGGCGCATCAGACCGGGACGCAGCCGTTCGTGCCGCACTTCGGCGACCTGCAGGAGATCTACGGGGCCAGCTTCATGAGCGCACACGACGGGCACCTGTGGGCCGGGCACTACAACGCCAACGGCCCGGACCGGATGTGGGAGTACGCGGTGTCCAAGACCGGGGTGATGACCCCGGTGGGGCGGGCCTACGAGGTGCCCGCGGAGACCCAAGGTCTGTTGGTCACCGACGACCGCTTCGTGTTCGAGGGGTCTCTGGGCCAGAGCAACAAGGGCACGATGACCGTGGTCGAGCGGTCCCCGTCGATCAGCCCGGTGGGTCGGTGCTTCGCCACTCCGAGCATGGGCGAGGGCCTCGCGGCGTTGGACGATCACGTTTTAGTGGTGTACGAGAGCGGCGCGGCGGCGTACTCGAAAGCGACGAACCGGGTCACCAATCTGCACATCGCGCCGTATGCGTCGTTGAGCGCCCTCACCAACCCGTCACCGTCCGAAACCGCGTTTTCTGACCCAAATAGTGACGATCCGTCAACTGGATCTCACTTGGAGTAGTCGAAGCTCTCACCTGCTTCGACGACGCCTCGGCGATGACATCCTCATCGATTTCGAGGGGGGTTCTCACACGTATCCTCCGGCGGAAGAAGATCCACGGTCATCCCGCGACAGGTTTACGTAAATAGTCTCGTCCCGGCCCTGGCGCTTTACGTCAGCGCAGCAATACTGCAGCGAATTCCCCTTGTGGAATGCGCTCTGCCGAGCGGCGGTGAAAGGCATCCCGGCGGGCGCGTTCCATCGGTGGTACCCACCTGGCCGACCGCCCGCTGCCGGAGGAAGTCATGTCGCCGCGTCCGCGGAATGCAGCCCTGGTGCTGCTCGGTGGACTCGCGCTGGTCACGTTGGCCCCCAACGGGCCGGTCTCGCTGCCCGCCGCGTTGGGCGACGCGGTGCACTCGAGCCACCCGGCCCGCCTCGAGGCCGCCGCCGCGAAGCTGCCAGACGCCGCGGCCGCGCCCGCCGCGGCCCGCGCCTTCTCCGCTCCGCTCACCAGCGACACGCCGGTGGTGCGGGTGCTGCCGCCGGCCCGGCCCGGCCCGGAGTGCAACCGCGGCCAGCGCCCCGCCAAGCGCGCCCGTTACCAGGGCGGGTCCGTGTCCCGGCTCTACGACGAGGTGTTCCACCCCGGCCCGGTGATGCCGTACCTGTCCACGTACTCGCCGCAGGGCCTGGCCACCTGGTGGAACTGGGACGGGCAGGGCCACGCGCTGATCCTGCTCGGCGAGTACCACCTCGGGCACAAGTCCTACCTCGCCGGCATCGACCCGCTGACCGGCAAGCACGTCGGCACGGTGAAGATCGCACCCTCGCACCTGGGGGCGATGGGCGTGGTCGGCAACTGGCTGATCACGCAGGACACCGCCGGGCACTACAAGCAGGCCAAGGTGCGCAACTACCCGCTGTCCCGCCTGCGCCGGCTGATGATGGAGGCCAAGCACGGCGCGATGCCGTACATGCGCGCCGATGGTCGCCCGCAGCCCATTCACTCCACCGGCTTCATGTTCGTCGAGCCCAACGGCTCGGTGTGGGCCGGGCGGCACTCGATTTTCCGGCCGACCCGCATGTACCGCTACACCGTTGACCAGGCCAGCGGCCGACTGCACCAGGTCGAGGGCCCGTGGAAGGTGCCGCCGCGCACCCAGGGCCTGCTGGTGACCCAGGACCATTTCGTGTTCATCTCCTCGAACAGCCACTACCGCGGGCAGATGAACATCGTTCGGCGTGCCGACCCGAAGCAGTGGAAGGCCCCCGTTGCCTGCCTGTGGACACCGAGCCTGCCGGAGAACATGACGCTCTACCGGGGGCACATCCTGACCGCGTTCGAGAGCGGGTCGGGCCGATTCAACAACCGGCGGACGCACAACCGCATCTCGCACCTGCACACCGGTCTGCTGGACCGGTTGATTCAGATCGCGGACCCGACGGCGCTGCACCCGCTGATGCTGCCGGGCCGCCCGGACGTGCTGCTGCCGGAGCGGGACGACGACCCGAACCCCGACGACCTGTTCCTCGGCGAGCTGACCGACCGCACGCTGCCGCTGTTGCCGTTGCTGGGGCAGACGCCGGGTCCCTCGGGCACACCGGAGGTGTCCACGGAGAGCACCACCGCCACGCCGAGCCAGACGCCGACCGCGTCGGCCACGCCGAGTGAGACACCGAGCGCCACGGCCACGCCGAGCGAGACGCCCAGCGCAACCGCGACGGCAACCGACACCCCGAGCGAGACGCCGCGCGATTCCGCGGATCGCTTCAGCTCCCACGCGCACGACGGGCCGATCACGCCGTACACCCCGTCCGCCACCCCGAGCGAGACCCCGGCGGACACCCCGAGTACCGCACCGGAGGAGCACATCTCCGACGCCAAACTCAGCTACCAGCAGGAGACCGGGCGCACCCCGTCCTGACGCGACGTCAGTTCGTCAGCGGGGCGATGCAGCCGCTCAGGTGGTCGTCCACCATCCCGGTGGCCTGCATGAGCGCGTAGGCGGTGGTCGGCCCGACGAAGGCGAACCCACGCTTCTTCAGGGTCTTGGCCATCGCCACCGACTCCGGGGTACTGGCGGGCACCTCGGCCAACGTGGTGGGTCGCTTCCGCTTGGCCGGGGCGAACGACCAGAGCAGGCCGTCCAGACCGCCGGGTCCGAGTTCGGCGGCGGCCCGGGCGTTGGTGATGGCGGCGGCGACCTTCAAACGGTTGCGCACGATGCCCGCGTCGGCCATCAGCCGGGCCGTGTCGGCGTCGGTGAACGCGGCCACCGCCGGAATGGAGAAACCCGCGAACGCGGCGCGGAAGTTCTCCCGCTTGCGCAGGATGGTCAGCCAGGACAAGCCGGACTGGAAGGCCTCCAGGGTCATCCGCTCGTAGAGCCGGTCGTCGCCGTGCACGACCACGCCCCACTCGGTGTCGTGGTAGGCGACGTAGTCGGGGGTGGACAGGCCCCAGGGGCAGCGCAGCCGCCCGTCCGGGCCCTTGATTGCCCCGCTCACGAATACGGGTCCGGGGTGGGCGGTGGCGGCGGGGTGATCAGTTCCGCGATGCGGGCATCGCGTTCGGCAAGTTCGGCCCCGAGGCGATCCAGCACCTCATCCACCGCGTCCATCCGGTAACCCCGCAGCGTCACCGGGAACTGCACCGCGGCAAGAGCGTCGGCGTCCACCGGGCCCGCCGCCAACGGCGCCGGCACCGGCGCGCGATCCGGGCCGAGCGTCCCGCCGTGCCCAGAGGCCACCGCGGCCACGCCGAACACCACGACCGAGATGACGATCACCATCAGGAAGAACACGGGCCAACCAATATCAGATCGGGAACTCCGGGGCGGCCAGGAACAGCGCGAACACCGCGGGCCGTTGCTGCACCAACTCCAACCGCGCACCGTCGGAGCGGGCCAGGTCACGGGCCAGTGCCAGGCCCTTGCCGGTGGAGCTCCCGCCGGAGATGCCGTGCTCGAAGATGCGGTGGCCAAGTTCCTCGGACACCCCGGGGCCCTCGTCGGTCACCTCGATGACCACCGAACCGCCGACCGTGCGGGTGCGGATGGACACCATCCCGGCACCGTGGTGCAGGGCGTTCTCCACCAGCGTGGCGAGGATCTGGGACACGCTGGCCGCGTTCGCCCGGGCGGTCAGCGCGGGCACGCCGACCAGCTGGATGGAGCGGCCGAGCTTGCGCAGCGACATGCTCCACTCGTCGATCTGCTGGCCGACGATCTTGTCGATCTCCACGGTCTCCCCGGCGACCACCGGCGGGGTGCGGTGGCTGGTGAGCAGTTGCTCGACCACCTCGGTGAGGCGCTCCACCTGGCCCAGGGCCACGTTCGCCTCGTCGCGCATCGCATCCAGGTCGTCGGACATGGCGATCTCCTCCAACCGCATGGACAGCGCGGTCAGCGGGGTGCGCAACTGGTGCGAGGCATTGGCCGCGAACGCCCGTTCGCCGGCCAGGATGTGCGCTATTCGTTCGGCCCGGCGTTCCAGCACGTCGGCGACCCGATCCACCTCGGGCAACCCGTAGCTGCGCCGATGCCGGCGCCGGGTGGGATCCGTCGAGCCGAAGCGTTCGGCGGTCTCGGCGAGCTCGATCAGCGGACGGGTCAGGCTGCGGGCCTGCAGGGCGGCCAGCGCGCCGGCGGTGGCGATCGCGAAAAACGCCTCGATGAGGATCAGCAGCCAGGCCTTGCGCACCTGGTTGGTGACCCGGCTCTTCGGCTCGGAGACGGTGACCCGGTCGCCGTTGCGGGTGTCACCGATGGTCAGCGTGCGCACGCTGCCCTTGGGCGTCGGGGCGCCCAGGGTCAGTGCGGGGTGGTCATCCAGGACGACGCTGGCCGAGCGGTCACGGGAGACCAGCCGGTCCAGGGATTCCTTGTCGATCGGCTCGTGCAGCTCCGAGCGCACCTCGATGGTGTTGAGCAGGCGCTGGGCCTCGGTGCGCAGGCTGTCGTTGGCGCTGCTGGTGATGCCGTTGCGCATCGCGACGCCCAACGGGACGCCGAGCAGCAACACCACGACCACGACCACCGAAAGGGTGGAGACGACCAAGCGCCTACCCATGAATTACGTGTCCCCCGCCGCGAATTGCTCCTACTCGCGTTCGAAGCGGAACCCGACGCCACGCACCGTGGTGATGTACCGCGGGTTCGTGGCGTCGTCGCCAAGCTTCTTGCGCAACCAGGAGATGTGCATGTCCAGCGTCTTGGTGGAGGTCCACCACGTGGTGTCCCAGACCTCGCGCATGAGCTGGTCCCGGGTGACCACGCGGCCGGCGTCGCGGATCAGCACCCGGAGCAGATCGAACTCCTTGGCGGTCAGCTGGAGCTCGACGTCGCCCATCCAGGCGCGGTGCGACTCGATGTCGATCCGCACGCCGCGGATGCCGTGGCCGACCTCGGGAGCACCGCGGCGCAGCAGCGCGCGGACCCGGGCGAGCAGTTCGGCCAGCCGGAAGGGCTTGGTCACGTAGTCGTCCGCGCCGGCGTCCAGGCCGACCACGGTGTCCACCTCGTCGGCCCGGGCGGTGAGCACCAGCACCGGGATCACCTGACCGTCCCCGCGGAGGCGTCGGCACACCTCCAGGCCGTCCAGGCCGGGCAATCCGATGTCCAGCACGACCAGGTCGATACCGCCCTGGCGGGCCCGTTCCAAGGCCTGCACGCCATCGGCTCTCACCTCCACCGCGTAGCCCTCGCGGCGCAGGGCACGGGCCAGTGGCTCGGAGATTGCGACGTCATCTTCGGCAAGCAGCAGACGGGTCATGGCCGAATGGTAAAACGCAAAGACCCTTCGTAGGCCGCAACGCGTGTTCGTGGCGTTTTGCGATTCGCAAGTCCGCCGCGCCAAAACTCTGGTCAAGAATCCAAATCGGGCTAAATCCGCACCCCGGGACAGCCCTGCAGACGGCGTGGGGACGTCGCGGTCCGGTCTCGAAATCCGAGGTCCGTTCAGCTTTTCCCGCGGAACGACGACACTCAACGCGTGTTGACCAGGGCTCGGGCCTGCGCCGCCGTGCTGGCCGTGACGCTGCTCGCGGCCGGTTGTACCCGGCCGGGCGACCCGGGCCCGAAGGCCGAGCGCTACCAAGTGGTCGTCGCACCGGGCGTGGGCCGCGCGACACCCACCGCTGGGCCGTCGGCGGCAGCGGTGGCGGCGCTCAACCGGTTCGCGGTGGCCGCGCTGCGCCAGGCTGCGCAACCGAGGGGCAACGTGGCGCTCTCCCCGGTCGGCGTGGCGTACGTGTTCGCCATGCTCCGGGCCGGCGCCGCGGGGCAGACCGCGGCGCAACTGGACCGGGCGTTCGGCTTCGACGAGGGCACCGCGGCGCAGTTCAACGCGCTCGGTGCGGCATTGGACACCGTCAACCACCCGACCGGCCCGGCGCCCACGGTGAGCCCGTTCTACGAGGGGCCCGAGGCCAGCGGCATGCCGCGGCCGACGCTGCCGAAGCTGGACCTCGCCGACGCGTTGTTCGGGCAGCGGGACTTCGCCCTCCACCCGGACTTCCTGCACAACCTGGCCGAGTACTTCGGCACCGGCGTGCGCACCGTCGACTTCGTCGGCGATCCCGGCGGGGCGGTCGACGCGGTCAACGCGTGGGGGCGCGCCAACACCGACGGCCAGATCCCCGCCGTGCTGCAGCGCAACGACGTGGACGACCTGACCCGCCTGGCATTGGTGAACGCCATCCATCTCAGCGCGACGTGGGCTTTCCCGTTCAACGGACCCTTCCCCGGCACGTTCACGGTGCAGGGCACGTCGGTGCCAGTGCCGGTGATGCGCAAGCGCGAGCTGCTGCGTTACGCAACGGGTCCGGGTTGGCAATCGGTCGAGGTGCCGTACTTCGGCGACCGACTGGCGCTACGGGTGATCATCCCCACGGACGGCGGGGCACCGGCAGCGCTGCTGACCCCCGAGGTGCTGGCGGCGACCGGCCGGGCCACGACCCACGAGGTCGCGTTCACCATGCCCCTGCTCACCTTGGCCTCGACCTTCGATCTCAAGGCCCTGTTGAGGCCGCTCGGCGTGACGGACGTATTCGACCGGCAGCGGGCCGACCTGTCCGGTGTGGCGGACCAATTCCTCTACGTGTCCACCGCGGTGCAAAAGGCGACGCTGCACATCGATCAGTACGGCACCGAGGCCTCCGCGGTGACCGTGGCGCTGGGTGAGCTGGTGTCCGGGGTGCAGGAGGTCCGGGCCGACCGGCCGTTCGCCTACGAGATCGTCGACCTCCAGACCGGGGCGCCGCTGTTCCTCGGCCAGGTCACCGACCCGCGGGCTCAGTAAAGGTCGGGCAGAGCGGGATCGGGGCCCGGCCGGGGCGGGTCGGGCGGCAGGAAAGCGATCTTCGGGCAGCTGTCCACCAGGTGCAGCAGCAGCGGCTGGACCTCCTTGAGCAGCGGCAGGTCGTCGATGATCAGTAGTCCGTGGCCGGGTTGGCCGGCCGGGTGGAGCTCCGCGGCGTAACCGCCGGCGAACCCGATGGACAGCCGCCCGGCCCCGCACAGGCGCTGCAGCAGGCTGCGGGTGCTGCTCACCCCGGTGACCCGGCCCAGCGGCACGTCGGTGCCGCGTCTGGACCACACCCCCTCGCAGACGATCAGCCGCCGAGTGGTGAGCATCCAGCTGGTGGCGTACCAGACGAGGAAGGGCCACACCGCCCAGCGCAGCCCGACCAGGCCGACGGCGCCGCCGAGCAGGAACCGCAGCAGGTGGTGTTGCCCGGTGTCGGGCACGGTGCCGAGCAGGAAACCGCCGCCGCCGCTGCAGATCAGCAGCACCAGCACCGGGCCGGCCAGCGTGTAGGAGTGCCGGCGCAGCCGCAGGGCGTACTGCTCACCCTCGCCGAGGTTCATCCGGCGGCGGGCCACTCAGCCGACGTCCCCGGCCGCAATCGAACGTTCGCCGTCGACGGTGCGCAGCAC
>DASQPJ010000209.1:0-10176 GCA_035644015.1 Sporichthyaceae bacterium
CGGATCCTGGTGTCGATCGCGCCCGGCGCCGCATTGACCGCGTCCGACGCCCGAGCGGACGTGCTGGACGCGGGCTACGAATACCTCGCCGGGCCCGCCGCGGCGGCCGGCGTGGCCTCCTCGGTTGTGGTGCGCACCGGCACCGCGGACGCGCAGGCGCTGGGCCAGGACGTGGCCTCGCTGCTGAACCTGCCCGCGGGCGCGGTGCGCATCGGTGACGACGTCCCGTTCGGGGCGGACGTGGTCGTGGTGCTGGGTAAGGCCTGAGGCGTGGGAGGATTGACCATATGACCGCCTCCGTCCGAGCCGTTGAGCTCGCCGTCGCCGCGGCCGAGGCAGCTTCGGACAAACTCGCCGAGGACATCCTGGCCTTCGACGTCAGCGAGCAGTTGGCGATCACCGACATCTTCGTGCTGTGCTCGGCGTCCAACGATCGCCAGGTGAAATCGATCGTGGACGAGGTGGAGGCGCGGCTGCGCGAACTGGGCGAGCGGCCGGTGCGCCGGGAGGGCGAACGCCAGGGTCGCTGGGTGCTGCTGGACTACGCCGAGATCGTGGTGCACGTGCAGCACAGTGAGGAGCGCCTGTTCTACGCGCTCGAGCGGCTGTGGAAGGACTGCCCCGTCGTGCCGTTGCCCGAGGCGGTGCGGATGGGCCGCGAAGGCCCCCGGGCCACCGGCTGACGCATGGGCCAGCAGGTCGTCGTCTGGCGGCACGGTCGCACCGAGTGGAATCTGGCCGGCCGCTTCCAGGGGCAGAGCGACGTGGCGCTGGACTCCGTCGGCGTCGCGCAGGCGCGCGCCTCGGCGCGAATCCTGGCCGCGCTGCGCCCGGCCGCGATCCTCTCCTCGGACCTGTCCCGGGCGGCCGACACCGCCGCGGAACTGGGCAAGCTGACGGGGCATCAGGTGCAGCTGGACCCTGGCCTACGGGAGACGTATCTCGGTAACTGGCAGGGCCTGACCCGGGTCGAGGTGGACGCCCGTTTCCCCGGCGAGGAAGCCGCCTGGCTGCGCGGGGAGCTCGAACGGCGCGGCGGCGGGGAGAGCATGCCCGAGGTGGCCGAGCGCGCGGTGGCCGCGGTACAGGGCGCGCTGGAGAAGCTCGGCCCGGACGACACCCTGGTCGCGGTCACCCACGGCGGGTCCGGCCGGGTGCTGATCGGCCGGCTGTGCGGGCTGCCGCCGGAGCACTGGAGCGCGCTCGGCGTGCTGTCCAACTGCTGCTGGACCGTGCTCAAGCATCGCCCCGACCGATGGGCCATCCTCGAGCACAACGCGGGCACGCTGCCCGAACCCGTGATGTCCGACGACCTGTAACCCCGCTCCCTATCCCAGTGTGTGGGAACGGTTCGAGCGGGGCGCTCGCGAGCGGCAGGCGCCAATGCGCCATCGTTGCGCGTCGTGAGCGACAGCGGTGAGCGCGTGGCGGAGCCCCGCTATGCCGACTGGGAAGCGGTGTACCGGGACAACGTCACCCGGGTCTACCGGATGCTCTACGGCAAGGTCGGCAACAAGGCCGATGCCGAGGACCTCACCACCGAGGTGTTCATGGCCGCGCTGGGCCCGCTGCGCCTGGAGGCGAGTGCCCCGGAGGTCCGGTCCTACCTGTTCACCACCGCCCGCACCGTGCTGGCCGGGCACTGGCGGCGCACGCTGGGGCTCGAGGTGACCGCCCTGGACACGGATGACGAACGCTGGCTGGTCGACCTCGGCCCGGAACCCGAGGTGCCGTCCACGGCACCGCGGCGGGCGGAGGCGATCCTCGCCCAACTGCCCGAGCCGCACCGGCGCATCCTGCAATTGCGCTTCATCGACGCCTGTTCGCTGCGTGAGGCAGCAGCCGCACTGGGCATTACCGTCGGCTATGCCAAGGTGTTGCAGCATCGCGCTTTGAAGCGTGCGGCGGCGCTCGGGGAGGTGGCCACATGAGCACGCAGCGCTATGTGCGTGACCTGCTGCGCGGCCGCCGGCCGCGTCGGTTCCCGGCCGACGCCGAGGCCGCCGCGGAACTGCGCGCCGCCATCACGTTGGCCGCGGCCAAACCCGACGCGGACTCCCCGCGCGAGGAGTTCGTGCACGACCTACACCGGCGGTTGAGCGAGCAGTTGGCCCCTGCGCCCACGGCCCGGAGCGCTCCCGAGCCGTCGAGCAACGTGGTCCCGCTGCGGCTGGGCCCGACCCGCCGCCGGGTCCTGTTGGCCGGTGGCGTGGCCGCGGGCGCAGCGGCCATCGGGGCCGTGGGCGATCACCTGATCAGCGCCGACAGCACAGCCGGGGACACCGAGGCCGCCGGCACGCTGGAACCGAACGTGGGGACCTGGCGACAGGTCGCTGCCTCCAGCGACCTCGAGGTCGGCGGCGTTCGTCAGTTCGATGCGGGCTCGGTCGTCGGGTTCGTCTCCCGCGATGCTGCCGGTCTGCGCGCGGTGTCCGGGATCTGCACCCACCAGGGCTGCCGGCTGAACCTTGATCCCGATGGGCGGCAGCTGGACTGCCCGTGCCACAACACGTCCTTCGCCGTGGACGGCGCCCTGGTCCGCCACCAGTTACCCCAGCCGCCGGCGGCGTTGCCGCACCTACAGGTGCGCGAGCGCGGTGGCCAGGTCGAGGTCTACCTCCCGACGGTGTAACCCCCCGACATATCCCTTACCGGGTCCGAAACTGACGGACCGTTCGAGACAAGGGATATGGACATGAACAAGAAGTTCACGCGTGCCGGTGCCGTCATCGGCGGGGTGGCTCTGTGCGGGCTGCTGCTCTCCGCGTGCAGCGGTGGCGGAGCCGCGCAGGCCGCCGACACCGCCCCGGCCAGCACGACGGCGAGCGTGCCCGCCGACCTGGGGATGCCGGCCGCGGCGAGTTCGTCGGGCTCCTCGGTGCTCATCGACAAGTACATGTTCGGCCCGGACAAGCTCACCGTTCCGGTCGGTACCACCGTCACCTGGACCAACAACGACGCCGATCAGCACACCGTGCTGGCGAAGGACGACACGTTCCGGTCCGGCTCGTTGGCCAAGGGCCAGAGCTTCTCGTTCAAGTTCGACAGGGCCGGCAGCTACGACTACCGGTGCTCCATCCACCCGTTCATGGTCGCCACCGTGGTGGTGACCCAGTGACCGAAACTGCGCCGGGCATGACCCGTCGGCAGTTACTGCGTCACGCCACGTGGTTCGGCGCCGCGGTCGTGGTGACGGTGGCGGGCGCGGAGACGATCTCGCATGTGCTGGGCGGGTCCACCCCCGGCGCGGCGGCCGACCCGGCGGCGCTGCACATCGTGCAGGTCTCCGACTCGCACATCGGGTTCACCGGGCCCGCGAACACCGACGTGACCGGGTCGTTCGCCAAGGCCCTCGCGGACGTGAACAAGCTGAAGGTCACCCCGGACTTCGTCATGCACACCGGAGACCTGACGCACCTGTCCACCCCGGCCCAGTTCGACCAGGTGCACCAGATGATGAAGGGCGTGCGGGCCGGCGGCGTGTTCACCGTGCCGGGCGAGCACGACGCGGTGGACGACCACGGCGACAAGTACCGCCAGGTGTTCGGGGCCGGGACGCACGGCGACGGCTGGTACTCCCTCGACGTCAAGGGCGTGCACGTGGTGGCCCTGGTGAACTCGCTGATCCTGGAGAAGCTCGGGCACCTGGGCCAGGACCAGATCGACTGGGTGCGCCAGGACCTGGCCGGGCTGTCCGCGGACACCCCGATCCTGGTGTTCAGCCACATCCCGCTGTTCGCCATGTATCCGCAGTGGGGGTGGGGTACCGACGATGCGATGCAGGTGCTGGCACTGCTGCGCCGGTTCTCCTCGGTGACCTGCCTGAACGGCCACGTGCATCAGCTTTTCAACTACACCGACGGCCGGATCACCTTCCACAGCGCCACCACCACGGCCTACCCGCTGCCCAAGCCCGGCGATGGCCCCGGCCCCACCCCGCAGACCCTGCCCGCGGGCAAGCTCAAGGACGCCCTGGGCATCCGGGAGGTCACCTTTCGTCCCGGCGGCCCAGGTCCCGCGATCGCGGATCACACCCTGGTCTGATTCGACGAGGTCTTGGGCGGCGTCAGTGGCCGTGAACCTTGAGCTTCACAGCGCGGGATTCCCCGGCGAGCAGGTCGGGACGGGCGTCGAGGTGGACGCGGTACTTCCAGGTTCCGGACTTCTTCGGCGTGACGGCGAAGCGGGCGACGCCCTTGGCGTCCTCCTTCGCCGTGGACACCGTTCGCCAGTGTCCGTCCAGGATCTGGAGGGTGACTCGCTGACCGCGGGTGGCCGGCCGGATCTGCGCCGACATGTGCACGGCGTGACCCACTTTTGCCTCCGCCGGGGCGGTCACGGTGGCCGCGGGATGCGGGGTGATCCGCAGCACGGGGCTCGAGGCGGGCGTCACCGGGCTGTTGGGGCCGTAGTACCAACGGTAATCAGTGGTGCGCTCAGTTCGGACGTAGGCATGGAGCAACGACCCTTGAGCGATGTCGGAGGTGGCGACCGTGGTCCAGGCCGTGGCGCCGAGCACGCGCCCCTGCAATTGGGCCGTCAGCCGGAAGCCGCACGGCTGCCACTGGTCGGGACATGCGGAGATGCGATCGACACCCCCGAGAATCTGAACCGCGGCGCCAGCGGGCAAGTCGTCGATCGGCGTTGCCGCTCGGATCGTCTCGGTGGCCGGGGTGGACGCGAGGACGATGGAGTCGATCGCGGTCAGCGGCGCGGAGGTCGTGTCGCTCTCCGGGTGAGCGGTCACCTCGACCCAGTAGCGCCGGCCGCCGGTGAGCGGGGGCTGATACAGGCCGCCCGGCTCGGTGGCGAAACTCCCGCCGAAGTTCCCGCCGTCGGCAACGGTGCTTGAGTTGACCGGCGCGGCGGCCAGCTTCTCGGGAGTGTCGGCCAATTGTGCGGTGACGGACCAGGCTCCGGTCGCACCGGGAATCTCGGCGAACGCGTGGAGCCAAGAGAAGCCGCTGAACGTGTCGGTGCTCAACGTGAGGGTGAGTTGCGGGCCCTCCGTGGCGCCATCGGCCCGCGCGGTGCCCGCGCCGAATCCGAGGGCGACCGCCGCGACGAGCGCGACGGACAATCCGGTACGGCGGGACATCGCATCCGTTCGGGTGGGCAGGCGGGGACCTCTTTGTCGGATTGGACGCGTGGTCGGCCCTTTCGGGGATCATCCGTTCGGCCCGAATCCAGGAGCTAAAGGTCCCGAGGGCTCCTGACGTGCGCATCCGCGGTGTCGCAGCGGTCGTTGGCCGGCCCGGACGGGCGGCGCCGATACCCTCGACTGGTGACTGTGAGCCAGACGAGTACCCCGAACACCGGCGCCGACGCCGCCCCGCACCGCTACACCGCGGCGCTGGCCGCGGAGCTGGAGCGGCGTTGGCAGGACCGCTGGGAGCTCGAGGGCACGTTCCACACGCCCAACCCGTCCGGCCCGCTGGGCGATCCCGCGGCGGTGGCCGGGCGGCCGAAGCTGTACGTGATGGACATGTTCCCGTACCCGTCCGGCGCCGGGCTGCATGTCGGGCACCCGTTGGGCTACATCGGTACCGACGTGTTCGCCCGCTACCAGCGGATGAACGGGTACAACGTGCTGCACCCGTTGGGCTATGACGCCTTCGGGTTGCCTGCGGAGCAGTACGCGGTGCAGACCGGCCAGCATCCGCGGGTCACCACCGAGGCGAACATCGCCACCATGCGCCGGCAGTTGCGCGCGCTCGGGCTGGGCCACGACTCGCGGCGGTCGGTGGCCACCACGGACCCCTCGTTCTACCGCTGGACGCAGTGGATCTTCCTGCAGATCTTCAACTCCTGGTACGACCCGGACGCCGGCGGTGCCCGACCCATCGTCGAGCTGGAGGATGCCTACGCCTCCGGCCGCCGGGCCACCCCGGACGGCACGCCCTGGGCAGACCTGACGGAGGGTCAGCGTCGAGGGCTGCTGGATGATCACCGGCTGGCCTACCTCTCCGATGCCCCGGTCAACTGGTGCCCGGGGCTGGGCACCGTGCTGGCCAACGAAGAGGTCACCGCGGACGGGCGCAGCGAACGCGGCAACTATCCGGTGTTCAAGCGCAACCTGCGCCAGTGGGTGATGCGCATCACCGCCTACGCCGACCGGCTGATCGCCGACCTGGACGGGCTGGACTGGCCCGAGCCGATCAAGCTCATGCAACGCAATTGGATCGGTCGCTCGGTGGGTGCCCGGGTGGACTTCCCGGTACGCACCGCGGCCGGCACGCAGACTGCGATCACCGTGTTCACCACCCGACCGGACACGCTGTTCGGCGCCACCTACATGGTGCTGGCACCTGAGCACCCGATGGTCGACGACCTGCTGCCCGGTGCCTGGTCGGAGGACCTGCCCGCGTCCTGGACCGGCGGGGCGCCCACGCCGGTGGCGGCGGTGGCTGCCTATCGCGCCGCGGCGATGGCGAAGTCCGAGGTGGAGCGCGGTGCCGAGGGTCGGGTGAAGACCGGTGTGTTCACCGGTGCCTACGCCACCAACCCGGTCAACGGTGCGCTGATCCCGGTGTTCGTCGCCGACTACGTACTGATGGGGTACGGCACCGGCGCGATCATGGCCGTGCCCGCCGAGGACGAGCGGGACTGGGAGTTCGCCGCCACCTTCGGTCTGCCACACGTGCGCACCGTGGCGCCGCCCGCGGACTGGACGGACGGGGCATACACCGGGGACGGACCGTCGATCAACTCGGCCAACAACGAGATCTCGCTGAACGGCCTGGAGACGGCCGCGGCCAAGGCGGCGATCATCGATTGGTTGGCGGCGAAGGGTTTCGGCGTCCCGACCGTGCAGTACAAACTGCGCGACTGGCTGTTCAGTCGTCAGCGCTACTGGGGCGAGCCGTTCCCGGTGGTCTACGACGAGTACGGGGTGCGCGGGCTGCCCGATTCGATGCTGCCGGTGGAACTGCCCGAGGTGGACGACTACTCACCGCGGACCTTCGAGCCGGACGATGCCGAATCCACCCCGGAGTCCCCGCTGGCCCGGGCCACCGAATGGGCCACGGTCACCCTGGACCTGGGTGACGGTCCGCGGGAATACCGCCGGGAGACCAACACGATGCCGCAGTGGGCGGGCTCGTGCTGGTACGAGCTGCGCTACTTGGACCCGACCAACGAAAACGCGTTCGTCGACCCCGAGGTGGAGCGGTACTGGATGGGTCCGCAGGCACCCGGTGACTGCGGCGGCGTCGACCTCTATGTCGGCGGGGTGGAGCACGCCGTGCTGCATCTGCTCTACGCACGGTTCTGGCACAAGGTGCTGTTCGACCTGGGCCACGTGTCCAGCTCCGAGCCGTTCCGTCGGCTGTTCAACCAGGGCTACATCCAGGCCTACGCCTACACCGACGCCCGCGGGATGTACGTGCCCGCCGAGGATGTGGTGGAGGAGACGGATGGGTCCTTCAGCTACGAGGGCGCCCCGGTCAACCGCGAGTACGGGAAGATGGGCAAGTCGCTGAAGAACTCGGTGACGCCCGATCAGATGTGCGGCGAGTACGGCGCGGACACGCTGCGCCTGTACGAGATGTCGATGGGCCCGTTGGATGTCTCCCGGCCCTGGGACACCCGCGCCGTGGTGGGTTCTTTCCGGTTCCTGCAACGGTTCTGGCGCAATGTCATCGACGAGGAAACGGGGCTGAGCCGGGTCAGCGAAACCCCGGCGGATGCCCAGACCCGCGCCGTGGTCGCCCGCACCATCGACGGCGTCGCCCGGGACATGGCCAACCTGCGCTTCAACACGGCAATCGCCAAGTTGATCGAGTGCAACAACTACCTGTCCCGGTTGCTCGCCGACGGTGGCGCGTTGCCGCGGGAGACCGCCGAGGCGATGATCCTGATGGTGGCGCCGCTCGCCCCGCACGTCGGCGAGGAACTGTGGTCGCGCATTGGGCACACCGCGACGTTGACCTTCGTGCCCTTCCCGCAGGCGGACCCGGCGCTGTTGGTCGCGGACACGGTGACCTGCGTGCTGCAGGTCGGCGGCAAGGTCCGGGACCGCGTCGAGGTGCCTGCGGACAGCACCGAGGAGTCGCTGCGGGAGTTGGCGTTGAGCGCCCCGAAGGTTGTCGCGGCACTGGCCGGTCGCGAGGTGCGCACCGTGGTCGTGCGCGCCCCGAAGCTGGTCAACGTGGTGCCGGCCTGAGCGGCCCGTGCACCCGGTGGAGATCGTCACCGACTCCGCGGTCAGTTTGGCCGCTGGAGAGGCGGCGGCTGCGGGTGTGGTGGTGGTGGCGCTGCGGGTCGCCATCGACGGTAAGGAGTTCGCCGAGGATGATCTGACCCCACGTCAGATCATCGCGGCTTTGCAGGCGGGGTCGGCGGTGAGTACCGCCCAGCCCAGCGTCGAGGCGTTCGCTGCGGCTTACGCCCGGGCCGCCGCTCACGGGGCGTCCGCGGTGGTGTCGGTGCACCTGTCCGCCGCGTTGTCCGGCACCTACGCGGCTGCGTGTTCGGCGGCCGCGGATGCGGCGCTGCCGGTGCACGTGGTGGACAGCGCCTCGGTCGGGTTCGGGCTGGGCTTCGCGGTGCGCGCGGCGGTGGAGGCCCGCGCCTCGGGCGCGGACCCGGTGGTGGCCGCGGCGACGAGCAATGCGCACACCGATGTGTGGTTCTACGTGGACACGCTGGAGCACCTGCGTCGGGGTGGACGGATCGGCGCGGCCGCGGCCGTCTTGGGCACCGCGTTGGCCATCAAACCGATTCTGGGCCTGGTGGACGGGCAGATCGTGCCCGCGGAGAAAGTGCGCACCCGGGCCCGGGCGGTGGCCCGGCTGGAGGAGCTCGGTGTGGAGCGCTCCGGCGATGGGCCGGTGGAGTTGGCCGTGCAGCACCTCGGCGCGGCCGCGGCGGCCGGGGAACTCGCCGAGCGCCTGGCCAAGCAGGTGCCCGGCGCCCGGCGAGTGGACGTGGCCGAGATCGGTGCGGCGGTGGGGGCACACGTCGGTCCGGGGCTGCTGGCCGTGGCATTGCGTCGACTCTGAGCCCGCCACCACATCCGCAACGTCCGACGAAGCGAGGGTTATAACCCTCCATCTGTCGGACGCTACGCGTGGAGCCGGGACGCCGCCGATCATCGCTGTCCACAGGGCCGCAGAACCGGCCGCGGGAATGAGGTCGGGCACCTAGCGTCCGCGGGGTGAAGCCGGATCTCTCCGCACGCCTGCGCCTGGCCCGTTCGCGGGCCCGGGCGCGTTGGTACGCCTGGTGGTACGCGGCAACCGATGTTGACGGCGAGGTGGCGCTGCGGCCGCGTTGGGAAGTGCGCAGCGCGCTGGCCATGTGCGCGGTCGCCGTGGCCGGTGTCGGGTTGGGGTGGTGGGTGTGGTGGCAGGCCCGGCCGCACACCGTCGATGTCGACATGTCGGTGCTGGCGCCGGGCAGCCCACCGCCGGGCCTGATCCCGACCCCGGTGCCCACGACGGCGCCGAGCCCGACACCGAGTGCGCCGAGTTCGTTGGTCATCGACGTGGAGGGCCGGGTGCGCCGACCCGGCGTGGTCCTCGTCGCCTCGGGCGGGCGGGTGTGGGACGCGTTGGTTGCGGCCGGCGGCGCGCGCAGCGGCGTGTCCACCCGGACATTGAACTTGGCCCGGCCACTGGTTGACGGCGAGCAGATCGTGCTCGACCCGGACCACCCGGCGCCGCCGCCGCCGCCGAAGCCCGGGCCGGCCGGGTCCAGGCCGGAGCCGGTTCGGGGCAGGGCGGCCGCGGCGCCCAGCGCGGCGCACCCGGTGAACCTGAACACCGCGAGCTCGGCCGAACTGCAGACCCTGCCCGGCGTTGGTCCGGTGCTGGCGTCGCGGATTCTGGCGTGGCGGACGGCGCACGGTCGGTTCTCCACGGTGGCCGAACTGCAGGAGGTCTCCGGCATCGGACCGGCCCGGTTCGCGGTGCTGCGCCCGCTGGTCCGCGTCTAGGCCATGGGGCCGGCCGGTGACGAGGCTGCACCGCCGGATCGGCGACTGGTGCCGGTGGCCGCCGTGGTGTGGGCGGTCGCGTGGGCGACCCCGATCACGCCCGGCACCGTGCTCACGGTGGCCGGCGTGGCGGCGCTGTCCGCGGTCCTCGCCCTGGCCGTCGTTGTGGTGCGACGGGGTGGCGTGGCCGGCCCGATCTGGGTGCTGATCGCCTGCCTGGTGGCCGGGACGGCGGCCGG
>DASQPJ010000210.1:0-13604 GCA_035644015.1 Sporichthyaceae bacterium
CGCGTCCGCCTCCGCGTCCCCGTCACCCAGCGCGTCCATGGGCCCCGTGACCGGCGACCTGACGGTGCTCGCCGCCGCCTCGCTCACCGACGTGTTCCAGAAGCTGGCCACCGCCTTCCAGTCCCAGAACCCCGGCGTGCAAGTGACGTTCTCCTTCGGGGGCTCGTCCACGTTGGCCCAGCAGATCGTGGCCAAGGCGCCGGCCGATGTGTTCGCGGCCGCGTCCCCGGCCACCATGAAGACCGTCACCGACGCCGGCGACGCGGCGGGCAGCCCGCAACTGTTCGTGCGCAACCGGTTGGAGATCGCGGTGCCGCCGAGCAACCCGGGCAACGTCACCGGCCTGGCCGACTTCGGCAAGTCCTCCCTGAAGATCGCCGTGTGCGCGGTGGCGGTGCCCTGCGGCGCCGCGGCGGACAAGGTGTTCAAGGCGAGCGGAATCAGCCCGGAGATCGACAGCTACGAGCAGGACGTCAAGGGCGTGCTGACCAAGGTCGAGGCCGGTGAGGCCGACGCGGGCATGGTCTACCAGACCGACGTGAAATCGGCCGGGGACAAGGTCAAGGGCATCGACTTCGCCGAGGCCGCCAACGCCATCAACGACTACCCGATCGTGGCGCTGACCGAGGCCAAGAACCCGAGCGCGGCCGCGGCCTGGATCGCGTTCCTGCAGAGCGCGGAGGCCCGTCAGATGTTCACCGACGCGGGTTTCCAGACTCCCTGACACGTCGTCCGATCCGATGAGTCGGCGCGAGCGCTCCGGGGTTCCCCCGGTACTGCTGGCGCCGGCCGGGTTGGCCGTGTTGTTCCTGGTCGTCCCGTTGATCGGTCTGTTCCTGCGCGCCCCGTGGCGCTCGCTGCCGGACCGGGTACGCGAGCCGGCCATCCGTGAGGCGTTGCGGTTGTCCCTGGAGACGGCGACCGAGGCCACCGTGGTGGCGATGGTGCTCGGTGTGCCGCTGGCGGTGCTGCTGGCCCACGGCCGGTTCCCCGGCCGTTCACTGCTGCGCGCGTTGGTCACCGTGCCGTTGGTGCTGCCCCCGGTGGTCGGCGGTGTGGCGCTGCTCTCCGCGCTGGGCCGGGCCGGGTTCGTCGGCAAGCGGATCTACGACATCACCGGGTACTCCCTGCCGTTCACCACCACCGCAGTGGTGATCGCGGAGGCGTTCGTCGCGATGCCGTTCCTGGTGATCGCGGTGGAGGGCGCCCTGCGCGGCAGCGACGTGCGCTACGCCGAGGCCGCGGCCACCCTGGGCGCGAGTCGCTGGACGACCTTTCGTACGGTCACCCTGCCGCTGGTGGCGCCCGGCGTGATGGCCGGCGCGGTGCTGTGTTGGGCCCGGGCGCTGGGCGAGTTCGGCGCGACCATCACCTTCGCGGGCAACTTCCCCGGCCGCACCCAGACCATGCCGTTGGCGGTGTACCAGGCACTGGAGACCGACCCGCCCGCGGCGATCGTGCTGAGCATGGTCCTGCTCATCGTCTCCGTCGCGGTGCTCGCCCTGTTGCGGGACCGCTGGGTCGCCCCGTCATGAGCGAGGGCCTGGTCGCCGACTTCGAGGTCACCCTCGGGGAGTTCAGCCTGCGCCTGGGGCTGACCGTGGAGCCCGGCCGGGTCACCGCGCTGCTCGGGCCCAACGGAGCCGGCAAGAGCACCGCCCTACGCGTGCTGGCCGGTTTGTTGCGGGTGGACAGGGGCACCGTCCGCTTGGCCGGGCGCGACCTGGAGGACGACTCCCGCGATCTGCACGTGCCCGCCGAGGAGCGGGCGGTGGGCATGGTGTTCCAGGATTACCGGCTGTTCCCGCACCGCAGCGCGCTGGACAACGTCGCCTACGGCCTGCGCCGGCGCGGGATGGCCCGCGCCGCGGCCCGGGAACGCGCGGGCGAATGGTTGTCCTACGTGGGATTGACCGAGTACGCCAAGGCCCGCCCAGCGCGCCTGTCGGGCGGGCAGGCGCAGCGCGTCGCGCTGGCCCGAGCACTGGCCACCGGCCCGGACCTGTTGTTGCTCGATGAGCCGTTGTCCGCGTTGGACGCGGCCACCCGGATGCAGGTGCGTGGTGAGCTGCGCCGCTACCTGGCCGGGTTCCCCGGTGCGGTGTTGATGGTCACCCACGACCCGGTGGACGCCATGGTGTTGGCCTCGGATGTGGTGGTGATCGAGGGTGGCGCGGTGGTGCAGCGCGGCCCGGTGGCGCAGGTGGCCGCGCATCCGCAGACGGACTACGTGGCCCGGTTGGTCGGGTTGAACCTGTATCACGGACTGGCGGGCCCCAACGGGCACGTACGGGTCTCCCCCGAGGTGGAACTGACCGCGGTCAGCGAGCTCACCGGCACCGTGTTCGCCGCGTTCGCACCGAGTGCGGTGGCCGTGTTCCGGTCGCGCCCCGACGGTTCCCCACGCAACGTGTTCCCGGCCCGGGTGGACGACCTGGAAATGCATGGCGGCACGTTCCGGTTGCGCTTGAACGGGGCCCTGCCGGTGCTCGCCGACGTGACCGCCGCCGCGGCCACCGAACTGGACCTGGTGCCCGGCCGCGAGGTGTGGTTCGCGGTGAAGGCCAACGAGATCAGTGTCTATCCCGCCTAGCCGAGGGTGAGCAGAGCACCAACTCGCGGCACATCGGTTACAACGCGGGAAAGTCGGTGGCGGATGTACGCCGTAAGCGCTATCCATGACCAAGCGGAACGGGTCCGTACTCCGAATGTCCGGTAGGTCGGATTGCGGGGTGTAGCGAGGGCCGTCTCGGGAATTCCCGAGACATCAGGACCGTTGTCGTGGTGTGCGGTGTCACAGGGGGCCCGGTGGGCCCGGAGGGTGCGTGGATCATGAGTGAGCGAGCGCTTCGCGGCTCCCGTCTCGGTGCGACGAGTTACGAGACCGACCGTGACATCGAGCTGGCCCCGCGCACGGTCGTCGGGTACGACTGCCCGAAGGGCCATCACCTCGAGGTGCCGTTCTCGGCCGAGGCCGAAGAGGTGCCGATGGTGTGGGAGTGCCGCGTCTGCGGTGCCCTCGCGCTGCGTTCGGACGGTCAGCGCGACGACGAGAAGCGGGGCAAGCCGGCCCGCACTCACTGGGACATGCTGATGGAGCGGCGCACCCGCGAGGAGCTCGAGGAGATCCTCGCCGAGCGGCTCGCGGTGCTGCGCGCGGGCGGCATTCCGGGCTACGGCCCGAACAAAAAGTCCGCCTGACTCACGGACGAGGCGACTGCGGGTCGTCGTCCACGACCTCGCCGCTGACCACGCGTCCGCGTCCTGATCCGGGTCCCGGCCGCGGTGGTGGCGATCCTGGTGGGCCCACGATGTGTACCCGGCTCACCATCCAGCCGACCAGCAACCGCCGCGCGATCGGCCGGGTGAACGGCAGCACCAGGAAGTAGCCGACGATGTCGGTGAGAAATCCCGGCGCCATCAGCAACGTGCCGCCGACCAGCAGCAATCCCCCGTCGGCCAGCTCTTTGGTGGGCATGCGGCCGGCGTGCAGGCTGCGGTTGAGCGCCTCCCAGGCGCGGCGGCCCTCGTGGCGTACCAGCCAAGCGCCGAGCACGCTGTCCGCGATCAGCAGCAGGATGGTCGGCCCGGCCCCGATGGCCTGCCCGACCTGCACGATCACGTAGATCTCCGCGATCGGGACGAGCAGCAGCGCCAGCACCAACCAGGCCATGGCGTTGAGCCTAGGCGACCTCAGAGGCCGAGTTCGTCCAGGCCCAGTGAGCGCGGCGCGACGGTGGTCAACGAAGAGCGCGGGGCGCGCGCCCGGCCGATGCGGCGGGTCAGGCCCCACACGGTGACCCGCCACAGTGCCTCGACCACGATCGATCGACTCATCTTCGAGGTGCCCAGTTCGCGTTCCACGAAGGTGATCGGCACCTCGATGACCCGGAAGCCACTCTCTACGGTGCGCAGCGCCAGGTCGATCTGGAAGCAATAGCCCTGCGAATGCACGGTGGCCAGGTCCAACCCGGTCAACGTCTGTCGGCGGAAGGCACGGAAGCCGCCGGTGGCGTCCCGGATGCCCAGACCCAGCACGAGGTTGGCGTAGGCGGTGCCGCCGCGGGAGAGCATGCGCCGCGACGCCGGCCAGTTCACCACGGCACCGCCGGGCACCCAGCGCGAGCCGAGCACCAGGTCTGCCTCGCGTAAGCCCGCCAGCAGTCGGGGCAGGTCCTCAGGACGGTGCGAGCCGTCCGCATCCATCTCGACCAACACGTCGTAGTCGCGCTCCAGGCCCCAGGCGAAACCGGCCAGGTAGGCCGCGCCCAGGCCCTCCTTGCCGGCCCGATGCAGCACCTGGATCCGGTGGTCGGCCGCGGCCAGGTCATCGGCGATCTGCCCGGTGCCGTCCGGGCTGTTGTCGTCCACCACCAGCACGTGGACGGTGGGCACTGCCGCCGTCAACCGGCTCAACACGCCGGGCAGGCTCTGTGCCTCGTTGTAGGTCGGCATCACCACCAACACCGACTCATGCACCATCGCGGGGCCCCCTCCCGATGAACCTGGTTATCACGGTAGTCCTGCGCCGTCCCGCTGTCCGGGAGGTGATGCGTGGTCGACACATCACAATCGAGCCAACCCCGAGCCCGGCCAGGGCGAGTTCCGGCCAACCCCCCAGGCGCATCGCGGTGGTGCGGCCGGCCCGCAGCGGAACCTTGCGCACAATCACCTCACGGGTGAACTCCTTGCTCTGCCGCACCACGTGGCCCTCGGGGTTGATCACCGCGCTGATGCCACTGGTCGCGGCCACCACCACCGCACGGCCGGTCTCGATGGCCCGCAACCGGGTGATCCCGAGTTGCTGCTCGGGTTGTCCGGTGTGGCCATAGGTGGCGTTGTTGGTCTGCACGACCAGCACCCGTCCACCGCCGCGGACCACGTCGTGGACCAGGTTGTCGTAGGCGACCTCGAAGCAGATCAACTCGCCGAGGCGGGTGGTGCCCATCTGCAACAGGCCCGCCCGGGGGCCGGGTTGGAAGTCGCGGGGCACCCGGGAGAAGCGATGGATCAGCTTGGTGACCACGCGGCGCATCGGCAGGTACTCCCCGAACGGCACCGGGTGACGCTTGACGTAGATCTCGCCGGCGCCCCGATCAGGATTCCACACGATGCCCGCGTTGCGCACGTAGCGCGGGCCACCGTCGAGCACTGCGCCGACCAGCGTGGGCGCCCCGATGTCGTCCACCGCCGCGGTGATCCGGAAACTCACCATGGGTTCCTCGAACGGATCGAGGTCGGAGGAGTTCTCCGGCCAGATCACCAGGTCGGGGTGCGGTGAACGGCCCTCGCGAACAGCGGCGGCCAACGCATGGGTGGCCTCCAGGTGGTTGGCGAAGACCACCTGCTGTTGCTCGGCGGTGTCGTAGCCGGCCCGCGGCACATTGCCCTGCACGACAGCGACGGTGACGGTGTCCACCCCACCGGAGTGCAAGGGCACAGCCCAGCCAAGGCAAGCGACGGCGGCCAGAATTGCCGCGGGCACCAGCGTGCCGCGCACGCACCGGGCGCGCAGTTGCACCAGCGCCGCGGCGAGTAGGCACCCGGCCAGGGCGACCGCGAGGCTGATCAGCGGCATCCCGCCGAGCGCGGCCAGTCGACCGAACGGGGCGTCGGCCTGCGCGAAGGCCAGCCGTCCCCACGGCAGGCCACCGAAGGGGGCGCGCGCCCGCAGCGCCTCGGCGGCCACCCAGATCGCGGCCTGCCATAGCGGCCACCCGCGCCGCCCGGCAGTCCACGCGAATCCGATGCCCACCGGCATCAGGAACACCGCCTCCAGCGCGGACAACCCGAGCACCGCGTCCCAGCCGACCACGTGCAACCAGCGCAGCAGCAGCACGAAGAACCCCAGCCCGAACGCGAAGCCCAGCCAGGCCGCGTGCCGGGTGGTGGCGCCGCGGGTGAGCAGGCTGAGCGCGGTAACCGCGAGCACGGCCAGCGGCCAGGCGCCGAACGGCGGGAAGGCCAGGCCGAGCAGCAAGCCGGCCAGAACCGAGCCGAGTAGGCGTCGCCGGTCCAGGCGTGGGCGGTGGCGGGTACGTCTGCGCAGCAAGCGGTGCCGCCGGCCGCCCGCCCGAGGACGTCGTCGTCCCGCCGACCCCGGGTTGTGGTCGGCGAGGACAGCGTCCTGGCGTGCTCGCACGTTGCCGAGTCTGCACCCCGCGGCAGGGTCCGGGTCCGACCGTCGGCAGTGCGCCGCCCCCGTGTCGGACCCGGACGACCGACACTTCGTCGGCTGCCGGGCCTCTCCGCACGATCTGACGGTGTTTCAGCAGAGGACCCCGCCGACGGGCTCCGGTGCCTGCCAGAGAATCTGACGCTCCGTCAGTGATCGTCGGCCCGATTCGGAAACAAGGAAGGATCCGGAGGCCCTTCGGACCGACCTCGGGTTCGCTGGGTGCGAGACCGACGCCGTTGTCTACTGGGTCCCCGGATCCTTCCCGTGTTCAACCCCCGTACCGTTCGGCACGCCCACTGCACCGCTGGAGTTCCTACGGGCTGGTGGTCGGGACGGGGTTGCCGTCCCTGGCCCGCTCGCTCCTGCACACGATGGCGAACGTTCGGTCCGATCGGAGATTCGGTTGACGCCGGAACCGTACTGCCGCATTCATCGGCCGCTCAACCCTGCTCCCACCTGCACCGTTCCGCGTTGCCGCAGGTCAGTCAGGGTCCATCACAAGCTGGGAACTTTCTGGTTTTTTCGGGATTCTCCGGCGTGTCGCTCACGACACGGGGAATGAGGGTCAACAGGGAGTCGGAATGACGACCTCAGCGCGGGCACTGACCGCCAACAACGGGGGTTCGAGTTTGCGGCCGGCCGACGCCGAGATGTCCGGACGGGCCCGCACGCACACATGTGCGGTCAGCTCGAGGCTGCGGCTTCGATTGCCCACCCGAACGAGCGTGGCAGTCACCTCGAGCACGTCGCCGGCCCTGACCGGGGCCCGGAAGACCACCTCGCTGTAGGACGCCAGCAACCCCTCGTCACCATCGGACTGCAGACACATGTCGGTGGCGACGTCCCCGAACAAGGCCAGCACGTAGGCCCCATCGACCAACGAACCGCCGTAGTGCGCGGCGGAGTGTGGCACGTACCGGCGGTGGCTGACCATCCGGCCCGGATACGGCGTCATGCCGCGGCTCCGGCCAGGGTGTGCGCGAGGTAGCTGGCGACCTCACGGGGCGTGGTGCCGCGGGCGAAGATCTTGTCCACGCCCAGCTCAACGGCCGCGCCGGGATCGAACCGTGGACCCCCGACGATCAGTAAGGGGCGTGGGCCGGACGGGTACGCCGCGTGCACCGCATCGGCCAGTTCGCGGGTGTTGTGCAGGTGTGCGTCGCGTTGGGTGACCACCTGGGAGACCAGTACCGCATCCGCGTGCATGCGCTGCGCGGCGGCCACCAACTCGTCGACCTCGACCTGGGAGCCGAGGTTGTGCACCGCCATCTCCCGGTAGTACTCCAGGCCCTTCTCCCCGCCGAAGCCCTTCACGTTGAGGATCGCGTCGATGCCCACGGTGTGCGCGTCGGTGCCGATGCAGGCGCCGAGCACCACCATCCGCCGACGCAGCCGAGCGCGGATCTCCCGATTCACCTCGGCCGGGGTCAGCAACGGGAAGTCGCGCTCGGCCACCGGGACCTCGCTGAGGTCCACACTGTGCGTGAGGCGGCCGTAGACCACGAAGAACGTGAAATCCGGGCCCACGCCCCGGGTGTGCACCACGGTGGCCGGGTCCAGGCCCATCTTGCGGGCCAGGGCCAGCGCGGCACCCTCGGCGCGGGCGTCGGGCGGGATGGGCAGGGTGAAGGAGACCTGCACCATGCCGTCGTCGGTGGTGTCCCCGTAGGGACGTACCACGCTCATGCCGCGCCCTTCCACTGCGCCGGGTCGGCGGTGCCCTCGAGCAGGTCGGCAACCGGATTCAGGTAGTCCTCGGCCTTGGCGAGCACGCCGTCCCGTCCGCGGCCACGGTCGGCCGGCCGGCGCATCAGGCCGAAGGTGCCCTCGCCGATCGCGGTCAGCAGGCTGTCCCGCTCGATGCGGTGCAGCAGGTCGATGGCCTCGCCGAGCACCGTGTTCGCCCGGGTGGCGATGAAGCCGTCCGGAGCGGGCTGGAAGTCCTCGCCCAGGGCGCCGGCCGCATCGAGCACGTAGCGCACGTTGCGCAGCGCCAGGTCTCGGTCGGACAGGAACGGGGTGACCACGGCCTCGGTCATCATCCCGACCAGCAGGATGCCCTGCCCGGTCAGCGCCCCGGCAAGGTTGAAGAACCCGTCGAGCAGATAGCCCCGGAAGATGTCGCCGGTCATGTGCTTGGTCGGAGGCATCCACTTCAGCGGGGCGTCCGGGAACAACGACCGGGCCAGCAGCGCGTGGGCCAGCTCCAGGCGGAACGAGTCGGGCAGGTCAGGGTCGATCTCGAAGGCATGGCCCAGACCCAGTTGCCAGTCGGCCAGCCCGGCCTCCTTGGCGAAGTACTCGTTGAGCAGCTGCGAGACGGTGACGGTGTGCGCACCGGACACGGCGTCCGCGGTGGTCAGGTAGTTGTCCTCGCCGGTGTTGATGATGATCCCGGCGTGGGCGTGGATCTGGCGGGCGAAGCGCTGGTCGGTGAACGTGCGCAGCGGGTTGATGTCGCGGAAGAGGATCCCGTACATCGAGTCGTTGAGCATCATGTCCAGGCGCTCCAGGCCGGCCAGCGCCGCGATCTCCGGCATGCACAGCCCGGAGGCGTAGTTGGTCAGCCGGACGTAGCGGCCGAGCTCGCGGGAGACGTCGTCCAGGGCTGCGCGCATCAGCCGGAAGTTCTCCGCGGTGGCGTAGGTACCCGCGTAGCCCTCCCGGGTCGCGCCCTCCGGGACGTGGTCGAGCAGCGATTGACCGGTGGAGCGGATCACCGCGACCACGTCGGCGCCCTCCCGGGCGGCGGCCTGGGCCTGCGGGATGTCCTCGTAGATGTCGCCGGTGGCCACGATCAGGTAGATCCACGGGCGGCGCGGCGGGTCACCGAGTTCGGCGATCATCGCCTCGCGTTCGGTGCGCCGGGCACGTACTCGGGTCAGGCCGGCCGCGGCAGCGGTCCCGGCGGCGGCTCGGGCAACCTCGGCGTCCCGGCCGGTGGGCAGGCGGAACTGCACGGCGCCGGCTGCGGACTTCTCCGCGAGCTCGCGTAGGTCGCCGGCCTGGCCGCGAAGCAGGGCGTCCCAGACCGGCAGGGCCACGCCGTGCTGCAGGCCGACCTGTGCGCGCACCGCGTCGACCAGGTGGTTGGGCCAGGGCAGGCCGTCCCCGTCGGCGCCGGAGAGGCCCGCCAGTCGCAGCACGGCACGTTCCACCGAGGTGGTGGTGTGCGCCTTGGCCATGTCGACCACCGGCTCACCGACCCGGCGGGCCAGTTCGCGGGCCAGGGCCACCGTGGTCTGGTCCAGGTCCAGCTTCACGAGCTCACCTCCGATGCCAGTCGGCGTTCGTACATCGCGCGCAGGCCGGGTTCACTGCGCAGCAGGCCCAACGCGATGCGGTCGTGCCCGGGTGCGTAGCCGTTGCCGATCAGCAGCGTGACGTCCGCGGCCAGGCCCTCGGCACCGAGCGCGGCTGCGGCGAACGAGGTCGCCATCGAGAAGAAGATGACCGTGCCGCGCTCGGCGGTGGCCAGGATCGCGCCGTGCTCGGCGCCGGGGACGTCCACACACACCACGGTGACATCTACCGGTCCACCACAGCCGGCCATCGCGTCAAGAACGGACAGCGGGTCGCGGGCGTCGATGACCGCGATGTGGTCGGCCAGGCCGGCCGCGCCCAGGGCGTCGGCCTCGTCGGCGTCGCGGACCAGGCCGACGGTGCGCCCGGCGCCAGACGCGCGGGCGGCGGCCAGCGCCAACGAGCCGCTCTTGCCCGCCGCACCGATCACCGCGACCGAGGGGCGGTGGCGCAGCACTGCGCGCTCGGCCACCACCCGGCCGGTGAGCGCGGCCGCGCCGGCCACGTCCAGCACGGCCAGTGCGAGGTGGGATGCCAGATCTTCGGGCAGCACCGCGGCGATGGACCGGGCGAACAGGATGGCGTGCCCGGCGGTGGGTACCTGCTCACTGCGCCCGGACCAGTCGGCCAGCCCGTCGCGCAGGTACAGCGGGGTCAGCGTGAGCGAGACCAACGTGGCCACCCGGTCGCCCGGACGTAGTCCGAGCGGGGAGTCGGGGCCCGCCTCGGCCACCCGGCCGACCAGCATGCCGCCGGAGCCGGTGACCGGATTGTGCATCTTGCCCCGCTCCGCGACGATCCCGGCCACGGCCGCCCGGACCGCGTCCGGGTCACCGTGATGCTCCGTCAGCTGACGAAATGACGCCGCGTCCAGGTTCAGCCGGTCGACCTCGATGCGCACTTCGTCGGCCCACAGTTGCGGTTCGGCGTCCAGTCGCCAGGCGGCCTGGGGCAACACCGGGGTGTCATCGAGCACCCGGTGGCAGCCGAACGGCGAGCCGCCCTGTCGGAACAACCACGGCCTCCCGTCGAGACAAACTGGCGACGAATCCTCTCGTGTCAGGGTACCGTCAAGAACGATATCTTTGGTTCAACATCGGGTTTGCCAGTCTTTCTCACGCATTTGGCCGGGGAGGTCGCCGTGTCCCAGCCCTACTCCTACTCGCGCCGCGAGCTGGTCGAGCCGGACTGGACGCGTTTCCCGGGGTGGCGCGGGGTGACCGCCGCGGAGTGGGCCGACGTTCAGTGGCAGCGGGCGCACTGCGTGAAGAACGCCGCCCAGTTGCGCGCGGTGCTCGGCGATCTGGTGGCCGACTCGTTCTACGCCGACCTGTTGGTCGACCAGGAGCAGCACGCGACCATGTCGATGCTGATTCCCCCTCAGATGGTGAACACGATGACCGCGGCGGTGCTGCCCGGCGGGCCGGGCAGCCTCACCGAGGCGTTCCTGGCCGACCCGGTACGCCGATACATGCTCCCCGTGGCCTCGGACCGGGACGACCACTGGCCGAGTCACCCCTACGCCAGCCGGGACTCGTTGCACGAGTCGGACATGTGGGCGGTGGAGGGCCTCACCCACCGCTACCCGACCAAGGTGCTGGCCGAGCTGACCAACACCTGCCCGCAGTACTGCGGGCACTGCACCCGGATGGACCTGGTCGGCACCTCCACCCCGACGGTGGACAAGCACCGGTTCTCCCTCAAGCCGGTGGACCGGCAGGACCGGATGCTGGACTACCTGCGCCGCTCCCCCGGGGTGCGCGACGTGGTCGTCTCCGGCGGCGACGTGGCCAACGTGCCCTGGCCACGGCTGGAGGCCTTCGTCGCGGCGCTGCTGGCACTGGAGAACATCCGCGACATCCGGCTGGCCAGCAAGGCGCTGATCGGGCTGCCGCAGCACTGGTTCGCCGACGAGGTGCGGGCCGGGATGGAGCGCCTGGCGCGCACCGCGCAGGAGCGCGGCGTGGGACTGGCGGTGCACACGCACACCAACGCGGCGGAACAGGTGACGCCGCTGGTGGCCCGGGCCGCTCGCGGTCTGCTGGACGTCGGGGTGCGCGACGTGCGCAACCAGGGCGTGCTGCTGCGCGGCGTGAACGACTCGGTGGAGGCGCTGCTCGACCTGTGCTTCGGGTTGCTCGACGGGGCCGGCGTGCTGCCGTACTACTTCTACCAGTGCGACATGATCCCCGGCAGCGAGCACTGGCGACTGCCGCTGCACCGGGCGCGAGAGTTGCAGCACGGGATCATGGGCTATCTGCCCGGCTTCGCCACCCCGCGGATCGTGGTCGACGTGCCGTTCGTCGGCAAGCGCTGGGTGGACCAGGCGGTGACCTACGACCGGGTGCGCGGCATCTCGACCTGGACCAAGAACTACCGCACCGCAATCGAGTTGGCCGACGCCGAGGCACTGGCGCGGCAGTACCCGTACTACGACCCGATCCACTCGCTGCCCGCCGCCGGTCGGGCCTGGTGGCGCAAGCAGGCCGCCGCCGGCCAGGTCCCGGCACAGCTGCCCGCGCACCGCGCCGCAGGCTGAGCCGGCCCGGCCCGTACGCTGCGGCGGGTGCACGTGCTGGTCACCGGGGGCGCCGGGTTCATTGGGTCGCATGTCGTCGAGGCGGCGTTGGCGGCCGGACACCGGGTGCGGATCTTGGATTCGCTGCTGCCGGCTGTGCACCGCCGTGCCCCGGAGCTTCCGTCGGATGCGGAGTTCATGCACGGGGATGTGCGGGACCCGGCGGTGGTCACCGCCGCGCTGGAGGACGTGGACGCGGTGCTGCACCAGGCCGCGATGGTCGGGCTGGGGCTGAACCTGGACGACGCCCCGGACTACGCGGGGGCCAACGATGTGGGCACCGCGGTCCTGCTGGCCGCGATGGCTCGTGCCGGAGTGGGACGGCTGGTGCTGGCCAGTTCGATGGTGATCTACGGCGAGGGCCGCTATCGGTGCGCGGAACACGGCACGGTGCCGGCAGGCGCGCGCACCACGGCCGAGCTGGACGCCGGACGCTTCGACCCGCCGTGTCCCGTCTGCGGCGACGAGCTGGTCCCGGATATGGTCCGCGAGGACGCCGCGCCGGACCCGCGCAACATCTACGCGGCAACAAAGCTGGCGCAGGAACATCTGGCCGCCGCTGCCGCCCGGGTGACCGGGGCCCGAGTAGCCGCACTGCGCTACCACAACGTGTACGGACCACGGATGCCCCGGGACACGCCCTACGCCGGGGTGGCCAGCATCTTCCGCTCAGCGCTGGCCGGCGGACGCGCGCCGCAAGTGTTCGAGGACGGCCGGCAGCGTCGCGACTTTGTGCACGCGCGCGATGTGGCCACCGCGAACCTGGCCGCGCTGGCCGCGACCGGCGATGCCGGGCCAATCGCCGCGGGCACCCTGCGCGCCTACAACGTGGGCAGCGGGACCCCGCGCACGGTCGGCGAGTTGGCCGCCGCGTTGGCCATCGCCTGCGCCGGCCCGTCACCCGAGGTCACCGGGCAGTACCGTCTCGGCGACGTCCGGCACATCACGGCCTGCTCGGACCGGTTGCGTAACGAGCTCGGCTGGACCGTGGCCGAGGATTTCGCCGCGGGCATGGCCGAATTCGCTGCCGCCCCGCTGCGCGACTGAACCATCATCTCTGTCCGGCGTTTCGGGCTATCCGAGGCCGTTGATACCCCGAAACGCCGGACGAAGTTGAGGGTCTGGGGGTTAGGCGAGGACGGGGAGGGAGACCTCGAAGCGGCAGCCGCCAGCGATGTTGGCGACGGTGATCTCACCGGCATGCGCCTCAACGATGCCGCGGACGATGGCCAGGCCGAGGCCCGCGCCGCCATCGGGGCCGGGGGTGCGGGCATTGGTGCCGCGCCAGGCCATGTCGAACACTCGGGGCAGATCCTCATCGGGGATGCCACCGCAGCCGTCGGTAACGGCGATCGTGGCGCGTTCGGCGTCGGCGGACAGATGGATCTCCACCGTCCCGTCCGACGGGGTGTGCCGGATCGCGTTCACCACCAGGTTGCTCATCAAGCGGGAGAGTTCGCGGCCGTCGGCGCGTACCGCGACGTTGGTGGCCGCGTGGCCGCGCAACGCGACGCCTCGTTCCCGGGCCAACGCGTCGGCGCCGGC
>DASQPJ010000211.1:0-4463 GCA_035644015.1 Sporichthyaceae bacterium
ACCTCGACGCAGAAGACCATCATCGGCGCCTCGGACGGCTTCATCACCGAGCTCAATCCGACCGGCACGGCGGCGCTGTGGTCGACCTACCTGGGCCAGGGCGGGGTCACCCAGGCCCTCGCGCTCGCCGTCGACTTCACCGGGAACATCTACGCCGCCGGCGGCACGACTTCGCCCACGTTCACCGGGACCAAGAGCACGTCGCTGAGGTCGACCAACCCCGGCGGGCATGTCGACGGGTTCCTCGTCAAGATCAACCGGGGGTCGTGATGGGGCACCGCAGACGTTGGGGCCTGCTCGGTCTGACGGTCGCGGCAGTGTTGGCGGTGGCGCCCACCGCGCGGGCTGCCGCGTCGGCTGACGTCCCGTCATTCACTGCGATCGCCGCCGGGTCGGGCCACACCTGTGGGCTGACCGTGGCCGGTGACGTGCTGTGTTGGGGGGACAACTCCTCCGGGCAGTTGGGCGACGGCACGCAGACCACGAGGTTGAGCCCGGTCCCGGTGCTCGGTCTGCACGTGGTCAGCGCAATCGCCGCCGGGGGTGCGCACACCTGTGCACTGGCCGGGGACGGTGTGTGGTGCTGGGGCGAGAACGCGCACGGACAACTGGGTGATGGCACCAAGGTGGCTTCCGCCCGGCCGGTGCGGGTGGCGAGATCGGAGCGATTCCGCGCCCTGGCCGTCGGGTTCGGACACAGTTGCGCGCTGGACGTGAGGGCCTCGGTGTTCTGTTGGGGCTACAACGGCGACGGCCAACTGGGCAGCGGCAACAACACCGATTCGCCCCGGCCGGTCGCGGTCCGCGGACTGCACGGGGCCACCGCGATCACGGCCGGTGCCCAGCACACCTGCGCCGTGCTGCGCACGGGAACCGCGTCCTGCTGGGGCTACAACCACCATGGCGAACTCGGTAACGGTGGCTTCACCTCGGCAACCCGGCCGGTGGCCGTGGTCGGGCTCTCCGGCCCGGTCGCCCTGGTGGTGGCCGGCGGGTTCCACACCTGCGCGACCACCGACGCGGCCGGGGTGCAGTGCTGGGGCTTCAACCGCAACTACCAACTCGGCCACGGCACCACAGCGGGCAACCAGAGTGCCGCGCCGCTCGCCGTGATCGGCGTGGATGACCACGTCGTCGCCATTGCGGCGAACACCCTGCACAGTTGCGTGCTGACCGCCACCGATCGCAAGGCGTACTGCTGGGGCATCAACGAGACCGGCCAACTCGGCACCGGCACCACCGACAACATGCCGACCGCGGTGCCGGTGCAGCACCTGGCCGGCGGGCTGAGGGCGCTGGCCGCCGGGCAGTTCCACACCTGCGCGGTGGACGCGGACGGACACGCGCTGTGCTGGGGTCGCAATGCCAATGGCGAGTTGGGCGACGGCACCGGTGTGGACAGTGTCACCCCGGTCACGGTCGGCGGGGCGGCGAGCACCACCGCCCGCCGTCCGACACAATCCCGCGCATGAGCCTTCACGCGCCCGCAAGCCGATTCGCCGTCCTCCTGCTCAGCTCCGGTCTGCTGCTATCCGCCTGCGGTAGCGACAGCAAGGACAACTCGTCCACCGCGAGCCAGGACAACACCGGCTCGCAGTCGGCCTCCGACACAGCCGGCAGCGGAACGGCGCCGGCGCCCACCATGCCGACCGCGTCCGCCGCCCCGAAGGGGTCCAAAGCCCTGCCGGGCATGCCCGAGGTCACCAACGCCGCCGACCTGAAGAAGGAACCGACGATCGCCAAGGGCACCGGCAAGGCGCCCGACAAACTGGTGATCCGGGACCTGGTGGTCGGCACCGGGCAGGCCGCGGTGGCCAGCGACACGGTCAACGTGCGCTACGTCGGCACGCTCTACGTCAACGGCAAGAAGTTCGATGCCTCGTGGAAGTACGGCACGGACCCGGCAACGTTCCCGTTGGCGAGAGTGGTGCCCGGCTTCGCCGGCGGCATCGTCGGCATGAAGGTGGGCGGGCGCCGGGAAATCGTCATCCCCGGCGACCTCGGCTACGGCACCACGGGCAGCCCTCCCGACATCGGGCCCAACGCCGTGCTGGTGTTCGTGGTCGACCTGGTGTCGCTGGCGGCGGGACAGTGACGGGCCGTCACCGCTTCAGCGCCGTCACCGCGTTGACCGCGTTCGCCCTACTGCCCGGCAGTCCGGTGGCGCACGCGGCCGCCGAGGCCGCGCCGCCGGTGGTCACCGTCACCATGGACGGCTCGCACGCCACGTTGAGCGGTGCTGATCACCTGCGCTCGGGCTGGACGACGTTCCGGGTGTCCTCGAGTTCGGCGGACAACAACCTCGCGCTGTTCGTCAACCGCGAAGGTCGCACGGCGCAACCGCCACCTGCTCCTGCCCAGCCGGCAGACAACACGCCGAACGCGGTGAATCCGGTGCCGAACCCGCAGCCGGCGCCCGCGCCTGTACCGGTGCGAGCCGACCGGGCGGCCCCCCGCGCGGAACGGGCCAAGGTCACTGCTGCTGTCGAGGAATCGATGATCAGCCTCGGCGGGGTGGTCACCAGAAAAGGGCATGAGGCCAACCTGACCGTGGAGCTGCCCGCGGGCACCGTGTATCTGCAGGACCTGGCGGCCACCGATACCAGCAAGCCGGTCGCGGTGCTCACCGTGGCCCCCGAGACCAACCACGCCCTGCTGCCCCGGGTCGCCCAGATCGTCACGGTCAACGGCCACAACGAGTTCTTCCTGCCGCGCGCCCTGAAGCGCAGCGGCATGCTGCAGATCGAGAACATCAGCCATGGCCGCCACGACTGGCACGACCTGGTGCTGCAGAAGCTGCGCAAAGGTGCGACCCGCGACGACGTGGTGAAGTTCTTCCAGAAGGATCCGGGTAAGGGCCCTTCACCCTTCGCCGCGCCGATCGCCGGCACCGCCCCGCTGTCCGCCGGGTACCTGCTGCAGTTCTCGTACAGCCTGCCGGCCGGCACCTACGCGCTCTACGACATCTGGCTGGACCACAACAACGGCACGTTCAACGCGGGCCAGGGCGCGGTCACGCTCATCAACGTGGGCTAGCGACTTTCTTCTTGTGCCACGGGCTGTCGTTGTTGAACAGCACCAACGCGATGGCCATCAGGATCAGGCCGACGAAACCGTCGATCCAGTAGTGGTTCCCGGTCACCACGACCGTGTAGGTCATCGCCACGGCGTGGAACAGGATCAGAAAGCGCCACTTGCTCTTCGCGATGGAGATGACCGTGATCGCGAAGAACCAGGACCAGGCCACATGCATCGACGGCATCGCGGCGTACTGGTTGAACACTCCGTGGTTCTTGTAGTCGTTACCGTAGACCGCGTTGCCGAACATCTGCGCGGTGTCCACGATGCCGAAGCCGTGCGGGCACGGGATGTTCGGCGCGGTGCAGCCGTTCATCCGCGGCGGCGCCAGCGGGTAGACGAAGTGGCCCACCAACTCGAAGAACGTCATGAACACGATGCACCGGCGGAACCATCCGAAGTGCTCCGGCCGCCAGATCAACAGCCACGCAGAGATGAGCACGAAGTCGGTGAGGTGGACGTACTTGTAGTACAGGTCCGCCGCGTGGATGCCGGTTTTCCACTGCAGCGCCCAGTGCTGCAGCCGGGCCTCGGAGGGGATGTGCAGCCACCGCTCGAAGCGCCAGATGTCGTGGGCGTTGGAGAAGGCCGGGCCGATGTGCCGAGCCGCCGCCGCTCGACCCAAGGTGTAGATCATCCACAGCAGGCCGAGGATCAGTGCTTCGCGGGTCACCCGCCGCGTCTGCGTCCCCGACCAGCGCACGCAGGGCAGCGTAGAGGGCGCCGACGCGCTGGACACTGATTGACACCAGAGTTGTCTAGTACCCTAATATCTAGTCATGGAGCACTACGAGGACGTCTCTTACGTCGTTGAAGGCGCCGCGGCGATCATCACCATCGATCGCGAGAAGCGCATGAACGCCTTCCGCGCCCAGACCATCAGCGAACTCATCGACGCGTTCAAGCGCGCCTGGGCCGACAAGGCGGTGCGCGGGCTGATCCTCACCGGCGCGGGCCAGCGGGCCTTCTGCGCGGGCGGGGACGTCAAAGTGCGGGCGGAGCTGGGTAATTACGGCCCCACCCCCAATGGCCTGTTCGAGATCGGCTACTTCCACCGGCTGATCCGCGATGTGCCCAAGCCCGTCATCGCCGCGGTCAACGGTGCGGCCATCGGCGGCGGCCACGTGCTGCACGTGCTGTGCGATCTGTCCATCGCCGCCGAGCACGCCACGTTCGGCCAGACCGGACCGAAGGTCGGCTCCTTCGACGCCGGCTTTGGCTCGGCCTACCTCGCCCGGGTGGTCGGGGAGAAGCGGGCCCGGGAGATCTGGTTCCTGCTGCACCAGTACGACGCGGCTACCGCGGAGCGCTGGGGGTTGGTGAACAAGGTGGTGCCCGCCGACGAGCTGCTGCCCGCGTGTAAGGAGTGGGTGGAGGAACTCGCC
>DASQPJ010000212.1:0-7338 GCA_035644015.1 Sporichthyaceae bacterium
TCGGCCCCAGCACCCAATCGCTCGCCGCGGCCGGCGGTGGCACCGAGGTCTTCACCACCGGCCTGGCCTTCGCCGGTTTTTTCGTCTTCGTGTTGTTCACCGGCGCCGTGGCCATGGAGTTCTCCCGGGGCACCATCCGCACCATGTCGCTGCGTCAGCCCGACCGGCTGCGCCTGCTCGCGGGCAAGCTCGTCGCGATGCTGGGCACCGCGGCGGTGGTGCTGGCGTGGATGGAGGTGGTCGGGTGGACGACGTCCCGGCTGCTCGCCGGAACGCACGGGATCGACGCGAGCGCGTGGGCCGGTCCGGCCGGGCTGCGCGCCGGGCTCGGGGACTACGCCACGGTGCTCTACTGGATCACCGGTTACGCGCTGCTCGGCACCGCGGTGGCGATGCTGATTCGGTCGGTCCCGGTCGCACTGGCCGTCGGTATCGCCTGGGCCGGGCCCTTCGAGCACATCGTGGCCGACGCCTGGCACCTGGCCGACAAGGTTTTCCCGGGCCTGTTGTTGGAGTCCGTGCTGGGTGGCGACCGGTATTCGGTGTCCACCGAGCAGGCCTTCGTCACCAGCCTCGGCTACACCGCACTGGCCGCCGTGGTGGCCGCGACGAGCTTTGTGCGGCGAGACGTCAGTTGATTAGCCTGCCTGTGGTGAGCACCCGGCCGGCCGCACGGGACGTGCTGCCCGCGCTCGCGCTGGTGCTGTTCACCCTGGTCGGCACCAACGGTGCCGGCGCTCACCACCCGCACGGGGTGCACGACGCGTTCGCGTACGTGCTGGCCGGCGGCGCCGCGGCCACGTTGGCCGCGCGCCGACTCGCGCCGGCGGTCATGCTCATCGGCTGCAGCACGCTGGTCGCGATCTACCTGGCCGCGGGCTACGTGTTCGGGCCGGTTTTCATCGCCCTGGGTGCCGCCGCGTTCGCCGCCGCCCTGCACCTGCCCGCCGCCCACTCCCGGCCGGTGTGGGTGGCCGCGTTCGCGGTGCTGGTGACCGGACTGGTGGTCCGGTTCACCCGCGACCCCGGTTGGGGCGCCGGGATCGGACTGACCGCGGCCTCCGGTTGGCTGATCGTGCCCTGGTCGCTCGGCTCCATGCGTCGGCTGCGGGTGGAGGCTCGGGCCCGCGTCGAACAGGACGAGGCCGAGCGCGCGGTCAGTGCGGAACGGCTGCGCATCGCCGCGGAGGTGCACGACGTAGCTGGACACGGTCTCGCGGTGATCGCGATGCAGGCCGGGGTCGCCCTGCACGTGCTGGAGCGCCGCCCGGAGCAGGCGCGGATCGCGTTGGAGGAGATCCGCGCGGCGAGTACCGAAGCACTGGCCGGTCTGCGCGCCACGTTGGGCGAGTTGCGCACGCCCGACGGCACCGCCCCGCGGGTGCCCGGTTCGCCCGGCCTGGACGCCCTGCCCGCGTTGCTCGACCGCATCCGCCGGGCCGGGCTCGCCGTCGTCCTGGAGCAAACCGGACCGCTGCCGGACACCTCCGGTGCGCTGGGCGCTGCGGTCTACCGCATCGTGCAGGAGTCGTTGACCAACGTGCTGCGGCACGCGAACGCCGGCCGGGCGAACATCACCCTGTCCGCGCAGCCCGAGCGCCTGGTGCTGCTGATCCACGACAACGGCACCGGCGCACCGGGCCCGGCCGGGGACGGCATCGAGGGCATGCGGGCCCGGGCGGTCGCCCTGGGCGGCACTCTGGACGCCGGCCCGGCGCCCGGCGGCGGCTTCGAGGTGAGGGCGGTGCTGCCGCGATGATCCGGGTGACGCTCGCCGACGATCAGGCCCTGGTCCGGATGGGCCTGCGGGTGCTGATCGAGGACACCGAGGACATCGACCTGGTCGGCGAGGCGCAGGACGGTGTCGCGGCGTTGGCGAGCATCCGCCGCACCCGCCCGGACGTGGCGCTGCTGGACATCCGGATGCCGGGCATGGATGGGCTGGCTGTGCTCGCCGAGGTCACCGCCGACCCGACGCTGGCCGACACCCGGGTGGTGGTGTTGACCACCTTCGCCCTCGACGAGTACGTATTCACCGCATTGGCCGCCGGGGCCAGCGGGTTCCTGGTCAAGGACGCCGAACCCGCCGAACTGCTGCACGCGATCCGGGTGGTCGCGGCCGGTGACTCACTGCTGTCGCCGGGGATCACCCGGCGGGTCATCGAACAGTTCAGTTCCCGCCGCGGCGCGCCGGGCGCCGTCCACCCGTCGCTGCACTTGCTCACCACGCGGGAGAAGGAGATCGCCGGTTGGGTGGCGACCGGTCGGTCCAACGAGGAAATCGCGCAGTCGCTGGTGGTCAGCCCGGCCACGGTACGCACCCACGTCTCCCGGGCGATGATCAAGCTCGGCGCCCGGGACCGGGCGCAACTGGTCGTGTTCGCCATCCAGTCCGGGCTGGGCCCGACCGGCTGACTAACGCTCGGGCAGACGGGCCAGCGCCAGGTCCCAGATCACGTCGGCCAGGTTCTCCTTGGGGCCGCTGGGCACCTCGGTGGTGGAGGAGTCCAGGCCCAGGATCACCGCCTGGTTGTCCGGAGTCCCGAAGGCCTTGGTCGGGCCGACCTCGTTGACCACCAGCAGGTCGCACTGCTTGCGGGCCAACTTCGCCCGACCGTGCTCGAGCACCGAAGCGGTGGCGTCGCCGGTCTCCGCGGCGAACCCCACGATCACCTGACCGGGGTGCGGGCGCGCGCATAGCTCGGCGAGCACGTCGGGATTGCGGGTGAGCGCGATCGGGTCGGGATCGACGTCACCCTTCTTCAGCTTGGCGCCGGCCGGGTTCACCGGACGGAAGTCCGCCACCGCGGCGGCCATCACGATCACATCCGCCTCGGACGCCGCCTCGAGGACCGCGGCCCGCAGCTCCAGGGCGGTTTCGACCCGGATCACCTTGGCCCCGGCCGGATCCGGCAACTCCACATTGGCCGCCACCAAGACCACCTCAGCGCCGCGCGCGGCCGCGGTGGTGGCCAACGCCCAGCCCTGCAGCCCGGTGGACCGGTTGCCCAGGAAGCGCACCGGGTCCACCGGCTCGCGGGTGCCGCCCGCCGAGACCAGCACGCGACGCCCCGTCAGATCCGCGGGCAGGTTGCCCCGGCTCAGCAGCCGCTGGGCGACCGCGTAAATCTGCTCGGGTTCGGGCAGCCGCCCCGGGCCGGTGTCCGCGCCGGTGAGCCGACCCCAGGCCGGGTCCAGCACGACGGATCCACGGCGACGCAGGGTGGCCACGTTCTCCCGGGTGGCCGGGTGCAACCACATCTCGGTGTGCATGGCCGGCGCGAACAGCACCGGGCATCGCGCAGTGAGCAGCGTGGCCGTCAACAGGTCATCGGCCCGACCCATCGCGGCCCGGGCCATCAGGTCCGCGGTGGCCGGCGCGACCACCACCAGATCGGCGCGCTGGCCCAGCCGCACATGCGGTACCTCGTGCACGTCGTCGAACACGTCGGTGGCCACCGGCCGGCCGGACAGCGCGGCCCAGGTCGCCGCGCCGACGAACTTCAGCGCGGACGCCGTGGGCACCACGGTGACCGTCGCGCCGCCCTCGGTGAACCGGCGCAGCAACTCGCAGGACTTGTACGCGGCAATGCCGCCCGCGACCCCCAGGACGATGTTCGGCGGGTCCAGCGACACGACGCGGTCCTGGCTAGCCGACGGTCGGTTCGAGCGGTTCGGCGGTGAGCAGGCCGGCGTTGATCTCGCGCAGCGCGATCGACAGCGGCTTCTCGTGCAGGTGCGTGTCGACCAGCGGGCCGACGTACTCCAGCAGGCCCTCGCCGAGCTGGGAGTAGTAGGCGTTGATCTGCCGGGCGCGCTTGGCCGCGTAGGAGACCAGGCTGTACTTGGAGTCGGTGGCCTCGAGCAACTCGTCGATCGGCGGGTTGGTGATGCCCTCGGGCGAGGCGAAGGTTCCAGACACGCAGGTGGCGCCTTTCAGCAGGTCAGAGTCCCGGGATCAGACGGGATTGCGGGTCAAGGCTAACAGTTCGGCGACCACATCCTGGACCGACGTGTTCACCAGGGTCACATCGAACTCCGGTTCGGCGGCCAGTTCGTCGCGGGCCACCTGCAGTCGGCGTTCGATCACCTCGGCCGGTTCGGTGCCCCGGCCGGTCAGCCGGCGCACCAATTCCTCCCAGCTGGGCGGGGCCAGGAACACCAGCAATGCCTCGGGCATCTGCTTCTTGACCTGCCGGGCGCCCTGGATCTCCACCTCCAGCAGCACCGAGTCCCCGGCGGCCAACCGGTACAGCACCGGCTCCCGGGGCGTGCCGTACCGGTTCCCGGCGAACTCGGCCCACTCCAGCAGGTGCCCGTCGGCCACCATCGCGTCGAACTCGGCCTGGTCGGTGAAGTAGTACTCGACGCCGTGCCGCTCCCCCGGCCGCGGGTGCCGCGTGGTCGCGGACACCGAGATCCACAGCTCCGGGCACTCCGCGCGCAGCGCCTGCAGCAACGTGGACTTGCCCACCCCGGACGGCCCGGACAGCACCAGCAGGCGCGGCATCTTCGGCTCCTCCGCGACGCCGGACGGCGCCTCGGTCAAGAACCGGCGCCGAAGTCGCGCTCCAGCGCGGCGATCTGGTTGGTGCCGAGACCTCGGACGCGTCGCGTCTCGGAGATGCCGAGGCGCTCCATGATCTGCTTCGCGCGCACCTTGCCGACGCCGGGCATCGACTCCAGTAACGCAGAGACCTTCATCTTGCCGACGATCTCGTTCTCTTGGCCCTCCTTGATCACGTTGGCCAGAGAGGTGCCACCGTGCTTGAGTCGGTTTTTCACCTCAGCGCGCTCACGGCGCGCGATGGCGGCCTTCTCCAGTGCGGCGGTGCGCTGCTCGGGAGTCAGCGGAGGAAGAGCCACGGAGGGTCACCTCGGTTGTTTCGGAACGGATCTGGATCTCAGCGACAACGATGTCTGGAAACTACGTATCGCGGGTTGGTCGGGCAACGCAACCCCGGACCGCAATGACCGAACTGACGCCGCCTTGTGAGGAGCCCGCCGATCATCGAGGGACAGACGCTACCCCAGTGACCGGGCGTATTCCTGCCCGGCCCTGATCGCGGCTTCTCGCAACGCGCGCTCGTCCGGCCCGACACGCAGAATCTCCCGGGAAACACTCGGCACCACATGTCGGCCCAGCCCCGCGAAGATCCGCTCCAGGTCCGATCCGCTGCCCCCCTGGGCGCCCAAACCGGGCACCAGCAGCGGGCCGTTGATGGCCAGGTCCTCCCCGGTCTGCCCGATGGTCGCGCCGACCACCGCGCCCACGCTGCCCTGCGGCTGTGCCTGCCCGTTGTACTCGCGCACCGCGGCCAGCATGGTGCCCGCCACCGTCCGCCCGTCCGCGGCCACCGCGTGCTGCACCTGGGGGCCGTCCGGGTTCGAGGTCAGCGCGAGCACGAACACCCCGCCGCCGTGCGCGGCGGCGGCGTCCAGGAACGGTTGCAACGAACCGAAGCCGAGGTACGGCGAGACGGTGATCGCGTCGGAGTGCAGCGGGGAGGCGGGGTCGAGATAGGCGGCGGCGTAGGCGGCCGCGGTGGTGCCGATGTCGCCGCGCTTGACGTCGGTGATGCACAACAGGTCTGCGGCGCGCGCGTCGGCCAGCACCCGCTCGAGGGCGGCTACCCCGCGTGAACCGAACCGCTCGAAGAACGCCGACTGCGGTTTCACCACGGCCACAGCGCCGGCCAGGGCGGAGACCACGGTGCGCCCGAACCGCTCCGCCCCGTCCGCGTCGTCGGGCAGTCCCCAGGCCGCCAACAGCTCCGCATGCGGGTCGATGCCGACACACAACGCCCCGTGTTGCTCAATAGCTGTCCACAAACGCTGTCCGAATGGTTCCGTCACGGCACAATTGTGTCGTTCGTCCCCACCGGTCACCTCGGGGCCTGCCCCGGTGTCATTGGCGACAGAGTCGACTTGCAAGGAGCACACATGTTCGGTTCGGGCCGCGTTCGACGCCTGATCCCGTTGCTGGCCGCCGCGCTGGTGGCCACCGCGGGCGTGGCCCTGCACACCGCCGACGCGGCCGACGCGGCCACCACGGTGCCCCGGGTTTCGCTGCCGGTGTCGACCTACACGCTGCCCAACGGCCTGCAGGTGGTCTTCTCCCGCGACCCGCACGTATCCACGGTGTCCACCAACATCTGGTACCACGTGGGCGCAGCCAACGAGCACGCCGGCCAGACCGGCTTCGCGCACCTCTTCGAGCACATGATGTTCCAGGGCTCCGGGCACATCCCCGAGGGCAAGCTGGAGAAGCTGATCGAGGGCACCGGGGCGTTCTTCAACGCCTCGACGAGCTTCGACCGGACCAACTACCTGATGGGTGACCTGCCCGCGGACCGCCTGGAACTGGCGCTGTGGGCGGAGAGCGACCGGATGGGCTTTTTGCTCGATCGGCTCGACGCGGCCAGCCTGTACAACCAGCAGCAGGTGGTGCGCAACGAGCGCCGGCAGAACTGGGAACAATCCCCGTACGCGTTGTCCGACCAAGAGCTGTACTACCAACTGTTCCCGACCACGCACCCGTACCACGCGGACGTGATCGGCTCGCACACCGATGTCCAGAACGCGAAGCTCGACGAGGTGCGCAAGTTCTTCAAGACCTACTACCTGCCGAACAATGCGACGTTGGTGGTCGCGGGCAACTTCGACCCGACCCGGGCGAAGTCCTGGATCACCAAGTACTTCGGGCCGATCAAGAAGGGCGCCACCCCGCCGAAGCCGGACGTCACCATCCCGAAGATCACCGCGGAGAAGGACGTCACGCTCACCGACAAGGTGGACCTACAACGGGTCACCATGGGCTGGCTGACCTCGCCGGCGTTCAAGCCGGGCGACGCGGCCGGGGACATCACCGCGAACCTGCTCGCCAACGGTGAGTCGAGCCTGCTCTACCGGGATCTGGTGCGCGGGAAGAAGATCGCGCAATCCGTGCAGGCCTCGCAGTACTCGTTGCACTACCCGTCGGTGTTCACCATCACCGCGACCGCGAAGCCCGGGCACACCGCCGAGGAACTCAAGGCCGCCATCGACGCGGACCTGGCCACCATGCGCAAGACCGGTCCGTCGGCGACCGCGCTGCAGTCCGCGAAGAACACCGAAATCGGTGATCTGGTCCGCAACATGGAAAAGATCGGCGACTTCGACGGCCGGGCGGACAACTTCAACCGGTACAACGCCTACCTGGGCACGCCCGACTACCTGCAGAAGGACATCAACCGCTACGCGGTGATCGATGCGGCGGCGGTGAAGTCCTTCGCCACCGATCAGTTGCGCGCCGACGCCCGGGTCGTGGTGGACACCGTGCCCGGCGAGAAGGTGCTG
>DASQPJ010000213.1:0-3546 GCA_035644015.1 Sporichthyaceae bacterium
ACCGCGGCGCACGACTGCGAGCTGGACGGGGTGAAGATCACCGCCGGCGACAAGCTGGTCATGTTCTACTCCTCGGCCAACCGCGACGAGCTGGCCATCGACCGGCCGCACGACCTGGACTTCTCCCGACACCCGAACCCGCACGTGGCCTTTGGCGGCGGCGGCATCCACCACTGCCTGGGCAATCAACTGGCTCGCTTCCAGATCCGGGCCCTGTTCATCGAGCTGCTCACCCGGTGCCCGGAAATTGAGGCCGGCGAACCTATACTTACTCCTGGTAACTTCTTCCATGTGGTCAAACGGATGCAGTGCCGTCCGTACCCCGACTAGGAGCCAGCATTGAACGAACTCGATGTCCTCATCGTCGGCGCCGGCCTGTCCGGGATCGGCGCCGCGCACCGGATCACCACCGAGCACCCGCAGCGCAGCTACGCGGTACTGGAGGCCCGGGAGGCCATCGGCGGCACCTGGGATCTGTTCCGTTACCCCGGTATCCGCTCGGACTCCGACGCGTTCACCATGAGCTACCCATTCCGTCCGTGGGCCAGCCGCAAGGCCATCGCGCCCGGCGATGAGATCCGCGAATACGTCCAGGCCACCGCCGCCGACGCGGGCATCGATACCCACGTCCGGTTCGGTACCACGGTGCGTTCGGCGTCCTGGTCCTCGGCGGCCGCGCGCTGGACGGTGCAGGCCGACGAACGCGGCACCCCGGTCACCTACACCTGCAAGTTCCTCTACCTGTGCACCGGGTACTACTCCTACGACGCCCCGCACCAGCCCGAGTTCCCCGGCGCCGCGGACTTCACCGGCCAGGTGATCCACCCTCAGTTCTGGCCCGAGGACCTGGACTACGCGGGCAAGCGGGTCGTGGTCATCGGCAGTGGCGCGACCGCGGTCACCCTGGTGCCGTCCATGGCACCCACCGCCGCGCACGTCACCATGCTGCAGCGCTCGCCGTCCTACGTGCTGGCCATGCCCGAGGTGGATCACGTCGCCGAGCTGCTGAAGAAGGTGCTGCCCGCGAAGACCGCACACACGGTCGTGCGCGCCAAGAACATGGCGCTGCTGCAGGGCATCTACGAGCTGTCCCGGCGCCGGCCGGGGCTGGCCAAGAAGCTGGCCCGCAAGGGCGCGGTGGCCTTCTTGAAGGACGAGGCCTACGTCGACCAACACTTCAAGCCGACCTACGACCCGTGGGATCAGCGGCTGTGCCTGGTGCCGGACGGGGACCTGTTCAAGGCCATCCGCGCGGGCGACGCCTCGGTGGTCACCGACACCATCGACCGGTTCGTGCCCGAGGGCATCAAGCTCAGCTCCGGCGAGGTGCTCGAGGCCGACATCATCATCTCCGCCACGGGTCTGACGCTGCGTCGATTCGGCGACCTGACCCTCGACCTGGACGGCGTCGAGGTCGACCTGGCCGACACCGTCGCCTACCGGGCGATGATGGTGTCCGGGGTGCCGAACTTCGGGTTCTGCTTCGGCTACTCCAACAACTCCTGGACGCTGCGCGCGGACATGTCGGCCCGCTACCTGTGCCGACTGCTGGCGCACATGGACGCCCACGGCCACGACGTGGCTATACCGACGTTGCCCGCGAAGGTCGCGCGCAAGCCGTTCCTGGAGCTGACCTCGGGCTACGTGACGCGCGGCATCGCGCGCTTCCCGAAGGCCGGCGACCGCGGTCCGTGGGAGGTCAGCCAGAACCACCTCAAGCTGGCCGTCAAGTTCCGCAACGTCGACCTGGACCAGGACATGACCTTCTCCACCGTGAAGCGGACCACCCCGGTTACCGCGTGAGGTTCGACTACGACGTCCTGGTCATCGGGTCCGGGTTCGGCGGCAGCGTCACCGCGCTGCGGCTGACCGAGAAGGGCTACCGCGTCGGGGTGCTCGAGGCGGGGCGTCGGTTCACCGCCGAGACCCTGCCGCGCACCTCCTGGGACGTGCGCAACTTCGTGTTCGCACCGAAGCTCGGGTGCTACGGCATCCAGCGCATCCATGTGCTGCGCGACGTGATCGTGTTGGCCGGCGCGGGCGTCGGCGGCGGCTCGCTGAACTACGCGAACACGCTCTACCAACCCTCCGCGGACGCGTTCTACCGCGACCCGCAGTGGGCCGAGATCACCGACTGGCGCAGCGAACTCGACCCGTACTACGCGCAGGCCTCGAAGATGCTCGGCGTGGTCACCCAGCCCAGCGATACGCCCAGCGACCGGGTGATGCGGGCGGTGGCCGAGGAGTTCGGCAAGGCGGACACCTACACCCCGACCCGGGTGGGGGTGTTCTTCGGCCGCGACGGGGCGCTGGAGCCCGGCGTGGAAGTAGCGGACCCCTTCTTTGGCGGCGTCGGCCCGGCTCGTCGCGGCTGCATCGAGTGCGGCGCCTGCATGACCGGCTGCCGGCACGGCGCGAAGAACACGCTGAACACCAACTATCTGGGCCTCGCCGAGGGTGCCGGGGCGGTGGTGCACCCGGAGACGACGGTGCTCACCGTGGCGCCGCGTTCCACCGGGGGCTATGAGGTGACGACCCGTAAGACCAGCGGGCGCGGCCGGCGGGTGTTCACCGCCGAGCAGGTGGTGTTCGCGGCGGGCACCTACGGCACGCAGACGTTGCTGCACCGGATGCGGGACACCGGGGTCCTGCCGCACATTTCGGCTCGCCTCGGCGAGGTGACCCGGACCAACTCCGAGGCCATTGTCGGTGGGGTTTCCCGCCGCCGGCCGAAGCCGGGCAGCGACCGGGACTTCACCCGGGGCGTGGCGATCACCTCGTCGTGGTTCCCGGACGAGCACACGCACGTGGAGCCGTGCCGGTACTCCCGCGGCAGCAACGCGATGGGGCTGCTGGCCACCATCCAGGTCGACGGCGGCGGCCGCATCCCCCGGCCGCTGCGCGCGCTCGGCAAGATCGCCGCGCACCCGGTCCGCTTCGCCCGGTCCCTGTCCGTGCGGCACTGGTCCGAGCGAGGCGTGATCGCGTTGGTCATGCAGTCGGTGGACAACTCGATCACGGTGAAACGCACGAAACGCGGTCGCCTGACGTCCAGTCAGGGCCACGGCGCCCCCAACCCGACGTACCTGCCGGTGGCGAACGAGATCGCCCGCAAGATCGCCGAGCAGATCGACGGGGATCCCCTCGGCTCGGTCGGTGAACTGATCGACCTGCCGATGACCGCGCACTTCATCGGCGGTGCGGTGATCGGGGCCACGCCGCAGACCGGCGTCGTGGATGCCTACCAGCGCCTGTTCGGCCACCCCGGCCTGCACGTGGTGGACGGCTCCGCGCTGTCCGCGAACCTCGGGGTGAACCCGTCGCTGACCATCACCGCGCAGGCCGAACGCGCGATGGCGTTCTGGCCGAACAAGGGCGAGAGTGACGCGCGCCCCGCTCTGGGCGAGCCCTACCGAAGGCTGGACCCGGTCCGACCTCACGCGCCCGTGGTGCCCACCGGGGCCCCGGCCGCGCTCGACCTGCCCTGGCCCTCGGTGCGCGGCTGATCGGTCGGCCGGCGCGGCCACCAGTTCAGCGGGCCCAGCA
>DASQPJ010000214.1:0-7243 GCA_035644015.1 Sporichthyaceae bacterium
GAGTTCGAGGATTTCCCCGCGGGCGTCGACGGTGATCTTCTGCGACAGGTCACCGCGGGCCACGGCCGTGGTCACCTGCGCGATGTTGCGGACCTGGTTGGTCAGGTTGGACGCCAGGTGGTTCACGTTCTCCGTCAGGTCGCGCCAGGTACCCGACACACCGGTCACCTGGGCCTGGCCGCCGAGGCGACCTTCGGTGCCGACCTCGCGGGCCACCCGGGTGACCTCGTCGGCGAAGGAGGACAGCTGGTCGACCATCGTGTTGATGGTGTTCTTCAGCTCCAGGATTTCGCCCTGGGCCTGCACGGTGATCTTCTGCGAGAGGTCACCGGAGGCCACCGCGGTCGCCACGTGGGCGATGTTGCGGACCTGGTCGGTCAGGTTGGACGCCATGAAGTTGACGTTGTCGGTCAGGTCCTTCCAGGTACCGGCCACGCCGGGCACCTCGGCCTGACCGCCGAGCTTGCCCTCGGTGCCGACCTCGCGGGCCACGGTGGACACCTGGTCGGCGAAGATCCGCAGCGTCGCGGTGAGGGAGTTGATGGTGTCCGCGAGTTCGGCCACCTCGCCGCGGGCGGACACGGTGATGGACTGCGACAGGTCGCCCTGCGCGATCGCGGTGGCCGTCTTGGAGATGGACCGCACCTGGCTGGTCAGGTTCGAGGCCATCAGGTTCACCGAGTCGGTGAGGTCGCGCCAGGTGCCGGACACCCCGCGCACATCGGCCTGGCCGCCGAGCTTTCCGTCGGTGCCGACCTCGCGGGCCACCCGGGTGACCTCGTCGGCGAACGAGGAGAGCTGGTCCACCATCTTGTTCACGGTGCGTCCGATGGTGCGGAACTCACCACGCAACGGGCGTTCCTCGATCTCCAGCTCCAGGTGCTGGGACAGGTCGCCCTCGGCCACCGCCGCGATGACCCGGGCGATCTCGATGACCGGTCGGGTCAGGTCGTCGATGAGTTCGTTGATCGAGCGGGAGTTCGCCAACCAGGTGCCGCGCAGCGGTTCCTCGGACAGGCGCTCGGTGGTCCGCCCCTCGCGGCCGACCACCTGGGAGATCTTGTGGATGGCCACCGACTGGTTCTCCAGCTGGCGGGCCACCTCGTTGAACCGGGTGGACACCTCACCAAGCCGGCCTTCCCGTCGTCGCAGGCGGACCCCGAAGTCGCCGTCGGCGACCTTGCCGAGGGCTTCCATCAGCTCGGTGAGCAGAGCGTCCTCGACGCGTCCGGGATCCTGCCCGGGTACCGCAGCACTGGCTGCGCCCTCGGCGCTGGTGGTCTCGGGTTCGACCATCGTCATCGCTGGACCTCGCAAGGGTGGCGGGACTCGGTTGTCGCGAAGGGGCCATCTTGCCCCGGCAACCTGAATGTCGGGGTAGCTCGGTGGCGCGTCGGGGCGGATTGTCCAGTGGGGCAGGGATTCGGCAACAATCTGGGCATGTCGCGGCACACGCATCGCCGGCTGCGTCTGCCGGCCGACGATCGGTCGCCGGCCGCCGCGCGCGCACTGGTCCGCCAGGTGCTCGCCGCGGGCGGGCGTTCCGACGCCCTGGATTCCGCGTTGCTGCTGGTCAGTGAGTTGTCCACAAATGGCGTCGTGCATGCCGGCACCGCCGTCGACATCGAGGTGCTGGCCGACGAGCACGGGATCACGGTGACGGTCTCCGATCAGCAGTCCGGACCGATGGGGGCCGGGGTGGGTTCCCGGCCCTTACCCGGGGAAATGCCGGCCCACTCCCCGGTAGCGGAGATTTCCACCACCGTTGCGGCGGACACCCATTCGGCGGACAGCGTGTTCGATGTGCCGGAACGGGGCCGCGGGCTGTTCCTCGTCGACCAATTGGCCACCGCGTGGGGCACCAGCCACCATCCGGGCGGTAAGAGCGTCTGGTTCCGGCTGGGTCCGGCCGAGGACGTGGCCCTGACCATGGCCCCGGAAACGCAGGGTCGGGCCGTTCCCGCGCCCGCGGCCGGCGACGAGGTGCCTGCCTCCGCGTGGGCGTGGCTGGTGCACGTCCCGGAGGGGCTGCGCGATCGGCTGAGCATGCCCGCGCTGGTCTCGGAGTTGCTCACTCGGCTGTGCGAGGTGACCGGAGCTGCCACCGGCACCGTGTGGCTGGACCAGGGCGACGAGCGTGGCCGGGCGCGACTGGCCGGCTACCGCTCCGCCGAACTGGGCCCGTCCGCGCCGCGCGCCCGCGCCCTCACCGTGCCGGTGCCGGTGGCCCGGCCGTGGCAGGCCTCCTTGGTGCTGCACCCGCCCGCGGGCGGGGGGCCGGGGAAGTACTGGCCGGAGTTGGCCGGGCTGTCCGCGCAGCGCATGGCGATCAGCATCGACGCCGAACGGCTGCACACCGAGGAACGTCGCCGCCGCGGCGCGTTGGCCTTTCTGGCCGAGGCCAGTGAGCTGTTGGCCAACTCGTTGGACGTGGACCTCACGCTGGCGTTGGTGCCCCAGCTGGCCGTGCCCCGGCTGGGTCAGTGGTGCGCGGTGCATGTGTTGGGCACCCGGTCCGCCGGTGCGCAGGACCTACGGCTGGCCAGCGTCGCGCACGTCGACGAGGAACAACTGACCGCGCTGCAGAACGCGCTGGGTGCGGACGGGGACCGCGACCTGGCTGCCCGGTTGGCCGAGGTCGCGGCGACCGGCGAGACCAATGCCTTGGTCGGTCCCCTGGAGGGCGTGGCGGTGCCGTTGGCCGCGCGCGGACGGTTGCTCGGCACCCTGTCCGTGGGTAGGCAGCCGGACCGCATGCACACCGGCGAGGACATCGCGGTGCTGGAGGACCTGGCCCGCCGTGCGTCGCTGGCCCTGGACAACGCGCAGGCGCACGCCGAGCGCAACCAGATCGCGCAGGACCTGCAGCGCGCGCTGCTGCCCACCGAGCTGCCGGTGGTGGCCGGTGCGGAGTTCGGCGCGGAGTACGTCCCGGCCAGCTCGGGGGTGGAGGTCGGAGGCGATTTCTACGACGTGCTCACGCTGCGGCGCAATCGCTGGCTGGTGTCCATCGGTGACGTGTGCGGCAAGGGCACCCAGGCCGCGGCGGTCACCGGGGTGGTTCGCGACGTGATGCGCGCGCTGGCCGCGGAGAACCGCACGCTGCCGCGCATTCTGTCCTCGCTCAACCGCACGCTGCTGGCCGCGCAGACGGACCGCTACGCCACAGTGGCCGCCGCCTTGGTCACCCGGCGCGAGTCGCCCGGCGGTGAGCGGTTGCTGGACGTGACGCTGTGCCTGGCCGGGCACGACCGCCCGGTGCTGCTGCGCGCGGACGGCACCACGGCCTCGGTTGGGGAGTGCGGCACGGCCGTGGGCCTGCTGACCGAATTCGAGTGCACCGAGACCCGGTTCAGCCTGGGCCCCGGTGAGGCCCTGGTGTTCTGCACCGACGGGGTCACCGAACGGCGGCACGGCAAGGAGATGTACGGCACCCGCCGGCTACGCCGGGTGCTGCGCGGCTTGGTCGGACACTCCGCGGCCTCGGTGGCCGCCCGGGTGCGGGAGAACGTGGTCGCGTTCTCCGCCGAGGCGCCGCGCGACGACATTGCGGTGCTGGTGCTGCGCAACCCCGCCACCCGCTGAGCTGTGCTCGGCCGAACGGCTCACCGGGTGCCGGCCGTTGCGCTGATGCCGTCCACGCCGCCGCCGGGGCACCCTGGCGTTGGCCGTCGTTGACACGCGGCGGCCGGGCGGAGGTCGGGATGGACGTCGAGCAGCAGCGGGTCGGTAGACACCGGGCCAAGACGGCGGGTTGGCGCGTGGTGATCGTCGCGACCGCGCTGGGTGTGCTCATGGGTGGCGGAGCGGTATTCGCCTATCGCCACGCGCAGGACACCACGTCCACCGCGACGCCGGTCAGCGACGCAGCGGGCCGCTGAAGTCGTAGCACCGTAGAAACGGGCAGTCGCCCCCTCCGTGGAGGGGTCGACTGCCCGTTTTGTGTTCCCCCTGGATGTGTCGAAGGGGCCGGGCCATGCGCCGCCCCGACCCCTCCGCACCCACGCCCGCCCGGCCGGATTTGACACTTCCCGGATAGAGCAGCCGTGATGTCGAGGATGTTAGAGACCATTCTTTGACTCGCCAAGGCACTCGTGAAGGCCTCTTGAAACAGACATTGAGTGCATATCCGGGCATTCTGCTGATACCGTGAGTGAATGTTCGACTACCGAGGGTGTGCGCTCTGGTAATTGTCATTCCGCCAATATGACGCCAGACATTCTAAGTAGTGCTCGATGTGAAATTGACGAAGACCTGGCATGGCCTTTAGAAACTTACTCGTAGGACCAAGAAGCGACCGAGCCAGATTTGCCCGCGACCGACCCCCGCGTCGGGAAAGCCATACAGAGAGAGAGCATTCGATGCGCAAGATGACCCGCGCTGGTGCGGTCGTAGTCGCCGCCGCCGCCGCCACCGCTGTTGCCCTGCCCGCTTCCGCGGCGCACGCCTCCGACGGTCCGCCGCGTGGCGAGATCGTGATCTGCAACCACAGCGGCTACATGTTCGACGTCTACGCCGACGGTCCCTCCATCCGTGAGGACGACCTGGCCGGTTCCTTCGACGAGTGCACCGACTGGGCGAGCGTGCTGACCGGCAAGTACGACATCGGCTTCGCCCTGCGGGTGCCCTCCCAGCAGAACATCATCATCCAGGCCCGCTTCAAGCGCGAGGACCACGTCTTCTACAAGGTCTTCAACGGCCAGGGCATCGTCACCACCAACGTCGGCCGCAGCGAGCTCACCCGCGTCGACCTGTACATCCCGCGCGCCTAGGCGCTCGGCAATCAGCCCGGCGGCCGGGTCGACCCTCGTGGTCGGCCCGGCTGATCGGTAACAGGTTCTTAACTGCGCACAACCCGGGCCGGGCCACCACCGGCGGTGGCCCGGCACCGGTCGAGCCAGGCCGAGAGAGAGCACGATGCGCGCGACCAGGGGGGCCGCTGCGGTGACCACCGCAGCCGTTCTTGCGCTGGCGCCGGCCGCCGCGGCAAGTGCCGCGACGGCCGGCGATGTGGCGCATCCCCCGGTACCCCGGGTGAAGGCCGAATCCGCCACCAAGTCCGCAGCGCAGAAGAAGGCCGCGAAAAAGGCGAAGGCCAAAGCCGCTGCGGCAGGCCACGGAATGCTGGTGATCTGCAACCACACCGGCTACGTCTTTGACGTCTACGCCGACGGTCCGGACGCCCGCGAGGACGACCTCGCGGGCAGCTTCGACGAGTGCACGGACTGGTCCCCGGTGTCGACCGGCCGGTATGACGTCGGGTTCAGCATGCGCACCCCCTCGCAGCAACCGGTGGCCATCGCGGCACGGTTCAACCGGGACGGCGTCACCTACTACAAGACGTTCAACAACCAAGGTGTGGTGGGCGCCTACGTGGGTCCGGACAAGAGCACCCGGATCGACCTGTTCGTGCCCCGCGCCTGAAGCAGCCTCAATCCGTGGCCCAGGGCGCGTCCGCCCAAACGGCCCCACGCCGTGCCGCAGCGAACGTCCGATCCACCCGATCCGCGGACAGCGTCGGCTGCAACGCGGCCAGCCGCTTCACCAGCCGGGCGCGGGTGAGCACCTCCACGCCCTCGGGCAACGCGTGGAAGCGCACGTCGTCGCAGCCGACCAGGACCACCGCCGGGCGCACGTGCACCGGTTCACCGATCGCCGCGGACAGGGCGCGAGCGGCACGCCAGGCCTGCGCCCGCGCCTGGGTTAGGTAGGGCAACGCGAGGCCGTCGATATACATCTCGTCGCGCTCGATCACCGCGACCACCCGGTCCAGCGACGCCGCGTCGCGCCGCCAGCGCCGGTGCCGGCGGGACAGCAGCGTGACCACGCCACCGGGCCCGATCACCAGATGGGAAATCACCGGGTGGGCGGACCCGACCGGCACCGAATGCAGGACCTGCCACGACGGATCCAGTCGATCGAGTGCCAACCCCACCCGCTGCTCGGCATCGGCCACCCCGCGCAGCGTGCCCAGGACGTCGGCGCGGCGCAGCGCGCGCTGCAACCGGGCACTCACCGGGGCGGCCCGGGTCAGCTCCCGGGCCCGCTGCTCACTGAACGCTCCGGGTCGATGGGCGGCCAGGTCCGCGCTCGCCTGCGGTTCGGCAGCCAGGGTCACCGGGGGCAGGCGCAGCAGGTTGGACACCCGCGCCATTCTCCTCCGCCGCCGCCGCGAGGACCGTCAGGCGCGGCCGGACGTCACCCGGGCAACCGCGCGTACCGGTGAACCTTCGGCACCGGCCAGCGCCAACGGCAGCAACCAGACGGTGGCCGGTCCGGCGACGAGCAGGTCGGGCAAACCGGTGAGGTTCTCCGCGATCACCGCGTGGGCCGCGGCCAGGACGTGGTGGGAGGGCAATGCCACGGCGTCGGTGGCGTCGATGCTGGACGCGTCGATGCCCACCGTGCGCACCCCGGCCGCGACCACCAACTCGGCCGCCGCCGGGTCCAGCCACGGATGCGCGGCGTAACGCTCGCTGCCCCAGTACACCGACCATCCGGTGCACAGCAGGAGGACCACGCCGGGCGCGAGCCGCTCGCGCACCGTCGCGAGGTGCGCAGGTCCGATCGGCGTGCCGTCCGCCAGCCCGCGTAGATCGGCCACCACCGCTTCACCGATGAACCGGTGCAGCGGCAGTTCATCGAGCCCCGGCAGGGCGTCGTCCACGTGCGAGGGCGCCTCCACGTGGGTGCCCGACTGCGACCCCAGGTGCAGCTCGAGCAGGTTGTAGCCGTGGGTGGCGATGCGCGCGGCCGGGCGCAGCAGCACCTGCGGATCGCCCGGCCAGACGGGCATACCGGTGTGGACCGGATGGGTGAGGTCCAGCAACCGCATGCCGAGCTCGGTCACCGCCGACGCGTAGCGGGGTAGGCCCGCGCCGGCGCGATGAGCACCGCGGTGCGCCGTTCCTCGCGCATCACCGTGTCGTAGGTGTCCCAGTCCTCGTGCGTGCCGCCGGCAGATTGGAAAATCTCCCGCAGCAGTACCCGAAGGCGCTCCGCGTCGATGCCCTCGCGGGGATCGTCCGGACCGATCAATTCGGCGTCCCCCTCGACCGCCGACCATTCCCAGCCGCCGCGCACCGCGATCGTCATCCGCGGCCGCTCGCGCAGGTTGGCCAGCTTCTTCGCCCCGCCCAGCGCGACGTAGGCGACCACCTGCCCGCCGGTAATCGGGTGGGCGAGCACCCCAGAGTTCACCAGCGAGGACTGGATGGTCCCGTCCGCCCGCGACGTGGAGACG
>DASQPJ010000215.1:0-5925 GCA_035644015.1 Sporichthyaceae bacterium
CCGAGCTGCGCGAGGTGGAGGCGGTGATGTTCCGGTTTCGGTTGGCCGCCCGCAGGTCCGTGACGGTCGTCGCCGGCGTCGTCGGGATGGTAATCGGCGTGACCCTGACCCGAGTGGCTGTCCTTGCTGACGAGGCGGTGCGGGTCACGTCGCGGCGCGCCGCGAATACCTTCAACTCCCTCGCGTGCACCGCATCTGCCTGCGTGGCAGCGTCCAACCGCAGCGTGGCCCTCGCCTGATGGACCGCCAACCGGGCGTTGCACAGTGCCTGTTGCGCCTGGGCGACCGCGGCCCGGGTCGAGCGAACCGAGGAAAGGGCATCGAGCAGGTCACCCTTGGCCGACATCACCCCCGCCTCGGCCTCCTGGAGTGCGTGGCGTGCGGCGCGATCGTCCACCTCGGCGAGTACCTGTCCCTGGTGCACCTGGTCACCGATTTTTACCGGGAGGCCGGTCACGATGCGCGGCGTGCCGGAAAACGTGACGCCGACCGTCCGCGGTGCGTTGAGGTTCGCGGTCGCGGTCACGGTGTCGACGCCGGCGGTCGTCGGGCGGCCGGACGGTGTTGGCGTCGGGCTGGGGAACGTCGCGGTTGCAGCTGCTTTGCTCGCCTCTACTCCTGCGGCAATCAACAACACCGACACGCCTGTGTGCATGACGACCTTGCGCCGATTCACGCCGACCCCCCCGGGTGACACCACTTGCAACACCAGCCACAGTAGAAACAAATAGCTGTGCGCCCGGTCGGCTTATGGTCGGGTTTGCGTCAATTCGCTTTGACCTGCACCACCGGGGCCGGGACCAGGGCGGCGACCGCCGCAGTCGGGCGGAGATCCGCCGGCGCCGCAGCCGGCGTCGACAGGCTGCCCAGGTGCGCGCGCAGGCCGCGGTTCAGATTGCGCCAGTAGTACGCCGCGCCCAGGGCGCTGCCGGCCACCGTGCCCCAGGCGAACCCCGTTACTCCCCACGCCGCCGCGCCGGCGACCGCGAGCACAACCACCAGCACGGCCGACACGAGCCGGGAGCGCAGGCTCAGCCGGGCCGCCCCCAGCGCCCGGAGGCCCGCGGTGGCCGCGGTGTTGAGGCCCACCACCGCGCAGGCGACCGTCATGGGGAGCAGCAGCCGTTTGGCCGGCGACCACACCGACCCGAGCAGCGACCGACCGACGTGATCGGGCACCAGTATCAGCACGGCCACCCCCCAGGCCAGCGCCGCGAGCGCCTGCCCCCCGCCCAGCAGCAAGCAGAACAGACGCAGTCGATGCGGCGCCCGGCGCAGCGTGCGCGCGGCCTCGGCCACCGTGACCAGGGACATGCCGAACATCACGGCCAGGAACGGGCCCAGCAGTTGCGTCGCTCCGCGGATGGCACCGACCGCACCCAGGCCCGCGACCCAGCCGAGGCCCACCGTGCGTAGGTGCGCACTACCGCTCTCGCACACGTTCTCGGTCAGGTATCGCCAGCCGAGTTCGCGGTGGTTGCGCAGCCAGGACCGGCACTGTGCCGGGTGCGGCAAGAACCCGGCCTGCAGCGCACCGAAAGCCGCCGCTACGGCCGCCGAGCCACCCCAGGCTGCCAGGAAGGGTCCCGCGGAGTTCGACCCGCGTACCCAGATCAGGGCGGGAACCAACGCGATCGTCCAACAGACATCGTTGAGGAATGCCCGGCTGCCGCGTCCGGCGGCGAAGAACGCGAACCGCCAGGAGTCCTGGAGCAGCATGGCCGGCAGCACCACGCCGAGAGCCACGAACGCCGGGCCGATCGAACGGGGCAGCAGCAGGCCGACCAGGGCGCATGCCACACCCGCCGCGGTGCCGACCACGACAGCTGTCCCGGTCGCCTGCCGAGCGCCGGCCCGCCAAACCTCGCGCGGCACGCCGCCACCCATCCGCACCATCAGCGGGTCGGTGGCCAGCCCCCGGCACAACCCCAGCAGCACGGCGTAGGTGACGTAGGCCAGTCCGAACACTCCGAAGCCGACCGGTCCGAGGGCCCGGGCGGCGACCGCGCCGACCGCGAAGTTGGACAGGCTGGAGATGGCTTGGTCGCCCAGAGCCCAGCCGATTCGCCGCGCCATCGCGGGGTGCCGGATCGCGGGGAGTCTCGAGCGAACGGACGTGCCGGCCCACCCGCGGTGCTGTTTACCGGTCACTCGGCGGGGAATACCCGCCCCGCGACGTTTGAAATGCACGGCATCGGGCCAGATGAAGACGGCGCGGACGTTCTGCGCGTCGACGAGGCCGATACACGCCGTAGAACTTTCCCGAAGAACGAAACGGGGTCGGTGCCGTGCATATGCCTGAACCCGGTGTCGGCCTCGCCGCCATCGGTGCCGCGCTGCGCCGGCATCGGCGCGTGTTGCTGGGCGCCGCGGGCCTGGGATTGCTGCTCGGGTTGCTGCTCACGATCCTGCGGCCGCCGCTGTACGCGGCCTCCTCACAGGTGCTGCTTCAGGGCGATACCCAGCCCGGCCGGGCAAATACCGAGGCCAAGGTGGCCGCGAGTGCCGAGGTGCTGAGCCGGGCGTCGGCCAGGTTGCCGGACCATCCCGGCCCGGCCGCGTTGGCAAAACTCGTGACGGCCGCGCGGCTGACCGACGATGTGATCGAGATCACCGGCCGGGGTCGTTCGCCGTCGCGGGCCAAGCAGGTCACCGATGTGACCACGGATGAATATGTGAAGTATTCCCGGGATCTGCTCCTGCAGAACGCCAACGCCTCGGTCGCCGCGTTGCAGCCGCAGCAGGACCAACTGGACCAACAGTCGGCCGACGTCGAGGCGCAGATGTCCGCCGCCTCGAAGGATCCCGCCCAATTCGCCACCGGTGAACCGGGAGCGGCGGCCCGGGCGAAACTGACCGCGCTGCAGAACGACCGCGACCAGATCGTGCAGGAGCAGCAGACGGTCTCCAATCAGATGGGGGAGGCCCGGCAGGACGCGGCGAAGCAGGGCCTGAACCTGGCCGTGGTCGGCGCAGCCGCGACACCGTCCGGACCCGCCGCCGGGGGCCGGTTGCGGACACTCGCGATGACCACCCTGGGCCTGCCGTTGTTGGCCGCGGCCGCGATCGCCGTGCGGCGCCGACGCGATGCCCGGCTGTATCACGCGGCGGACATGGCGCGCGCCGCCGGTGTCGAGGTGGTGGGGCAGGTGAGCGTTCCCCGCGACGACCTCGACGAGTTGGATCTGCTGCGCTATCGCCGTGCCGCGGCGCGGTTGACGGAGTGGGATCCCACGGGCGGCCCGTGGTCCTCGATCACCCTGATCCACCCGGCGGCGGACGCCGCGGCGGCGCACGCGGCGGCTCGGATGCAGGAGCTGCTGCCGACAGTGGCGTCGGTCCATCGGGTGGCCGCCGGCGGGCGCACCCTGCCGGATCTGCCCGACACCCGTGCGGTGCTGGTGATCACCCTCGGCACGCTGAGGCCCGCGGCGCTGGCGTCGCTGTCCGACGCGTGCTGCGATGCGGGCTCCGCCCCGTACGGGCTGGTGGCCGTCGAGGGGGACGCGATCGCGGCCCCCCTCGGCAGCCGCCGAGAACCCGCTGCCGCCACGGCGGGTGGCTGATGGGTCTGTTCGACGATCTGTTGCATGCTCCGCCGTGTAACCCCGCCGGCACCGCACCCCTGGTAGAACTCGACCGCCTCAGCACCGCGATCCGGCTGCGCCGGCGTTGGCAGGTACTCGGCGCGGTGCTCGGACCGACCGTGGCCGTTCTGCTCGCTCTCGCGCTGGGCGCGGGGCCGGCGGCCTCCGCGGAGGTCATGCTCGCCCGTACGGACAGCAACGCCAACCCGGATCGGTTGGCCGGTCGGGACGAGGCGTTGTGCGGCGCGTCGTCGGTTGCGCAGGCCGCGGCCGACGTGCTGCACGTCGATCCGGCGGCGCTGCGCGACCGTTACGTCTGCGTGGAGGTCAAGGAAAACGTGGTGGACGTGAGAGCTCACGGCACCTCGGCAGCTGACGCATTACGGAGCGCGACGGCCCTTGCGGAGGCTTACCGGGCCGTCTATGTAGGGCAGATAGACCAACTGATGCAGGCTCAGGTGACGGATCTTCAGCAGCGCCGGTCGGACCTGCAGAACGACCTCGCCGGGGTCACCCAGCAGCTGACCACCACCACCGATCCTGTGCAGATCCAATTCCTGGCCGCGCGGCAGCAGTCGCTGGCCGGCCAGAGCGGCGAGTTGGACGCCCGCATGGGGGACCTGCGCTCGACGGCCGCCGCGGCGTCCGCGGGGTCGAAGGTGCTGAACGACGCGCGACTGCTGCCACACCGGGAACATCAAACCCTGGCAATCGCCGCGATCATGGGACTAATCCTCGGCTGGGGCCTGGCCTGGATGGCGGCGGCGACCGCGGGGGTGGTGCGCGACCGGCCGGTGCGGCGCCGCGACCTCGCCGTCGCGCTCGGCACTCCGGTGCTGATGGACGTGCGGCGGGCCCCGGGCGGGTACGACAGCACCGCGGCGGCGGTGGAACTGGCGGGCATCCTCGCTTCGAGCGTGCAGCCGGTGGTGATCCTGCAGCACGGTTGTGCCGGGCTCGCCCGATCGCTGGCCGAGGACGCCGCTGGGCGTTGCGGCGTTGCGCCGCCCTCCGTGGGTCCGTTGCACCCGCGGGGCGCCTGGCGCCCGATCACATCCGGCCCGGCGCGGGTCGTGCTGGTGATCCGCGCCGGACACCTCCGGGAACAGGCGTTGCGGTTGGCCGCAGCCGACCTCGAGCACGCCGGGATGACGACGATCGGGGTGTTCCTGGTCGACCCGGACCCGCGCGACGAGACCTTCGGTGCCGTGGGCCGATCCGCGGCGCCCGCGGCGGTCGGGTGAGCGTGCGCTGATGCCTTCGGTGGATTGGTACCTGCGCCGGCTGTCCCGGATGGGACCCGCAGAGATCTGCGCTCGGTTCGAGAACCGGGTGTTGGTGGAACGCCGCCGCCATCGGGTGCCGGAAGCCCCCGCGGTGCGGCAGACCCGCCGCGGACCGGCGCCGCTGCCGGCCGGTGCCCTGGCGATGCCGGCCGCCACCCGGGACCGGGTGCTGGCCGCCGGCGAGGATTTGCTGTGCGGGCGGTGGGAGACGTTCGGTGTGCCGCGCGAGGACCTGGTTGCGCCCGACTGGTGGCTCGATCCGGCAAGCGGCCGGCGTGCGGCGTCGGAGAAGTTCGCCTTCGATATCGCCTACCGCGACCCGAACGCCGTCGGTGACATCAAGCAGATCTGGGAACTGTCCCGGCATCATCACCTGACGGTGCTGGCCGCCGGCTGGGCATTGGACGGCGACGAGCGGTGCGCCGAGCGGGTGGCCGATCACCTGAAGTCCTGGTGGGCGGGAAATCCACCCTGGCGGGGCCCGCACTGGATCAGCGGGATCGAACTCGGCGTCCGACTGATTTCGTGGACGTGGGTCCGTCGGTTGTTGGCCGATTGGCCCCGCGTGCGCGAGGTGTTCGACGACAACCCCGAGGCGCAGGCGCAGATTTATCAGCATCAGGCGTGGCTGGCGGCCATGCCGAGTGTGGGGTCGTCGGCAAACAACCACGGGGTCGCCGAGGCCGCGGGTCGATTCGTCGCTGCGTGCGCCTTCGACTGGTATCCGGAATCCGCCCGATGGCGGGCGGAATCCCTCGAGGCGCTGGTGACCGCGCTGGAGCGCAACACCTTCGGTTCGGGCCTGAATCGCGAACAGGCCGGCGACTACCACGGTCTGGTTCTCGAGCTCGGCCTGGTGGCGTTGGCCGAGGCGGACGCCGCGCGGTACCCGGTGCCGCCACGGCTGCCCGAACTGCTCACCGCAATGGCGGACGCCCTGGCCGCGGTCGTCGATGCGCGGTTGCGCGGCCCACGGCACGGCGACGGCGACGATGGACAGGCACTCGCGCTGGAGGCACTCGACGAGCGGCGTACCGCGGGCCTGCTCAATG
>DASQPJ010000216.1:0-16845 GCA_035644015.1 Sporichthyaceae bacterium
ACCCGGTGTCGCCCTCCCCCGAACGACTGCAGGTGCTCGTGGAGAACCTGGTCCGCCTGACGCTCAGTCACATGATGCAGCCGTCGGGCGACCCGCAGCGGACCGCCGCTGACGTCGGCTGGCTGATCACCGCCGCCCTGCACGCCTAAATTTCACCTCGAGTGTGCAGCTGAGCACCCGAATGTGACTGGAGTGGGTGCTCAGCTGCACACTCGACGCAAAAAAAGGGGCACGCTCAGGTCTGGAGCGCTTGTACCTCGCACAGGTGTTGGCCGTGGGTGACGCTGTCGCCGACCGATACGCGCAGATCCGCAATGACGCCGGCGCGGCCGGCGGTGACCGCGTTCTGCATCTTCATGGCTTCCAGCACCGCGATCACGTCACCGGCAGCGACGAGGTCACCGTCCTTCACCGCAACGCTGACGATGGTGCCCTGCATGGGCGAGAGCACGATGGCGTCGGTGGGGCCGCCGGCCGCGGTGGCGCCCCCGGCGGCGCCGATGAGTTGCGCCGCACGGTCGCCGAACGTGGCCAGGCCCGGCACGTGCACCGGCATGGCGCGGCGGCCGACCCGGGCGACGATCCGGTCGGCGACGACCACCGGCGCGGGCAGGTCGGCGATGACGCCGTCCACCCAACGGTTGTGCACCGCGAACTCGGGGCCGGCGAAGTCGGAGTGGTCCACCAGCCAGCGGTAGAAGGCGATCGGGGTCGGCACGCCTGCCACCTCGAGTTCGCCCAGGGCGCGGCGGGCCCGGCGCAGGGCGCTCGCCCGGTCGGGACCGGACACGATCAGCTTGCCGAACATGGAGTCGTAGCGACCCTCGACCGTGTCCCCGGCCTCCACTCCCCCGTCCCAGCGCACGCCGGGACCGCTGGGCACCTGCAGGACGGTGACCGTGCCGGGGCCGGGCAGGAAGCCGGCGTGCGGGTCCTCGGCAACCAGGCGGAATTCGATGGCGTGACCGTGCGCCGGCGGGTCCTGCTGCGACACCAGGTGCGCGCCTGCGGCAATGCGGAACTGCTCGACGACCAGGTCCACCCCGGTGGTGGCCTCGGTGACCGGGTGTTCCACCTGCAGGCGGGTGTTCACCTCGAGGAAGGACACCTCGCCACCGGACCCCACCAGGTATTCCACGGTCCCCGCGCCGCGGTACCCGGCCGCGACGCAGATCGCCCGCGCCGAATCCACCAGTTGCTCGCGCACCCCGTCGGGCAGGGCGGGCGGCGGCGCCTCCTCGACGAGTTTCTGATTACGCCGCTGCACCGAGCAGTCGCGCAGCCCGAGCACCAGTACCCGACCGGCGTCATCGGCGAGGACCTGGACCTCGACATGCCGGGCGCCCTCCAGCAACCGCTCCACGTACACCGTGCCCCGGCCGAACGCGGCTGCGGCCTCCCGGCTCGCCGCGGCAAATGCCTCCGGGATCGCGTCGGCCTCGCGTACCACCCGCATGCCCCGCCCGCCACCGCCGAACGCGGCCTTGAGCAGCACCGGCAGTCCGTGCTCGGCGACGAACGCCTCCACCGCGGCCACGTCCTCGATGGCGCCGGTGCCCGCGGTCAGCGGCGCGCCCACCGACCGGGCGATCCGACGGGCCGTCAGCTTGTCGCCGAGATCGGAGATCACCGACGCCGGTGGGCCGATCCAGATCAGCCCGGCCGCGGTCACCGCGGCAGCGGCATCCGCGTTCTCGGCCAGAAACCCGTAGCCGGGATGCACTGCCTCGACGCCGGCCGTCAGGGCCGCGTCGACCACGGCGTCCAGGTCCAGGTAGTCCTCGATCGGCACGGAATGCTCGGCCCGGCGCACGTGCAGGGCGCCGGCATCGGCCGGGGTGTACACCGCCACCGCTCGCATGTCGGCATCAGCCGCCGCCCGCAGGATGCGCACTGCGATCTCGCCGCGATTGGCGACCAGCACCGACCGTAACGGTCGGGCCGGGTCCTCGGTCAGGTTCACGCTTCCACCGGTTGGCCGGCGCGGATCAGGATGTCGCGGGCCATCCGCACATGCACCGCGTCGACCATCATCCCGTTGAGTTCGCCCACCCCGTTGACCGCGGCGGCGAGCACCGCGCGGGCATGGTCCACTTCCGCGGGACCGGGGGTGAACACCTCGTGCGCGATCACCACCTGGGTCGGGTGCAGGCAGATCTTGCCCCCGTAACCGAGGTTGCGACCCACGTTCGCGTCGCACCGGAAGGTGTCCTCGTCGCGCACCGCGACCACCGCCTGGTCCACCGCGGGCACCCCGGCCAGGTTCGCGGCCAGCAGCACCGCGCTGCGCGCGTAGAGCACCTCGTTGCCCGCGGCGGTCCGGCGACCGCCGAGATCGGCGATGAAGTCGTCGGAACCGAAGTACACCGCGTGCGGTCCGGCGGCGAGCAGCGGGCGGGCATCAGCCACGCCCAGCGCGCTCTCCACGCCGACCATCACCGCGGCGCCGACGGGCAACGCGGCCTGAAGATCCGTCAGTTCGGCCACCCGCTCGTACTTCGGCAGGACCACCCCGTCCAGCATCCCGGCGTCGATCAACTCCGCACAGGTGGCCACATCGGCCGCGTGCTCCTCGGTGTCGACCGCGTTGATCCGCACCAGCAACAGCCCGCCGAACTCCGGTCGTCCCGCGCGCAGTGCCGCCGCCACCGCCTCTCGCGCGGCGTCCTTACCGGCCGCGGGCACCGCGTCCTCCAGGTCCACCACCACGGTGTCCGGGGTGACCCGACCGACCTTGGCCAGCATCTCCACCCGACCACCGGGGACGAACAACAGACTGCGCATCGCTCAGGCGTCCCCACGTCGGTGCATCAGCACGGTGCGCTTACACCGGCAGACCAGCTCGCCACGTTGGTTGCTGCCCCGGTGCTCGATCTCCAGCACACCGGTGTCCGGTCGGGACTTAGACCCGCGCGCCGCGGTGACCTCGGAGGTCACCGAGATCGTGTCGCCCTGGAAGACCGGGGCGGGGAACACCGCCTCGCTCACCCCCAACTGGGCGACCACCGTGCCCTGGGTCAGCTCCGGCACCGACAGCCCGACCACCAGCGCCAGGGTGAACATGGAGTTCACCAGCGGCTGCCCGAACTCGGTGCGCGAGGCGTAGTCGTGGTCCAGGTGCAGCGGTGCCGGGTTCATGGTCATGGTGGTGAACAGAATGTTGTCGGTCTCGGTCACCGTGCGCCGGGTGGCGTGGGTGACCGTCAGCCCAACCGGGCAGTCCTCGAAATACCGGCCGGCCATCGCGGTCAGACCGGACTGATCGGGTGATGGCGACGGTCGGCCTCGCGGGTCCACCCGTCCGCGTCGGCGTACCGGGCGATCAGTTCGCTGCGCAGGTCACCCGGCTCCACCAGCGCGTCCACCACCAATTCGCTGCCCATGCGCAGCAGATTGATATCCGCCTGTTGCTCGACCACCCGGGCCGCGATGAAGGCGGCCCGCTCGTCGGGGTCGGCGATGGCGGCGATCTTGTTCGCGTACACGGCGTTCACCGACGCCTCGGGTCCCATGGGTCCGATCATCGCGGTCGGCAACGCGAGCGTGGCACGGGGGGCGAATCCGGGCGCGCCCATCGCGTAATAACCCGCGGCGTAGGCCTTACGCAGGACCACGCTGATCCGCGGCACCTCGGCCGAGGACATCGCGACGATCATCTTCGCGCCGTGCCGGATGATGCCGGCGCGCTCCACCGCGACGCCGACCATGAAGCCGGGCACGTCGTGCAGGAACAGCAGCGGGATGTTGTAGGCGTCGCACATGGTGATGAACCGCGCCGCTTTGTCCGCGGAGTCGACGAAGATGGCGCCACTGCGCACCTTCGGTTGGTTGGCGATCAGCCCGATGACCCGCCCGTCCAACCGGGCCAGGCCGACCACCATCTCCTCGGCCCAGCGGGCCTTGATCTCGAAGAACGAACCGGCATCGACCACGCCCTCGATGACGTCGCGCACGTCGTAGGCGGCATTGGGATCCGCGGGCACCATGCCGTCGGCCAACCGGTACTCCGGCGGCAGCGCCGGCGCGGTCGGCGGGGTGGCGCGGAAGTTGTCGGGCAGGTAGGACAGCAACAGCCGGGTGGCCGCGATGGCCTCGGCGTCCGAGCCGAACACCTCGTCCCCGCAGCCGGAAACGCTCGCGTGCATGAGCGCGCCGCCCATCTCCTCCAGCGTGGTGATCTCTCCGGTGACCTTCTCCGCCACCCGCGGGCTGGCCAGATACATCGAGCCGTTGCCCTCGACCATGCCGACCCAGTCGCAGAACGCGGGCTCGTAGGCGCCGCCGGCCGCGGACGGCCCGTGCAGGCAGCACAACTGCGGCACCCGGCCGGACAGTCGCACCTGTAGATGGAAGATCGCCGAGGCACCGCGACGGCCGGGGAAGAAACCCATCTGGTCGGTCAGCCGCCCGCCGGCGCTGTCCACCAGGTGCACCACCGGGAGCAGGTCGCGGTCGGCCCGCTCGAGCAACCGGATTTGTTTCTCGCAGGTGCGCGCACCCCAGGAGCCGGCCTTGACGGTGAAGTCGTGCGCGATCACCGCCACCTTGCGCCCGTCGACCCGACCCACGCCGCAGATCACCCCGTCGGCGGGCAGCGCGTCGTCACCCTCGGCAGCGGCCAGCAGCCCGTCCTCGACGAAGGTGCCGGGGTCGTACAGCAACGCCAATCGGTCGCGCACCGCCATCTTGGTCGGCCAACGCGAACCATCCAGACCCGCCCGCGCCCACGCCGCGGTCTCCCGCAGCGCGGCCTCCGTCACGGCGCGAGGTCCTTGGTGAGGATCTCCAGCTGGATCTCGTCGGTGCCACCGCCGACACGCAGGATGCGTGCGTCCCGGTAGTGCATGGCGATCCCGGTCTCCTCCAGGTAGCCGGCGCCACCGAACAACTGCATGGCGTGGTCGACCACCCGGTTGGCCACCACCGCGGCCAGATACTTGGCCTGCGCGACGGTCTTCAGCATCTCGGGGTGATCGGTGTCCAGTCGCACCGCGGCCTGATGCACCATCAGCCGGGCGGAGTCCACCTCCAGCTCCATCAGCGCCAGCTTGTGCCGGACTGTCTGCAGGTGGGTCAGCGGGGCGCCGAACGCCTCCCGCTGCCGGGTGTACTCGCGGGCCCGGTCCAGGCACTCCGCGGCGTGCCCGATCGCCATTGCGCCCAGCGAGACTCGTTCCAGCTGGAAGCCCTCCATGATCTGCTGGAAGCCACGGCCCTGGGTGCCGAGTACCGCGTCCGCGCCGACGGTCACGTCGTCCAGCATCAGCTCGCGGGTGTCCGAGGAGTGCCAGCCCAACTTCTTCAACGGCCGGCCGAACGACATGCCGGGCGTGCCCTTCTCCACCACGAACAACGTCACGCCGTGGTGGCGGTCCCCGGAGTCGGTGCGGGCGGCGATGATGATGACGTCGGCCAGGCCGGCGTTGGTGATGAACATCTTGCGACCGTTGAGCACCCAACCACCGCCCGGTGCAGGTCGCGCGGTGCTGGCCATCCCCGCCACATCGGAACCGGCCTGGGGTTCAGTGACCGCGATCGCGCAGATCGACTCCCCGTGCGCCAGCGGCGCGAGCCAGCGCTGTTGCTGTACCGCACTGCCGTGGCGCACCAGGTGCGGGCCGGCCATGTAGGCGCTGACCAGGGCGGTCACCGCGATGCCGCCGCTGGCCCGGGCCAACTCCTCGGACAGCAGCGCGATTGCCAGGCTGTCGCCCTCGGTGCCCCCGTGCTCTTCCGGCGTGCACAGGCCCAGCAGGCCCGCGGCGCCCAGCCGCTTGAATGCCTCCGGCGGGAACTGGCCGTTCGATTCGGCCTCGTCGACCAGGGGACGGATCTCCCGATCGGTGAAGGTGCGGCAGGTGGTGCGGAAGGCGACGTGCTCGGGGCTCAGTTCCCAGCTCATTCCGTACTCCGAAACTCGACCGACCGGACGGTCGAGAATAGACTGATGGAGTACGGATCCGTCAAGCCGGGGCAAACCGGGACAAACCGGACAAGGGGTGGGCATGAGCGAGACCGCGCGTGTCGACGCCGATACCGGTTCCCGAACCAGCCGGGCGGAAGCCCAGCGGGTGCGGATCGTTGCGGTGGCCATCGACATGTTCAGCCGGCAGGGCTTCCGGGCCACCTCGATGAACGAGATCGCGGCCGCGGTCGGGCTGTCCAAGCCGACGCTGTACCACTACTTCGCGAGCAAGGAGATGTTGCTCGTCCACATCTACACCGCGGTGCTCGACGAGAGCCTGGACGACGGCCGTCGGGTCATCGCCGCCGCGCCCGACCCGCTGTCCGCGATCCGCGATCTGATCGCCGCGCGGGTGGTCTACACCTGCCGCAACAGCGCGCTGCTCAAGGTGTGCTTCGAGGAAGAGCACGAACTACCGGCGGATTTGCAGCCCGCGCTGCTCATCCGGCGCCGGGCGTTCGAGGACCTGTTCACGGACACCGTCAACGCACATCTGACGGTGCATCCGGAGGCGCTCGGCGGGGTGGCGCCGAAGGTCTGGGTGAACACCTGCCTGGGCGCGATCAACTGGTGTTACAAGTGGTACCGGCCCAGTGGTCCGGCGGGACCCGCCGAACTCGGTGCGCAGATCGCCACGTCCTTGACCGCCGGCCTGAGGGCCTGAGCCAACGGAGACCCCATGTCCCACCCGTTCCACCGTGTGCTCGAGGTCCCGGTCACCGGCGGCACCCTGCAGGTCGGCGTCGCCGGCCCCGATCTCGGCGCGGGCGCCCCGGTGGTGGTGGCGGTGCACGGCATCACCGGGTCGCATCGGTCCTGGACCCCGGTGGTGCGCGCGCTCGGCGATGACATCACCGTGCTCGCCCCTGACCTGCGCGGGCGGGGCGCCTCCGCGGCGATCAGCGGTCCGTTCGGCATGGCCGCGCACGCGGCGGACGTGCTGGCCCTGCTCGACCACTGCAACGTGGACAGCGCCGTCGTGGCCGGGCACTCCATGGGCGGCTATGTGACCACCCGGTTCGCCTCGCTGGCCCCGGACCGGATCCGCGCCGCGGTGTTGGTGGACGGGGGGCTGCCGCTGCCGAGGCCCGCGGGAATCAGCCCGGACGATCTGTTGGCGGCGATCCTCGGCCCGGCGCTGGCCCGGCTGTCCATGACGTTCGAGTCGGTGGAGGCGTACCGGGACTTCTGGCGCGCGCACCCCGCGCTGGCCGGGCCGGACAAGTGGAGCGCGGACGTCGACGACTACGTCGACTACGACCTGGATCCGACCACCGAGGTGATCCGCTCCCGGGTCAACGGGGACGCGGTGCGCGCGGACGGCCGGGACCTGTTGGACGGGGACACCGCGGCCACCACGCTGGCCGCGCTGAAGTGCCCGACCACCCTGCTGTGGGCGCCGCGCGGCCTGATGGACGAGGACCGACCGCTACTGCCCGCGCCGGTGATCGACGCGGCCCGGGCCGCCCTCCCCCAGTTGGTGGTGGCCGAGGTCCCGGACACCAACCACTACCTGATCCTGCTGCGGGACCGCGACGCCCATCCCGTGGGCGCCGCGATCCGCGCAGCAGTGGTGAACTGACGCTGCTTCACAAACAGCGCAAGGTCACAGATCCAGCACGATCCGCCCGCACTTGGCCCGCGACACGCACAGGCACATCTTGGTGTTCGCCGCCCGCACGTCGGCGGGTAGCACCGCGTCGCGGTGCTCGATCTCGCCGGACAGCACCGGGGTGATGCAGGCGCCGCAGACGCCCTGCGAGCAGGACCACGGCACCACGACCTGCTTCTCCGCGAGCACGTCGAGGATCTGCTTGTCCGCGGGCACGGTGAACGTGATGCCGGAGCGGGCCAGTTCCACCTCGAACGGCACGCTCGCGGTGACGTCCACCACCGGCGCGGTGAACGACTCCCGGTGCACCGTGTCCAACGGCCAGCCCTGCGCGGTGGCCTGCCCGGACAGCCAATCCATGAACCCGTTGGGCCCGCACAGGTACAGCTCCGCGCCGCCGCCCCAGCCGCCCAACTTCGCGGCCGGGTCGAAGGAGGTGCGCCCCGGCTCGCGGTCGGTGTGCACGTACACCCGATCGGCGAAGGGGAGCGCGGCGAGGTCGTCGCCGAACGGCACGCTCGCCTCGTCCTGGGCGCACAGGTGCAAGGTGAACTCCGCACCCGCCGCGTGCAGATCGTGGGCCATGGACAGCAGCGGAGTGGCGCCGATGCCGCCGGCCACGAGCACGTAGCGGCCGGCCTCGTTCAGCTCGAAGTTGTTGCGTGGCTCGGAGATGGTCAGCGTGGTGCCGAGCGTCAATGCCTCGTGCACCTCCAGCGAGCCGCCGCGGCCGTGCGGGTCGGCCTTGACCGCGATCCGGTAGGTGGTGTCCGGGGCGTTGCACAACGAGTACTGCCGGATCCGACCGCTGGGCAGGTGCACGTCCACGTGCGAGCCCGGGGTGAACAGCGACAGCGGTCCGTCCACGCCCTCCAGCACGAACGTGCGCACGCCGGCCCCGGCCTCGCGCGCCTCGGTGACCCGGACCTGACGCACCGTCTGGTACGGGGCACGCGGGAAGCCCCACTCCTTGGGCGCCTTGAACAAACCGCGGGTGGGGATGCCCTGGTTGCGCAGCACGCTGTCGCCGAGGTCCCACACGCGGTGATAGCGGTGGAACGGAATGTGCGGCATCGCGTGGTGGATGCAGTGATCGGTCTGGCCCAGCCAGTAGACCTTGCCCACCGCGGTGCCACGCAGCTGCACCGTGGACTGGAACGGCGAGTTCTGCCAGTCGGAGTCATGTGGGTGCTGCACGTGCGCGAACGCGTAGACCAGGATGAACATCCCGACCTTCTGCGGGATCAGCCAGACGAGCAGGAATTCCTTCCAGTACGGGGAGAGCAGGAACCCGACCTGCAGGCCGACGTAAATGATCAGCGTCAGCACGAACATCGCGACCTCGCGCTTGGGTCGCGTGCGCCATAGCTTGGTGAAGTAGAAGTGCGTCCAGATCCACTCCGGGATCAGCAGCACCAGCGGCAGCAGCGCCCGCGGCGTCTCGACGAAGGGCAGGTCCGGGTCCTTGTTCTTGTCGCCCACCCAGCGGTGATGCTCCATGTGCAGGATCCGGTACACCGTGGTGCTGATGCCGGGCAGCAGCAACCCGGCGGACACCGTGCCCAGGAAGTCGTTCAGTCGTGGGTTGCGCGACACGGAGCCATGCACCGCGTCGTGCAGGACCGTGAAGCTGGCATAGATGGCCGCCTGATTGATCAGCAACATCAACAGGAACGGGATGGTGCCGGACAGGTATCCCCAGGAGGCCAACCCGAACGCGGTGTACACCCCGACCACCAGCCCGATGTGCGCCGGGGACAGCAGCGGCTTGCGGGCGATCCCCGGATAGCGCGGGTCGCGCACCATCTGGGCGAGCACCTGGCGCACGGATGGATTGGCGGTGATCGTCATCGGGACCTCTCGACAGCACTGCGGCCACTCAAGTCTGGTCGACGCAGCCGCGAAGCACAGCGTGGCGAACCACGCTTCCACTTTCAACCTATGTGGATTTCCACATAGAAAACCAGGGCCACATAGCAAATCAGGGCTCGCCGAGCACGGCGCGCATGCGCAGCGCCGCCATCACCTCCGCGCGGCGCTCCCGGACGTCGCGGGGCAACAGTTTCTCGGCCTGCCCGATCCGCATCCGGATGGTGTTCTCGTGCAGCCACAGCCGGGTCGCGGCCCGGGCGCTGGAGCCCGTGCTGAGCCAGGCGAGCAGGGTCTCCCGAGCGCGTTCATTGCGCTCGCCGGGGCCGTTGAGCTCACCGAGTTCGTCGGCGATGAACCGCCGCGCGGCCGGCTCGTCACCGAGCAACACCACCTCGAGGGACACCTCGTGGAAGCGCACCAGGTGGCCGAGGCCGGGACAACGCCGACGCAGGGTGACCACCGAGAGCACGTCCTGGCGGGTGCGCCGGAACCCGTCCAGCCCCGAGCCCGGCTCGCCGAGGCCGACCGGCAGGTCGAGGGTGCCCAGCGCCGTGGTCACCTCGGCCAGTCGGTCCACCGACAGGGGGCCGGCGAAACGCAGCCAGCAGATCCACACGTCCGCGCCGTGCAACACCTGCAGCGAGCCCGCCGCCCCGGTGCGCTCGGCCAGGCCCGCCAGCGCCTGCTCGGCGCGGGAGCGTTCCAGCGACTGCACCGCCACGGCCAGGTGCACCCCGGTGAACCGATAACCCAGCGTCCGTTCCACGTCGTCCAATGGCAGCGAGCTGCCGCCCTCGACCAGTTGCAGCACCAAGGCGCGCCGTTCGTCGTCGCGGGTCCGCCGGATGGTCTCCAGCACCGCATCGTGGCGAGCGACGACCAGCTTGAGCACGTCGATCAGGAACTGGATGACCAGCTCGGTGGGCGTGCCGAGGAACTCCTCGATGGTGCCCTCACCGGCCGCGGCCGCCGCGGTGGCCATCTCGAACCAGAGCCGCCAGAACCGGCGCAGCGCAATCCAGTACGCCGATTCGATCTCACTGACCGAGATGCCCAGCTGGGCGGCCAGGTCGGTGAACGCGAACTCCGCGGGCGGGCGGATCTGGCTCAGCGTCAGCTCACCGGTGAGCAACCCCAACGCGGCACGGACGTTGTCATCGGTGCTGCTGCGCAGTGCCGCGACGAACACCGGATCCGCGGCCTGCTCCGGCCACACCTCGGCGCAGATCGCCTGCACCGTGGAGTCGACCAGGTCGGTGGGGTCGGTGCGGGCGGCCAGGGCCCGGGCGGCCGGGCTGATTGCCCGATCGTCGTTGCCCTGCTGCATCCACCCTCCTCCACCGCGTGCTGGGCACGGTATCCGGAGTAGCGTCCGCCGGGTGGATCCTCGCCCGGCGGACCTCCTGGCCTCGATCGCGGCCGCACTGGTGCCGAACATCGAGATCGTGTCCCGCGCACTGACCGAGCGGATCCTGGAGATGGAGCCCGCGCTGGCCGAGGACCCGGCGGTGGCGGAGGGGCTGCACGCCAGCGTCTCGGAGAACGTCGACCAGCTCACCGGGACGCTGGTCGACGGCCCGGCCCCGCGGGACACCCCGACGCCCGCGGCGGCGTTGACCTGGGCCCGGATGCTGGCCCAACGCGACATCCCGATCGCGACGCTGCTGCGCGCCTACCGGGTCGGGCAGGCGCGCTACCACCAGCTGGCGATGGCCGAGATCGCCCACCTGACGCCGGACGCCGACGCCGCCGCGGCCACCGCGACGTTGCTGTCCGAGGTGACGTTCGCGTTCGTGGACCGGACCTCCGAGGACGTGATGGAGGCCTACCAGATCGAGCGGGACACCTGGGTGCAGAACCGCACCGCGGCGCGTGCCACGGTGATCGCTGCCTTGCTCGGCGGACACCCGGTCGACCTGGCCGAGGCCGAGCGCACCCTGGGTTATCCGCTGGTCGGCCCCCACCTGGGCGCGGTGGCCTGGACGGACGCCGACGTGCCGGGCGGTGCCGCGGCGGTGGAGCGGGCGATCGCGGGGCTGGCCCAGCACCTCGGCTGCCCGCACCCGCCGCTGGCGGTACCCGGGGATGCCAACGCCGTGTGGGCGTGGCTGCCGAGACGTAGCACGGCGCCGCCCGACTGGCCGCAGACCACTGATGGCCCGGTGCGCCTCGCCCTGGGCGATCCGGCGGACGGCCCGGACGGCTTCCGACTGACGCACCGTCAGGCCATTACGGTACGCCGGCTGGCGGAGTTCGCTGATGCCGAGCGACGCCGCCCGGTGACCACTTGGGCCGCAGCCGGTCCGATCGCGCTGATGTGCGCCGACCGGGAACAGACCGCGGTCTGGGTGCAAGCCACACTGGGTGGGTTGGCCGCCGCGGAGGAGGCCATGGAACGGCTGCGGGAAACCCTGCTGCTGTTCCTGAGCAACCGCAGTTTCACCGCCACCGCAGGGGCGCAGCACCTGCACAAGAACACCATCCAGTACCGGGTCAAGCGCGCCGTGGAGGCGCTGGGCCGGCCGCTGGAGGACCACCGCGACGACGTGGAATTGGCGCTGCGGGTCTGCCATTGGGTGGGCACCCCGGTACTGCGATCGGTGAAATAACTAGACCGCGGGGCGTAGCACGTTGAGGCTGACGTCGATGAACTGCTCGACGTAGTTCCGGCCGGTGCCGGCGCGCCACAGGATGCACACCGATTGGCGCACCCCGACGAAGTACTGCGCCAGCTTTCGTAGCTCGGCCTCGTCGCCCAGTCGATCGACGTCGTCGGAACCCTGAATGCAGGCCAACATCTGGTTCTCCTGGCGTGCCAGGGCCTCCTGGATGCTGGCCGCGATGGCCTCCGGGAGGTCCACGGACTCTGCGACGGTGTTGGTGACCAAGCAGCCGCCGGGAGTGCCCGCGGCCTCCATGGCGTCGAGTAGTCGCAGCGAGAGGACGCGCACCCGCTCCGCCGCGGTGCCGTCGGCCCGCGGCTCCAGCATGTCGGTCATCCAGTCCTTGTAGCGCTCCAGCACCAACTCGTAGAGCTCGGCCTTGCCGCCGTAGGCGCCGTAGAGACTGCTCCGACTCAGCCCGGTTTCCCTGACCAGGTCGTCGATCGAGGTCGCGCCGTAGCCGCGGTGCCGGAACAATTCCCGGGCCCGCACCAGCACCGCTTCCTCGTCGAACTGCTTCTTGCCGGCCACAACCCTCCCTCGGAAAATCTCTCGTTGACATCTTGGACCGTTCGTTCCAAGATGTCCAGCACCGCGCGGCTCGTCCCCCTCACGTCCCCGATGACCGGAGCCGAATCATGCCCCTGTGGAAGATCTATCACCCGGCCGGTGCCTACACCGACGACGACAAGAACGCCTTCTCCAAGTCCATCACCAGCCTCTACGAGCTGGTCCCGATCCCCAAGTTCTACGTCGTGTGCGTTTTCGAGGAGATGCCCGCCGGCACCATCTACGTCGGCGGCGAACGACACGACCAGTTCGTCCGTATCCGCGTCGACCAGATCGCCCGCACCATGCCCGGCCAGATCGTCCGCGAGTGGTGGGTAAGTCAGCTCGACAGGGTCATCGCGCCGTGGGTCAAGGAACGCGGCTACGACTGGGAGATCTCGGTCGACGAGACGCCGTTCGACCTGTGGTCCCTGCAGGGCGAGATCCCGCCGCCGTTCGAGTCCATCGCGGAGAAGCGGTGGGTGGCAGAGAACAAGGCCCTGTCCTACGGCCAGGCGGAGAAGCTGCCCGCGTCGATGAACGGACTGACGCTGCCCGGCATGACGGGTTGAGCATCGTCGGCGGCGGCCCGGTCAGGGCGTGCGGATCAACGAGGCCAGCCTTGCGGCCAACCAGGGCTTGCGGCCCGACGCGCGCAGCTTGAACCGGGCCACCGCCGGCCACTGACTGGCCCGACCCCACATCACCAACAGCAGGGCGGACGGGTCAGCAGCGACCTTGCAGTCCACCCGCCGGGTCGGGTCCGGGTCGCTGATGTGCAGCGCGCCGTCGTTGATCACGAAGTACTTGGGGCCGACGCCGCCGTCCAGGCGCACCTGGTAGCAGGCCCGGAGCCCGCGGGCGGCCTCCACGTTCACGAACGCGGTCGGCCCGCCGAACGACCCGGTGGCGCCGACCGCAGTGATCAGCGGCACCACGAAATCCTCCAGCGCAGCCAGCGCGGCGTCGGCCGGCACCGTGTGCCTGCGGCCCATGGCCCGGGCCACGTCCACGCTGTGTAGCGACAGCTCGCTGACGATGTGCGCGTGCAGCGTGCGCAGCGGCAGTTTCGTCCCGCCCAGCCAGTCGTGGAGCTCGTCGGGGTCACGGCCCGCCGTGAGCGCCGCGTAGTCCGCGGCCGCAGCCTCGATCCGCCCGGCGATCTCCGCGGGATCGCGGCAGGGCTCCGCGTCCACATAGCCAACGGTGAATCGACCCAGCGCGTCGAAGTCGGTGACGTCCGCGAGCGGTTCGCGGCGCACCCGGCCCAGTTCGAAGTCCAGCACGTGCAACATGTGCACGGACAGCTCGCCGAGATTCCACTCCCCGGCCGCGGGCCGGCTCGGGTCGTTCACCGCGCGCAGCAATCCGGCCGCGGCGCCGGCCGCGCGTAGCACGGTCTGCTCACTCACCATGGCTCATACTCCACCCAGCCGGTCCGACCGATCCGCCCAGAACCGCTCGCGGACCTCGCGGCGCAACACCTTGCCCAGCCCCGAGCGGGGCAGAGCATCAACGAACTCCACGGCGGTCACCTTGTGCACCGAGCCCGCCGCGCCGCGGGACAGCTCGATGAGCTCCGCCGGGTCGATGGTGGCACCGGCCCGCGGCACCACCACGGCCACCGGGGTCTCCCCCCACCGCTCATGCGGGGCACCGACCACGCACACCTCGGCCACCAACGGGTGCGCCGCGATGGCGGTCTCCAGTTCCGCGGGCCAGATGTTGTACCCCCCGGAAATGATCAGGTCGTCCTTGCGGTCCACCAGGTACAGGAAGCCTTCCGGGTCCAGCCGACCCACATCGCGGGTCAGCCAACTGCCGTCGGGCAGCGTGCGAGCGGCGGTGGCCTCGGGTTCCTTCCACAGGTGCCACATCCGGGCCGGCCCACGCACCGCGATTTCCCCGATCTGCCCGGCGGGTACCGGTTTGCCGTCGTCGTCGACGATGGTGAGCACGTTGTTCGGGGTGGCCCGGCCCACCGAGGTCGGTCGGTCGAGATGCTGGTGCGGAAGCAGCATGGTGATCGGCCAGGCCTCCGACTGCGCGTACATCTGGAAGAGCACCGGCCCGAAGGTCTGCAACGCCGCGGCCACGGTGGCCGCACTGATCGGCGCGGCTGCATAGTTCAAGCAGCGCAGGCTGGACAGGTCGCGGGTGGGCGCGTCCGGGTGGGACACCAGCGCCTGGATCATCGTCGGCACCATCAGGGTGAAGGTGGCCCGTTCCCGTTCGATGTCGGCCAGTACCGCCGCCGGCTCGAAGGAGGGCACCACCACGATGCGCGCGCCGACCTGCAGCATGGGCCAGAGGAACACCGCGGCGGCGTGGGTGAGCTGGCCGACCGCCAGATACACGTCGTGCTCGTCCAATTGCGGGGTCACCCAGCGGTATTCGTCGTCGCTGCGCAGCCAACCCTCGACGGTGTGCAGCACGCCCTTGGGTCGACCGGTGGTGCCCGCACTGAACCGGATCACGTGCGGGTCGCCGGGCGCCGTGCGCACCATCGGATCGGTGTGCTCGGCCCCGTCCAGCAGGTCCTCGTAGTCCAACGCCCCGTCCGGGACCTTCCCGTCGTAGACCACGATGTGACGCAGCGTCGGCAGCTCCGCGCGCCGGGCCAACAGGTCCTCGGCGAACGGCCCCTGCACGATCAGCACCACCGCGTCCACCAGGTCGACCAGGTAGGCGTTCACCTCGACGGTCTGATGCGTGTAGAGCGCGGCCCGGACGAAGCCACCCAGCGCCACTGCGGCGGCCTGCTCCACCGTCCAAGCGGAGTTGGCCCCGAGCAGCGCCACGCGATCGCCGCGTTGCACGCCGAGTGCGCTCAGCGCATTGGCCAATCGACATCCGCGGTCGAACAGGTCGGCATAGCTCTGGTCGACGCTTCGGCAGGTGACCGCGACCCGCTCCGGGTGCCGCGCGGCCGCGGTGCGCACGATTTCGCCGAAGTCCCGCACGCGGCAGAACCTACTCCTGCGCTTGGATGAGCCATGGATTCCGTGCAGCTCGAGATCACGCCCCCGGTCGCGGTCGTCGCGATCAACCGCCCGGAGCGGCGCAACGCGGTCGACCCAGCCACCGCCGCCGGCCTGCGCGAGGCCTTCGCCGCGGTCGACGCCGATGACCGCGTACACGCCGCGGTGTTCACCGGCCGGGACGGCTACTTCTGCGCCGGGTATGACCTGCAGGCCTTCTCTGCCGACGGTGGCGACGAGGCGGCGCTGGCGGCACTGGGCCCCGGTGAGCCCGGCCCGATGGGTCCCACCCGGCACCACCCCGGCAAGCCGACCGTTGCGGCGGTGGAGGGCTACGCGGTCGCCGGCGGACTGGAGCTGGCCATCTGGTGCGACCTGCGGGTGGCCGCGGAGGACGCCATCTTCGGGGTGTTCTGCCGGCGCTGGGGTGTGCCGCTGATCGACGGCGGCACGGTGCGGCTACCGCGGTTGATCGGGCAGGGGCGGGCCATGGACCTGATCCTGACCGGCCGCCCGGTGACCGCCGAGGAGGCGCTGCGCATCGGCTTGGTGGACCGAGTGGTGCCGCGCGGGCAGACGCTGGACGCCGCCGTCGAACTCGCCCGGGACATCGCCGCGTTCCCGCAGGAGTGCTCGCGCTGGGACCGCACCTCGGCCTACCAGCAGGCCGATCTGGACTTCGCCGCCGCGTTGGACAACGAGGCGCGTGGTGGGCTGGCCGTGCTGCGCACCGGGGAGAGCCGCAGCGGCGCGACGCGTTTCGCGAAGGGCGCCGGCCGCAGCGGCTCGTTCGCCACCTGAACCCGTAACGTCCGACAAACTGCGGCCTATAGGACGCTATTCGTCGGACGTTACGGGTGGTTGGCGGTCAGCCCTTCGTCCAGACCTTGCCCTGAATCAGCACACCGTTGTGGGTCAGGAAGCCGCGCACCACATTGGCCATGCGCACGGCGTCCTTGTCGGTCCAGCCGTTGGCCACGACCCAGCCCTCGATCATCTCGTTGACCTCGACCCGGCGCTTCTGCGACAAGAACCGTTCGCCGGTGTCCTTCTTGCGCAGGAAGCAAAACGCGACCAGCTCGTCGGGGTCCTTGCCGATGCGGGCCAGGAACCCGTCGAGCAGGTTGAGGTAGCGCTGCTGGTCGGCGTCAGGCAGTTCGTCGTGGTGCGCGCCGGTGAACCAGGCGCGCACCCGTTCGTGCT
>DASQPJ010000217.1:0-22549 GCA_035644015.1 Sporichthyaceae bacterium
CGGCCTTCTCAATGGCATCCGCGTCATGCGCGGCGTCGATCACCACGCACTCACGTTCGTCGCCGACGATCCAGACGTTGTTCTCCACCTCCCAGGTGCCGCCGTCGAGGGTGAAGGTGCCGGCGGTGACCAGATGCCCGATCGGGGCCGTGCTCACAGCACCACCACCGAACGCAGCACGTCGCCGTGATGCATGCGCTCGAAGGCCTTCTCCACATCGCCGATGCCGATGGTCTCGGACACGAACGCGTCGAGGTCGAGGCGACCCTGCAGGTACAGGTCGATGAGCATCGGGAAGTCCCGGCTGGGCAGACAATCGCCGTACCAGGAGGACTTCAACGCCCCGCCGCGGCCGAACACCTCGATCAGCGGCAACTCGATGGTCATGGTCGGGTTGGGCACGCCGACCAGCACCACGGTGCCCGCCAGGTCCCGAGCGAAGAAGGCCTGCTTGTAGGTCTCCGGGTGACCCACCGCGTCGATCACCACATCGGCGCCGTTGCCCTCGGTGGCCGCGCGGATCGCCTCGACGACGTCGGTGTCCTTGGCATTCACCGTGTGCGTGGCGCCCAGACCGGTGGCCCACTCGAGCTTGCGCGGGTCCAGGTCCACGGCGATGATCGTGCGCGCACCGGCGAGGCGGGCCCCGGCGATCGCCGCGTTGCCCACACCGCCGCACCCGATCACCGCGACGGAGTCCCCGCGGCCGACATTGCCGGTGTTCATCGCCGCACCGAGCCCCGCCATCACCCCGCAGCCGAGCAGGCCCGCGGCAGTGGCCGGCGCGGCCGGGTCGATCTTCGTGCACTGGCCCGCCGCGACCAAGGTCTTCTCGGCGAACGCGCCGATGCCCAGGGCCGGGGACAGCGCGGTGCCGTCGGCCAGTGTCATCTTCTGCTTGGCGTTGTGCGTGGCGAAGCAGTACTGCGGGCGGCCGCGCTTGCAGGACCTGCACTGCCCGCACACCGCGCGCCAATTCAGGATCACGTAGTCGCCGGGCTCCACCTCGGTGACGCCCTCGCCGATCGCCTCCACCGTGCCCGCGGCCTCATGCCCCAGCAGGAAGGGGAAGTCATCGTTGATGCCGCCCTCGCGGTAATGCAGATCGGTGTGACAGACCCCGCAGGCGGCGACCTTCACCAATGCCTCGCCCGGCCCCGGGTCGGGGACGAGAATCGTCTCGAGGCTGACCGGTGCGCCCTTGCTCAACGCCACGACCCCGGTTACCTGGTGCGCCATCGCCACTCCTCGCTCGGTTCCGACCCACCCATTCTTGCCGGGGCGTCCGCGCAGCCGGGCGACGGGTCAGCGCGAACCGAGCGCCCGGTAGCCGGTCGGGGTGGTGCCGTAGGCGGCTCGGAACGCACGACTGAACACCGCGGCATCGGTGAACCCGAAGCGCCGCGCGATCGTGCTGACCGACTCCCCCGGGCCCGCGGTGAGCAGCTCACGGCGGCAGGCCTCCAACCGGGCCACCCGCAGCGATTGGGAGACCGTGCGGCCGCGTGCGGCGAACAGTCGCTGCAGTTGCCGGGTGGAGATGAAGTGCGCGGCGGCGATGCCGTCCGGAGACAGGAATGGATCGCCGAGGTTGGCCAGCAGGTACTGCTCGATGCGGGCCAACAGGTCGGACTCGGTGCCGGACAACCCGATGGGGCAGGCCTCACCGGCCGCGGTCAGCACCAGGTCGGCCAACTGATCGGCCAGCTTCACCGCACCGCCGTCGGTGGCCTCCGGGCGACTGGCGGCGAGGTCGCGCAGCATCCGGGACACCACCCCGGTGATGCCGTCGTGCCCGGACAATCGTCGCGCAGTCAGCGCCACGGTCTGCTGCTCGGCCAACGCCACCGCGGAGCGCGGCCAGGTGAAGACCAGCAGGTTCCACCGCGCGGTGGCGTCCCCGGACAGGCCCCAGAAAAACGGCCGGTCGGTCTCGTAGACGGTGAAGTCGCCCGGTCCCAGCTCGCACTCGCGACCGTCCTGGACCACATGCCCGCGGCCCCGGGTGATCAGCCCGGCCTGCAGATAGCGGACTCCGTCTTGCTGGGCAAAAGCCCGCGTACGGTGGATACCTTGCGTCACTGACGACGCTTCGGAGACTCGCAAATGCCCGACGGCGGCGGTCTGCACGTGGCCCTCGAAATGGCCGATGCGGGCCGCGTCGACGTCCAGCGTGACGAAGTGCTCGCGCACGATGTCGCGCCACACACCCACCCGACCGGTCCGGGTGGCCTCGACCGCATTGCCCACGCCCACGGGCAGATCGCCTCCCAGTTACGCGCCCCACGACGATAACCGCCCGCACCGGCGCCTGTCGTCGGTGGTCAAACCCGCGTCGTTGTCCGTCATGGCGGGAACCCGCGCCGCACGACACGATGGGCGGTACGCATCGACTCCGGGAGTTGTCATGACCGCCACCCTGCCGATCGTCGACACCAACAGCAGCCAGACGGTGGTGAAGGCCGCCTGTCCGCACGACTGTCCGGACACCTGCGCGATGCTCGTCACCGTTGAGGACGGCAAGGCGTTGGGCGTGCGCGGGGATCCCGATCACCCGTTCACCGCGGGCGCCCTGTGCGTCAAGGTCAACAACTTCGTGGACACCGTCTACGCGCCCGACCGGGTGCTGTACCCGCTGCGGCGCACCGGCCCCAAGGGCAGCGGCCAGTTCGAGCGGATCACCTGGGACCAAGCGATCACCGAGATCGCCACCCGGTTCAAGGGCGTGATCTCCGAGTACGGCGCGGAAGCCATCCTGCCCGTCAGTTACCTGGGCACCCAGGGCATCCTCAACGGCCTCAACGCGGGCGACCCGTTGTTCAACCGGATGGGCGCCACGGTCGGCGAGCGCACCTACTGCGACTCGGGGTGCTGCACGGCCTACGCGATGACGGTGGGCGCGACGGCGGGCGTGGACCCGGAGAGCCTGGTGCACTCCAAGTTCATCCTGATCTGGGCCTGCAACATGATCAGCACCAACCTGCACCTGTGGAAGTTCGTCGCCGAGGCGCAGCGGCGTGGCGCCAAGGTGGTCGTGGTCGATCCGGTCCGCACCCGCACCGCCAAGCATGCGGACTGGCACCTGCCGATCCGGCCGGGCACGGACGGTGCGCTGGCGCTGGCGATGATCCACGTGATCATCAACGAGGGCCTGACCGACGAGGCCTACGTGCGCGACTACACCGTGGGCTACGACGAACTGGCCGAGCGGGTACAGCAGTACACCCCGGAATTTGCCGCGGCCGAGACCGGTCTGGACGCCGAGGACATCCGCACCCTGGCCCGCGAGTACGCGGCCGCGGAGCCCTCGCTGATCCGCATCGGCGTGGCCATCGAGCGGCACGCCGGCGGCGGGCAGACGGTGCGTGCGCTGGCCTCGTTGCCGGCCCTGGTTGGTGCCTGGCGGCACGTCGGCGGCGGCATCCTGCAGCTGCCGTTGTGGGCGTTCCCGGTGAACTGGCCGGCCTTCCTGGGCGCAGAGATGATTCAGCCCGGGACCCGGGTGCTCAACCAGTTCCTGTTGGGTCGTCACCTGAACGGCGAGGTCCCCCTGGACCCACCGATCAAGGCGCTCATGGTCTACAACTCCAACCCGGTGGTGGTCTGCCCGGAGCAGGACAAGATGATCGAGGGCCTCCAGCGCGAGGACCTCTTCACGGTGGTCTCCGAGCACTTCCTCACCGACACTGCGGACTACGCCGACATCGTGTTGCCCGCGACCAGTCAGCTGGAACAGCAGGACATCATGTTCAGCTGGGGACACCTCTATGTGACGCTCAATCAGCCGGCCATTGAGCCGCTGGGCGAGGCGATCCCGAACACTGAGTTGTTCCGCCGCCTCGGGCAGGCCATGGGCTACACCGAGGACTACTTCACCCGCACCGACGACGACATGATCGCGAACTCCTTCGACTGGTCGGCACCGGCCATGGCGGGCATCACCGTGGAGTCGTTGAAGGAGACCGGGTGGGCCCGGCTCAACCTGCCCGACCCGGACAGCTACGCCCCGCACGCGGAGGGCAACTTCCCGACCCCGTCGGGCAAAACGGAGTTCGTCGCCTCGATCGCGGCCGGCGGCAACTTCGTGCTGCCGCTGTTCCGACAGGGTTCCAACGACCATCAGCCGGGCCAGCCGGTTGACCCGCTGCCGCACTACATCGGGCCGCGGGAGTCCTCATGGAACGCCGGGCGCGGATTGAACCTGATCTCGCCGAAGGCGCACTCCTACCTGAACTCGAGCTACGGCGACCAACCCGCGCAGCGACGCATTGCCGGCGAGCCGACCGTCATCCTGCACCCGAACGACGCCGCGGATCGCAAGATCGCGGACGGCGACGAGGTGCGGGTGTTCAACGAACGCGGGTCGTTCGTGGTGCTGGCGAAGATCAGCGACGAGGTGGCGCCCGGCGTGGCGTTGGCCCACGTCGGCGGCTGGCGCAAGCTCTCCAAGGCGCTGGCCACGGTGAGCTCGGTCAACCCGTTCCAGTTCGCCGACCTGGGTAACGCCCCGACCTTCTCCGACACCCTGGTCGAGGTGGAAGTTATCTGACCGACGGGCGCAGCAGGATTCCCGGGATGTCCGCATGCGGGCGTGGGATGACGTGGGCGGAGACCACCCGGCCGACCCGGGAGCCGGCGGCGTTGCCGGCGTCCACCGCGGCCTTCACCGCGCCGACGTCCCCGGCCACCAGGATGCAGATCAGCCCACCGCCGACCTGCTGCTTGGAGATCAGCTCGACGTTGGCCGCCTTGACCATGGCATCGGCGGCCTCGGCACCGGCCACCAGACCCATGGTTTCCACCAACCCCAGCGCACGACCGCGCAGGTCCGGCACGGACGGGAAGAATTCAGCCATTGCCGGTCTCCTTCACTGGGACATGCACTGAGCCCCCGGACTCGTCGGTGATCGCCTGGCCGAGCAGCAGTCGCAGCTCCTCGGCCCCGGCGATGCTCGCGGTGAACGTACGGAACCCCAGCCGGTACAGCTCCGGGGCGATTCCTGCCGGGGAGGCGCCGGCCAGATCGACACCGATCCGTCCGCCGCCGAGCACCACCAGCTCGCCCAACAGATCGCGAACCAGTGGGTTGAGCGCGGTGCCGGGCGCGGCCCCCTCCGTGCCGCCCGCAGCGGTCAACTCGGAGACGGTGAAAAGTAACTCCTCGGGGTAGCCGTGCGCGCACCGAGTGAGCTCGTGCAGATCGACCCACAACGTGTGGCCCTGACGGGTCAACAGCTCTGCGTCGAAAAGGATGGTCGGGTTACTCAACACGGCCCCGCAGGCCAGCCCGACGTCCGCGGCGAGTTCGGCGAACGCGGCCACTTCGGACGGGCTGGTAACCCCGCCCAGTAGCACCGTGGTGGCCGGGTGGCCGGTGTCCGCCACGGCGCCGGCGATGGCCTCCAACCAGGCCACCAGCAGCCGCCGGGGACCCAGCGGCAGCAGCAGGTGCGGGGCGAGGCCGGCCCATTCGTCGATCAACTGGCGGGCTCGCGGTGAGGTGAACACCGGCAGCCGGATGTCAATCGGCAGGCCGTTGGTCGCGGTCAGTGCCGCGGCCACACAGGCCCGCACGTCGGTGGCGATGACCTGTTCAACCGTGGCCGCCGGGGCGTTCGGGTCGGTGCTCAACGCTTCGATGGCGCTGACCAGTCGGGCCACCGCGTCGGGGACGACGGCCATCAGGTCGGTGAGGCCGACCACGGCAATGCCCGATGCGCCGCGGCCGCAGGCCCCCGCGATGGCCTGCGGGGAGGCGGCGGGCAGCCACACCGTCGCGCCGGAGGTGCGGTCGGCAACGCCCAGCAGGTCGGCCAGGCCGAGATCCGCGGTGTCCGGGATGGCGCGCGGCAGCAGTCCGGCGTAGATCTTGCCGGTGGCGCCGTCCACGGACAGCTCGGTGCCCTCCGGGTAACTAACCCCGTCGATGATGAAGACCTGCTCGTCCGGACGCACGTCCACCTCGGAGGCGCCGACCACGCAGGGCTTGTCCAACGCCCGGGACACCACCGCGGCATGACTGGTGGCCCCGCCGCGCGCGGTGAGCACAGCAGTCGCGGCGAGCATCCCGCGCAGGTCCTGCGGACTGGTGGTGGGCCGAACCAACACCACGTCATGGCCCTCGGTGGCCAGGGTCGCGGCGCGGTCGGCGTCCAGGACGGCCTGACCGCTGCCGTGGCCGGGCGACGCGGCAATGCCGGTGGTGAGCAGCGCGGCCGCGGACATGGCCGCGGCGGAGAACTGCGGGGAGACCAGCCGACGCACCTGATCCGCGGTCACCATGCCCAACGCGGTGCTCGGGTCGATGGTGCCCTCGGCCAACAGGTCGGTGGCAATCCGCACGGCCGCCGCCGCGGTGCGCTTGGCCGGACGCACCTGCAGCAAGTACAGGGTGCCGTCCTGCACGGTGAACTCAATGTCCAACGCGTCGCGGTACTCGGCCTCCAGCATCGCGCTGTGCTCGAGCAACTCCCGGCGCAGGTCGGCCCACTCCGGCTTCTCCTCGGCCAGGTCGACCGGGGTCCGGGTGCCCGCGACGACCTCCTCGCCCTGGCCCTGCGGCAGGTACTCGCCGTAGAGCTGGGCGACGCCGGTCTTCGGATCCCGGGTGAACGCGACGCCGCTGCCCGAGTCCGGACCCGCGTTGCCGAACACCATCACCTGCACCACCACCGCCGTGCCCAGGTCGTCCGGGATGCCGTGGTGTGCGCGGTACGTCTTGGCCCGCCGGGAGTCCCAGGAGCGGAACACCGCGCCGATCGCCTCGTCCAACTGGGTGCGCGGATCGGCCGGGGCGGCGGCGCCCTCGTCCTCCAGGAAGGACAGCACGGCGTCCTCAAAGGCCGCCGCGGTGGTGTCACTGAGGTCGGCGACGGCGGCAGCGCGCTGCGCCTCGACGCCCTCACGCAACAACTCGGGGTCCACATCGAGCACGATGTCGGCGTACATCGCCCAGAAGCGCAGCCAGCAGTCCACCGCTACCTGCGAACCGGTGGCCATGGCAAAGCGCGCGATGTTCCCGCGGTGCAGGCCCAGGTTGAGAATCGTGTCCATCATGCCGGGCATGGAGACCTTCGCGCCCGAGCGCACCGAGACCAGCAGCGGAATGCGGGTACCGACGGAGAAGCTGCGGTCGACCCCGTTCTCCAACTCGGCCAGTGCGGCACCGACCTGCTCGGCCAACCCATCGGGCAGTCGGCCCTTGCGCTCCCCGGTCTCTCGGCACGCGTCGGTGTCGATCACGAACGCGGGTGGCACCGGCAGGCCCAACCGGTTCATCCGGGCCAGGCCGGTGGCCTTCCCGCCGAAGCGAGTGCTGTCCGCCGGATCGATGGATCGGACGTCGTGCACGAAATGCGTCATGGGGTGACGGATCCTCAGTGATCCGCCTCGGCGTCCAGGCGCGGACGGCCGAGCAGAGTCAGGATGTCCTCGTGGAACTCGAACCAAATGTTGTGCAATGAGTCGACCGTCATGCCACACACGAAATCGTTCTTGCCGGCCTCGACCAGTTCCAGTGATTGGGTGAACCGCTCCTCGTATCGGGCGTAGCGCGCGATGCTGGGGCTGATCGTGTTCAGCGCTCGGATCTGACGGTTAATCAGTTTCAATAGCTTGTCGAGGACGCCCTCGTCCTCGCCCGAGGTCTGCCAGGCGCTGATGGTCTGCAGGAATTGGGCGTTGAGGGTCTCGAAGCGCTGGTACCAGTCCTCGACCGTGTCGTCCTCGCGCAGCGCCGCGTAGCGCTCCTCATAGCCCTCGAGCACGGACCTGATGCCGTCCTCGGAGAGCATGAACTGCCCGCCGAGGTCCTCGACGTTGCCGGCGGCAGACTGCTCGGAGAGCACCGCCCGGACCGCGTCCGCATCCCGACCGGTGCACTCGCCGACGACGTCGGCGGTGGCGATCTTGCGCAGGTACACGGCGTTGAGGACCTCGAAGGTCTCCTCGTTCACGTCTCTCCTCTGGGCGGGCGCGCCGGGAACGGGCCTGGTCCCGTTCCCGGCGCTTTGGTGGTGCAATTAATTAGATCCAGGCGTACTTGCTGAAGCGCAGGTCCGCCTCGTTCCCGTCGAAGGGCAGGTAGCCCTCGCCGGAGAAGATCTTCTGCGGCACCGTCACCTGCACGAAGTTGCGCTTGGTGATCTCGTAGTAGTAGTTCGCCACGCGCTGGTCGATCTCCCAGAAGTCGTACTTCGGGGAGGTGACCTCTTCCCAGAGCCCGGCCTTGCGCAGGTAGGGCAGCAACATGTCGACGTAGTACGACCAGATGCCGTTGGTGAGCAGCTCACGACGCGGCATGCGGATGGTCTTGTCGTACATCTTGACCGTCGCGGTACGGATCTTGTCCAGGTGCGGCTCGAGCTCGGTGAGCTTGAGCGGGTACACCTCACCCATCGGGGTGTCGTGCAGCTCGCGCACGAAGATCGCTCCGCCGGTGATGCCCGGGATGTAGTTCTTCGGGATGGTGAACGTGGTGGAGATGTCGTTGACCCGGATCTCCCGCAACCCCAGCTTGTCCGGGTCGATGACCACACCGAGCGAGTAGCAGTGCGGCAGCTCGTCGCAGACGTCGGACCAGTGGTAAACCGGCTCGTTGACGAACAGGTCACGAATGATCAGCAGGCGACCGTCGGGCAGCGGGTACGGGCCGGTGTCGCCCAGACCGAGCCGGCAGTCGTAGTGGTCGAAGAAGGCCAGCAGCTCGGCGGTGGCGTTGAACTTGGTGAAGCGCAGGTAATCCTCGCTGCCCTCTTCGAAGTCCACGACCTGGCTCATCACCTGATCGATGACGGACTGATCGTGGATCTGGCAGCGGTAATTGTCCTGCGAGTTCAGGATGTAGCCGTCCTGCCGCTTGCCCCACAGCACGCGCTGCATGAACTTCAGGATGATGTTGGATTCCTCGACGTAGTCGTTGGGCCCGATGGCCTCCAGCGCCAACAGGCCGCAGCGGCCCATACCGAAGGCCACCGCACCCAAACACCAGTCGTGCACGCAGTTGATCTTGGTGCCGATCTCCTTCTTGGCGCTGGCGCCGATGTCCATGACGCCCTGAGCACCGATACGGTCGGTCATCATGCGCATGAACTGCGGGTAGCGGTAGAACTCCTGCATGAACGCGAGGATCTCGTACTCCTGACGGGGAATCATGCCCGAGGCACCCTCGGTGGCGCGCATGACCAGCACGTCCCAGATGTTCCATGCCAGGTAGTTGTTCAGGTCGTTGAGTTCGTCGACGGTGAACTCGTCCTTGAGGACATCTTCCTTGCTGACCTTCTCCAGCACCTTGCTGTGGGCGCGCTCCCGCATCATGCGGTCGCCCTTGATGCCGTCGGGCACACCCGGCATGCCCTTGAAGTTGCCGATGTACTCCAGATTCTGGAACCGCAGGCCATCGTCGCCCGGCTCGTAACGCTTGAGATATTCGGCCTTGCCGCTCGCGCTCATGGAACCCTCTCTCAGGTGTGATCTGTCGATGTCGGGGGGCGGCGACTAGCCGTTGAGGACGACCCTGCCCGTTTCGTGGTCGGAGCAGTCCAGCGTCACGCTCTTACCGTCGAGCTCCGCGATGATCTCCTCGAAGTGCGCGGTGTCCGCGCTGCCGACCTCGTAGCGCGAGGAACTGCTGGTCAGGTTCGCGGTCATCACGCACGGGATCTGGAACTCACGGGACAGGATGCCCAGGTGGGACTCGGGGGCCCCGGACATGGTGATGACGCCGATGGCACCCATGGTCAGGGCGGGGGCGAGGAAGGTGGTGGTGCCGCCGCGAACCAGCAGGATGTGGTCGGCGAGCTTGCCGCTCTTGATCAGGCCCATCACCGCAGCCGGGTCCTTCAGGTACTTGATGGTGCCGGTTGCGGTCTTGTTGGTCTCGAAGGCGTTGTAGCCCTCAGCGATCACGGTCATGAACTGTGCCTCCGGGTGGCGATGATGGACAGGGCGTACGAGAGATACGGGTCGGCCGCGGGAGTGGACCGACAGGACGGCCCGGCGCAGCCGCAGCCCGTGGCAGTTGCCACGGGTCGCTGCACCGGAGGTGGCGCCGGCCCGGAACGCCGGGTGCGACGCAGGCGTCCGGCAGCAGCCGCCTCGGCCCGCACATCGCGGGTCGGTGCGGCCGGTGCCACCGGAACGTCACAGGACAGGCAGGTGCACCCACCGGGGGTGCAGGACCCGTCCGGCAGCAGACGGGCCACGATCTCCTGCGGCCACAGCGCGACGAACTCCGCGCCGGCTGCGGTCAACTCCGCGGCGGAGTGCATGCCCCACGAGACGCCGACGACGCGGATCCCGCACTGCACCCCCTCGCGCACATCGCCGACGGTGTCGGTGACCAGCACGATCTGATCCGCGGTGGCCCGGGCCGGCAGCACGCCCTCCTCCACGTAATCCGGCGCGCAGCGGCGGATGGTGGAGTAGGAGGGGTCAGCGAGAATGCGCTGAATGCTGACCGACTTGTTGGGTTCCACGTCCCCGGCGAATACGTGCGCGAAGCAGTGGGCCACCCCGGCGTGTTCCAGCGTGCGCCGGATGGCATCCATCGCATTGGTCGAGATCACGGCCAGCGAATAGTGCCCGGCCAGCGCGTGCACGATGTCGGTCATGCCGGGGATGAGCTCAGGGGTGTAGCGCTTGCGCAGATTGGTGAAGAAGTGCTCGGCCACCGCGTCGGCCTTGGCGGGCTCCCCGATGTAGGCCTTGAGCCCGGTGAAGAAGTTGTCCCGGAACAGGTCGAAGAACTGCTCCGGGTCGGTCATGTCCAGGTTGAACCGGGTGACGGTGTCCTGGAATACCTCCCAGGCAGCACCGCGCGACTGGACGAGCGTGCCGTCCATGTCGAAGATCACGGTGCGCACGGACATCTTCTGAGGCCCCTCAGCTCGCTCGTCGGGCCGCGTTGACGGCGGTGAGCTGCGGAATCTCGTAGAAGTCCATGACCTCGCCCCAGCCGGTCTGACCGGCCACCTGGTCCGAGGTCCACTTGTTCAGCGGGTTCCAGCCCATCATGTTCGGCCAGCACTGCCACGCGAACCTCGACGTCGGCACCCCGTGCAACACGTGGGTGACGTCGCGGATGTCGGTGACCTCCAACGAGATGTCCTCGGGGAACAGGTCGCCGTCCCGCTTGGTGGTGCCCTGGCCGGCCTTCAGTCCGTACATCGAACCGTTGACCAGCGCGTAGCCGTGGGACAGCGAGAGCTCGGTTCCGCCGCCTGGCGCGGTCTGGTCGAAGGTGAAAATCGCGTGCACCGCGTAGTCGCGGGAGAAGTGGGCGTGCAGCCAGCTCATGTTCGGCGCGCCGCGCTCCGCCCGCGGACCCCAGCTGTGGTCCATCGTCGACACGCAGTCGATCGGGTACTTCTCGCCGCGGATGTTCACCTCACCCTGCGCGTGGCCGGTCAGGTCGAAGTGCCCGTTGTAGGCGGTGCCCCAGGCGAAGTCGGCCGCCGCCATCTGCGCGGCCTTGATGGGGTCCATCTCCGGGTCCTGGATGTCGAACGGGTCCATCAACGCGGTCCACACGAAGGTCAGCGAAACTCCGCGGCCGTCGTCGTAGGACACCTCCCAGTCCCGGTTCGGCGTGATCGTGCGCACGGTGAGCCCGCTGGCCAGCGAGTAGTTCGCCAACGAGCGCGGCTCCGGGATCGGGCAGTGCCCGCGGTAGTCCGCGTAGTCCGCCTTCCACGGCTGGTGCGCGTCCGGCTGCTTGTTCAGGCAGACGGTCGTCTGCACCACGCCCAGGTTCGGCCGGAACAGCGCGTAGACCCCGCAGTTGAGCTGGTGCTCGGCGTTGTAGAAGCCGAAGTAATTGGTCTCGGCCCACGTCGGATCGGCCGGATCGGGCGCATGGAACTCGACATCGTCGTCGCGAATCATGGGGTCCACCCCACCACCGGTACTGCCGGCCGCCGATGGCTCTGTGCGTCATCTGCAGGACACATCGTTATCCGTGGGCGACAACGCCCACCGGAGTGTTCGTGCGTAGCGTCGGCAGCCGACATAGCGCTGGAGGTCGTCGTGGAGCTCGGGCGAGTCACGGGTCAGGTTGTGTCGACCGTGAAGCATCAGGGGCTGCACGCCTACAAGTTGCTGCTGGTCGAGGCAGTCGACCCGGCAACCGGCAAGGCAACTGCCGGCACGCCGTACGTGGCCATCGATCTGACGGGCGCGGGCACCGGCGAAATGGTGGTCGTGTCGCGCGGCAGCGCGGCCCGGATCGGCCCGGGCACCGGGGAAGTCCCCACCGACGCTGCCGTGGTGGCGATCGTGGACTCGGTGGTTGTGGCCGGGGCGATGACGTTCAGCAAGTCCGCATAGCAACGCCGGACCCTAGTACTGGAGCAACGATGGCAGTCAACAGTTCAGTGCCCACCACCGCTCTCGGCCTGGTGGAGACCCGCGGTCTGGTCGGGGCCATCGAGGCCGCCGACGCGATGGTCAAGGCCGCGAATGTGGTGCTGATCGGCCGCGAGCAGATCGGTGGCGGTCTGGTGACGGTGATGGTGCGCGGTGACGTCGGCGCGGTGAAGGCCGCTACCGACGCGGGTGCCGTGGCCGCGGGCAAGGTCGGCGAGGTCGTCTCGGTGCACGTGATCCCGCGTCCACACGACGAGGTCGAGGCCATCCTCGGCAAGCCCCCGGTCGTGGCGCCCTCCGGTAAGTAACCCCGTCCGGTACGTCACCGGAACGAGAGGACCGCACTGTGAGTCTCCAAACGCTGGACGCCGATCTCGCGGCGCTGGCGGAGGCGCGAGACGCGGCACGGCGGGCCAAGGCGGCGTTCAATGCCTTCGAAGGGGCGACCCAGGAGGAGATCGACCGCATCGTGGCCGCCATGGCCGCGGCTGCGGCCGCCGCCGCCAAGGACCTGGCTCGCCTCGCCGTCGACGAGACCGGCTACGGGGTCTACGAGGACAAGATCCTCAAGAACCTCTACAACGCCGACTTCTGCGCCAAGTCCATGGTCGGCATGCGCACCAAGGGTGTGCTCTGGGTCGACGAGCCCGGCCGGATGACCGCCATCGGCTCGCCGGTCGGCGTCATCGCGGCGATCATCCCGGTCACCAACCCGACCTCGACGGTCATCTACAAGTGCCTGGCCGCGGTGAAGGCCGGCAACGCCGTGGTGCACGCCCCGCACCCGCGAGCGGTCAAGTGCTGCTCGCTCACCGCGCAGATCATGGGCGACGCGGCCGTGCAGGCCGGCGCGCCGAAGGACATCATCCAGTGCCTGACCAAGGCCAGCATCGACGCCACTGCCGAGCTGATGCGCCACCCGGACACCGCGTTGATCATGGCCACCGGCGGCGCCGGCATGGTGCGCGCCGCCTACCAGGCCGGCAAGCCGTGCCTGGCCGTCGGCGCCGGCAACGTGCCGGTCTACGTGCACAGCAGCGTGCCGAACCTCGACGAGGCCGCGCTGATGGTGGTCACGTCCAAATCCTTCGACAACGGCACGGCGTGCGTGGCCGAGCAGACTGTGGTCATCGACGGCTCGATCTACGCGGCGGGGATTGAAGCGTTCAAGCGCCGCGGCTGCGCGATGTTGGACAAGAACGAGCAGACCAAACTGGCCGCCGTCATCTTCGATGAGCGCGGCGGTCTGCGCGCGGACAACGTGGGCCAGTCGGCGACGGTGCTCGCGCAGCGCGCGGGTGTCTCGGTGCCCGACGACACCCGGGTTCTCGGCGCGGAACTCGACGTGGTCGGCCGGGCGAACATGCTCTCCGCGGAAATCCTCGGGCCGGTGTTGTCCTTCTACCGCGCGGACACCTTCGAGCAGGGCATCGACTGGTGCCGGCAGGTCCTTGCCTTCGGCGGGGAGGGGCACACCCTGGGCATCCATGCCGGGGACCCCGAGGTGGTGGCGCGGCTGTCCGAACTGCCGGCCTCGCGCATCCCGGTGAACACTCCGAGCCTGTTCGGCGGCATGGGTTACTCCACCGAGATCGGGCCCTCGTTCATGCTCGGCACCGGCAGCTGGAGCGGGTCGATCACCTCGGACAACGTCAGCCCGTTGCACCTGATCAACATCAAGCGGGTGGCCTACGAGTCGCGGCCGTGGCGCGGGTTATACGGCAACAACGTGCCGGCCCACATCGGGATCGCGCCGTGATGAGAACCGGCATCGATGTTGACCGTTTCCTCTCCGACGCGTCGCATCGTCTGCGTGCCCCCCTGCCGGACTACCACGGCGATCTACGCGTTGGCATCGACCTGGGCACCGCGACCATCGTGCTTACCGTGGTCGACGCGCTGGACCGTCCGGTGTTCCTGGACTTCCGGCGCGAGGCCGCGGTGCGCGACGGCGTCGTGGTGGACTTCCATGCCGCAACCGACGCCACCGCGGCGCTCAAGGGTTCCGCGGAGGCCGCACTCGGCGTGCGACTGACCGAGGCTGCGGCGGCATATCCGCCCGGTGTGCCCGAGGCGGATGCCCGAGCCTGCCGGTTCGTGGTGGAGCGCGCGGGCTTCGTCTGCGTCGGGCTCACCGACGAAGTGACGGCCGCTCAGGCACTGTTGCGGCTCCGGGACGGGGCGATCGCGGATGTCGGCGGTGGGTCCACCGGTGTCGGGATGTACCGCGACGGCGAGCTTGTCAGCCTCGACGACCTACCCGGCGGCGGGCACCATCTCAACCTGATCCTGGCCGGTGCGAAGAAAATCAGTGTCGAGGAGGCCGAGGAGCTCAAGCGCACGAACACCAACGACTTCCTATCCGTGCTGCGTCCCGGTATCGAGCGGGTCGCGCACAACATTGACCGCCTGCTGCCCACCCGCCCCGACGGACCGATCCACCTGGTCGGTGGCGCGCTGATGGTGCCCGGCGCGGGCGCCGTGGTCGCCAAATATCTCGGGCACGACGTTGTCGAGTACCCACACGCGCTGCTCATCACCCCGTTCGGGATTGCCTTGTCCATTGCTGATGCAACGTCAGGAGCCTTGTACTGATGGCCGAGTTCTCACTCAGGACCTGGGCGTTCATCGACCGCATGCAGCGGCAGGCGGCGGCCCATGTCGCGGCCACCAGCCCGGGTGACGTCCCGGTGGCCGGCATGGCCGAACTGTTCATCGAGGTGGCACCCGGCAACGAGATCTTCCGGGTCGCCGACATCGCGCTCAAGGCCGCCGATGTCCGCCCGGCGCTGCAGGTCGTCGAGCGGGAGTTCGGCCTGCTGGAGATCCACTCTGCGCAGCAGGCCGAGGTGCTCGCCGCCGGCGATGCAGTCCTGGCCTACCTCGGACTCACCGAGGCGGATCGGTTGAAGCCGAAGATCGCCTCCGCGCAGTTCATCACCAACGTCAGCCCGTACCAGGCGCAGCTGCTGAACAAATGGCGCAAGGGCTCGCTGCTGCTGCCCGGTGAGAGCCTGTTCATCCTCGAGGTGGCGCCGGCCGCCTACGTGTCGCTGGCCGCCAACGAGGCCGAGAAGGCCGCCAACATCCAACTGGTCGAGAACCGCGCCGTCGGCCGCTTCGGCCGCATGTTCATCTCCGGCTCCGAGAGCGAGGTCAAGGCGGCCAGCGCTGCCGCGATCGAAGCGCTGGAGCAGCTAACCGGCCGGGACAGCTGAGGTAACGCGCGATGGCAGTCATCGGGGCTGAGCAGGTCGACGCGGCCAAGCGGGACGGCGGCGTGCTGCGGGTGGCACGTGGGGATCTGGTGACCCCGCTGGCCCGCGAACGCGCGCGGGAGATCGGCGTCCGGATCGACCAGGAGGCGCCGGTCCCGCCGAAGCGGGCACCCCAACCGGTGGTTCCGCCGAACACGTTGGCCAACACGGGTGTGGCCAAGGGCCGCCAGGTCCCCCCGCGCCCGAACGGGTCAGCCGCCAGGGCTGCATCGGCGCCGGGCCGGCCCGCCGGCCCGGCGCCGATGCTCACCGGACCGTCCGCACCGGACGCCGCCACGGTGAACACCCTCTACCGCCGCGGCGCCCCGGCGCCGGCGCTGCCCGCGCTGGGCTCCGTCGGTGCGCGCACCGGGCGACCCCGAGCGGCGGTGGTCGGCGCCGGTCACGTCGGCGCGGTCGCCGCGATGCGGCTGGCCGAGTCCGACCTGTTCGACGAGGTCGTGCTGACCGACATCGTGGAAGGGTTGGCCGCGGGCATCGCGCTGGACCTGTGGCACGGCGCGAGCCTGTGTGGTTCCTCGACCCGAATCACCGGTGCCGACTCGGTCGACGGGGTGGCCGGCTGCGACTACGTCATCGTGACCGCGGGCCGTCCGCGTAAGCCGGGGATGAGCCGCACCGATCTGACCAACGTGAACGCCGCGATCGTCGGCTCGGTCAGCGAACGCATCAGGGCGGTCGCCCCGAACTCGGTCGTGGTGGTGGTCTCCAATCCGCTGGAGGAGATGACGCACGTCGCGCAACTGAAGACGGGCTTCCCGCCGGAGCGGGTGCTGGGCATGGCGGGCGTGCTGGACACCGCGCGGTTCGCCTCGCTGGTCGGGCTGACCGGCAAGACCCGCCCGGACCAGGTGGTCGCTTACGCGCTGGGCAGCCACGGCCCGGAAATGGTGGTCCCGCTGTCCCAGGCCACGGCAGGCGGCCGCAAACTCACCGAGCTGATCGACCGGCCCACGCTGGACGCGATTGTGGAGCGCACCCGCGACTCCGGGGCCGAGGTCGTCTCGCTGCTCAAGACCGGCTCGGCGTACTTCTCCCCCGGCCAGTCCGCGGCGCTGATGGTGACCACCATGGCCCGCGACGACCGCAGCTCGGTGCTGGCCTGCGCGGTGGTGCCGAACGGTCAGTACGGGCTGCGCGACACCCGGGTGGGCCTGCCGGTGCGGCTGGGCCGCGGCGGACTGGCGGAGATCGTGGAACTGCCGTTGGAGCCGGCCGAGCGCACCGCGCTGGCCGAGGCCGCGGCCCGGCTGGCCGAGCGCATCAGCGCCGTCAGCTGAGGCGCCGTCATGCGGGCGGTGATCTGGGACGGACCGGATCGGGTATCGGTGAGCACCGTGCCCGATCCGACGCCGTTGTCGGACACCGACGTGGTGGTCGAGGTGCGACTGTCCGCGGTATGCGGCACCGACCTGCACGTGAGCAGCGGGCACGCGCCGGGCATGCGGCCGGGCAGCGTGCTCGGCCACGAGTACCTGGGCACCGTGGTGGCGGCCGGCCCCGCGGTGCGCCGGATGGCTGTGGGCACCGAGGTGATGGGCTCGGACTACACCGCCTGCGGGGTTTGCTGGTGGTGCGATCGCGGCCAGCACTGGCATTGCCCGCACCGTCAGTTCTTCGGTACCGGCGGGATTTTCGGGCCGGAACTGGACGGCGCGCAGGCCGAATTCGTCCGGGTGCCGTTCGCGGACACCGTGCTCGCCCCGTTGCCGCCGCAGGTGGACCCGGCCGCCGCGCTGCTGGTCGGGGACAACCTGGCCACCGGCTGGATCGCCTGCGAACGCGGCGAACTGGAACCGGGCCAAGTGGTCGCGGTGATCGGCGGTGGCCCGGTGGGGCAGCTCACCTCGATCTGCGCCCAGACCCTGGGCGCCGCCGCGGTGGTGGTGGCCGACCCGGTGGATGACCGGCTGGACCTGGCTGAGGAACACGGCGGCATCGGCGCACATCCCGACGACCTCCGCGCGGTACTCGATGAGCTCACCGATGGCCGCGGCGCAGACCTGGTGGTGGAGGCCGTCGGCCATCCGATCGGCCTGGAGCTGGCCCTGCGAGTCGTTCGACGCCAGGGCATCGTGGTCTCGGTGGGCGCCCATACCGAGCCCTCCTGGCCGCTGCCGCTGGCGGCCGCGTTCGCGGACGAGATCACCCTGCGTTTTGCCATCGGCGACCCGATGCGGGCGCGACGCACACTGCTGCCGCTGCTGGGCGCGGGCGTGATCGACCCGACCTTCGTGATCAGCGGCACGCTGCCGCTGGCCGAGGCGCCGACCGGATACGCGCGACTGCGCGACCGATCCGCGATGAAGCTGCTGTTGTCGCTGTGAATCCGAAACGGCGGGAGGCACGTTGAGTCGCAGGCACACCCTGACCGGTCTGGCACTGGCGGTCGCGTTGGCCGTCTGCCCCGGCACCGCCGTCGCGGCGGACAACCCCACCGGCCCGCACGCCACCGACACCGGTGCCGTCGCGGTGACCGGCTCCGTGCACCATCCGAAACGGCTCACCGTGGCCGAGCTCAACGCGATGCCGCAGCACACCAAGGAGGTCGCCTTCGGCGTCGGCCCGGAGCGGAGCAACCACACCTTCAAGGGTGCACTGCTCTACGACGTGCTGAACGGCGCCGGGCCGGCCGTCGACCCGAAGGCAAAGGGCGATCTGCAGCGCTTCGTGATCACCGTGGTCGGGGCCGACGGGTACGCCGCAGCGCTTGCCTGGGGCGAGATCGACCCCAACCTGGAAAACAAGATGGTGCTGCTGGCCACCGTGGCCGACGGGAAATCGCTGACCCGGCCCGAGCTCGTCGTGCCGTTCGACACCAAGGGCGGCCGCTACATCAACGACGTGGTCCGGGTGGACGTCTCGCGCCCGACGCTGCGCGGCCCGAAGCCCCATAAGCGGTGAGCCCGGCCATAGAAGGTAGCCGGCCGCGGAACTCGCCCGTAACGTGAGGCGGGACTCTTCCACGTCCAGGAGCAGCCGGTGATCTCCGTAACGCCTGATCCCGCCCGGGTGGCGGCGGCGCTGGCCGGCGACCCCGAGGCCGCGCTGGCCGCCATGACCGAGGCCGCCGGCCGCGTGTTGGCTGCACAGGACCTCGACGAGGGCCTGTTCGCGGTCACCCACACCGCGTTGGCCCTGCTCGCCGGGGACATGGCCGGAGTGCTGCTGGTGGACGGCGACGAGGTCGTCATGCGCGCCTGCGTGGGTAACCGGGAGATGACCACCGCACGGTTGCGGATGCGCCGGGGCGTAGGCCTGGCCGGGCACGTGTTCGCCACCCGCAAGGCGGCCAAGGTCGACGACTACCTGCACAACGACGTGATCTCCGATCACTTCCACGCCCTGGCCGTGGCCGAAGCGACCCGCTCCGCCATGTGCGCCCCGTTGATCCTGGACGGGGAGATCATCGGCGTCCTCGAGGTGTGGCGGCGGCGGTCCTCGATCTTCACCGAGCGGGAGATGGCGCGGCTGGCCGGTCTGGCCGAGTTGGCGGCGATCGCGCTGCACCACGCCCGGCTCTACGACGAGCGCGAGTTCACCCTGCGCGAGGTCGAGGTCGCGCACCGGGTGCTGGAAACGCAGTTCGCCAAGGTCACCCACGCGCTCTCGCTGCAGCAGGAGCTGGTGCAGTCGCTGTTGGATGGCGAACGGTTGTCCGGCGTGCTGCGCCTGGTATCGGCGCGCACCGGGTCAGAGGTGGTGCTGTTCGACACTGATTTCGATGTGTTGGCCGCCTACCCGACGAGCCTGGATACCGACGCGCTGGCCGCAGTGGTGCGAGCCGGGCAGAAACGTGATGCACCGTCAGGAAGTGCTACCTGGTGGGGTTCCTACGACCATCAGACCCTCGCCGTGCGCTCGGTGCACGTGGGCGGGGACCTGCTCGGGTGGCTGTGCATGTTGACCACGGCGCCCGCGGCAGACGAGACCGTCGAACTGTCACTCACCCAGGCCAGCCTCACCTGCGCGCTGCACCATCTGGAGGAGCAGGCCGCGGCCCGGGCCCGTGCCGCGCTGCGCGATGAGGTGCTGCTCTCCCTGCTCAGCGGATCGACCGACGAACGGCGGGCCGCAGCCGCCCGGGCCAAGCACGTGAATGTGGATCTCCGCGGAGACCTGCGGGCGGCGGTGTGCACGTTCGGCCGGATCGCGGAGATTGCCGAGACCGAGGGCTGGAGCGTTTCACACGGAGAGCAGGTGCGCCGCCGGTTGCTGGCGGTGTGTGAGTCCCATCTGCAGTCGACCGGGTGGCTGCGGTTGGCCGCCCGACACGGCGACACGGTGGTCGCGCTACTGCGCGCCGTGGAGGCAGAGGAGTTGCGCGCGGTCCTGCAGACCAGCGCGGAGGAACTGGGCAAAGAGGTGCCGGGCCTATCCGCCGGCTGGGGGGTGAGCGCACCGCGCAGCAACCCGTTGGCGTTGGCCGAGGCCTACGTGGAAGCGAACACCGCCACCCGGGCGCTGGGCGCGGTCGGCGAGCGCCGGGTCGCCCTGCACGAGGAACTGGGCATCCTCGGCCTGCTGCTGGCCGGTCCGGGCAGCCTGGACCTGCCCCGGTTCATCATCGACACCATCGGCCCGGCGCTGACCTACGACCGGGCACACGGCACCTCTTTGGTAGACACCCTGCGCACCTACCTGGACGCCGACTGCTCGCAGCAGGAGACCGCGGGCCGGTTGTTCGTGCACCAGAAGACGGTGAAGTACCGGCTGGCCCAGCTGCAGAAGCTGACCGGCCTGGACCTGAGGCACCATCACGACCGCCTGCGCGCCGACATCGCCGTGCGCGCCGCCGACCTCACCTGAAACCCCCGTTGCGTCCGACGAAACGAGCGCTATAGGCCTCGATTCGTCGGACGTTACGCAGCTGAGGGCTGTCAGCCGAGCGCTTCCCAGCCCACGATGCCGTCCGCGAGGTCGCGCACCGAAGCGAGGAGGCCGAGCCGGTTGGCCTTCACCGCCGGGTCCTCGGCCATCACCAGCACCGCGTCGAAGAACGCGTTGATCGGGGCCACCAACCCGGCCCCGACCGCAGCGAAGCGATCCAGGTCGGCCGGGGCATCGCCGAGTTCGACGCGGGCCTTGGCGACGGCGTCGGCCAGCGCACCCTCGGCGGGCTCGATGAAGTGCGCCGGGTCGACGACCGCGGGCGCGTCCGCGGGCACGATGCGCCGCACCCGCAGGACGGCCTCCACCAGCGATCCGAACGCTGGGTCACCTGTGCCTTCGTTCCGGCTCGCAAGCTCGCCGGACAGCAGACTGGTCAGGGAATTGAGCGTGGTATCGGCCAGGGTCGGCCGGTCGGCAAGCGGCAGCACGGCCTGCACCAGCTTGTGCGGGTGCCCGGCGTCGAGCAGCGCCTGCTCGTAACGGCCGGCGATGAACCGTGCCGCGTCGGCCTGCCGCGCGTCGGTCACCTCGACCGGCTGACGCGCGGCGGCGGCAGCCAGACCACCGGAGACGGTGATCCCCGCCAACTGCGGGTGCGCGCGCAGGATGGCCAGCACCCCGAGTGCGGCACGGCGCAAGGCGAACGGGTCCGAGGAACCCTTCGGCTCCGCGCCGGTACCGAACAAGCCGGCCAGCAGGTCCAACCGGTCCGCGACCGCGAGCAGCGCGCCGGGCAGCGACTTCGGCAGCGCCGCACCGGCCGAGCGCGGCATCTCCATCTCGTGCAACGCGGTGGCCACCTCCGGGGTTTCCCCCGCGCGCAGCGCGTATTCGCGGGCCATCACCCCGGCCAGCTTGGACAACTCGACGACCATCTCGGTGGCCAGGTCGAACTTGGCCAACGCCCCGGCCCGGGCCAACGTCGCCCGCTCCGTCGGGGACAACTCGACGTTGCCCCCGAGGTCGGCGGAGATCGCCGCGATGCGATTGGCCCGGTCGTCCACCGAGCCGAGCTTGTCGGCGAAAGTGAGCTTGTCCAGCCGGGACCGGAACTCCTCCGGCGGGACCTGCAGGTCGGCCCGCCAGAAGAAAGCGGCGTCCTCATAGCGGGCGCGCAGTACGCCCTCGTTGCCCGCCCGGACCAGGTCCCGATCGCAGTCGCCATTGGCCACCGCGACGAAGTGCGCCTGCAACTCGCCGGTCGCGGAACGCACCGGCAGATAGCGCTGGTGCTTGCGCATCACCGTGACCAGGATGTCCGGCGGCAGTTCCAGGTAGCGCGCCTCGAACGAACCGAGCAAGGGGTTCGGCGACTCGACCAGGTTGGTCACCTCGTCCACCACGTCGCTCTCGGTGTCGAACTCGACCACGGCACCGACCGACGCGGCCAGTTCCGCGGCGCCGGCCACGATGCTCGCCCGCCGGGCCGCGGTGTCCAGCACGATCCCGGCGTCGGCGAGCACGCTCGCGAACGCCTGCGCGGAGGCGACCTCGACGATCGGTGCGTCCGCGTTGCGGTGCACCCAGGTCTCCCGCCCACTGGACAGGTTCGACACCTGGAACGGGATCACGGCCTCACCGAGCAGGGCCAGGATCCACCGGATCGGCCGGGTGAAGGACAGCCCCGGCGCGTTCCACCGCATGTTCTTTTCCGAACGCAGCCCGGTGATGATGCCCGGCAGCAGCTCGGCCAGTACCTCGATGGCGGCGCGCCCGGTCACCTCGGTGCTGACCCCGACGTACTCGACGCCGTCGATGGTGATCCGCTCCAGGGCGGACGGGTCCACGCCCTGCCCGCGGGCGAAGCCCTGCGCCGCTTTCGTGAGATTGCCGTCGGCGTCATAGGCGGCGGAGACTTTGGGGCCTTTCGCGGTCCGGCGCGAGTCCTCCTCGCGGGCCGTGACGTCGGCCACGGTGGCCACGACCCGACGCGGAGTCGCGTCGACGCTGATCGCACCGTGCGCCAGGCCGGTCGTGGCCAGTGCGGCGCTCAGCGCGGCCTGCACGGCAGCGAC
>DASQPJ010000218.1:0-22185 GCA_035644015.1 Sporichthyaceae bacterium
CACCTCTCGGGCGTCGTCTCGTCCGGACGATCGCCGCCACACGCTCGTCACGGGGCAGCTTGTGCGCTCGTTCAGCGCTGTTGTCCGCCCTCGGCCGTAACGTATGCGCATGGCTTTCCCACGGATCACCGCCGACCCCGCCCGCATGGGCGGTGTTCCCTGCATCCGGGACACGCGCGTGACGGTGAGCGTGGTGCTCGGGCGACTGGGCGCCGGGATGACAGTCGATGAGCTGCTCGCCGAGTACGCCTACCTGGAGCGCGAGGACGTCCTGGCGGCCCTTGAGTTCGCTGCGGCCGTGGTCAACGAACACGAGGTCCCACTGTCCCGTCCGGCATGAGGTTCCTGCTCGACGCGAACCTCTCCCCGCGACTCGGACCGATCCTTGCCGCGGACGGTCACGAGGTCGTCCACGTCCTCGACCTCGGCCTGGTCAATGCGAGCGATGAAGCAATCCTGAGCCAGGCTCTGATCGACGGCAGCGTCGTCATCACCGCCGACAGCGACTTCGCGATGTTGCTTGCCCTGCGCGACGCCGATCGTCCGTCGGTCATCCAGCTGCGGCACGTCAACGAGCTGAGCACCGAGGAGATCGGCGTCCTGCTCGATGCGAATCTGCCGACCGGTTACCGACGCCCTGATCCGGGGCGCAATCATCTCGCTGAGCCCGACACGGATGGCCGTCCGCGAGCTACCGATCCGCTGACTTTGGCCCACGGGCCGGCGGCCCACGACGGACGCCCGGGCCGGCGTACGCCCCTGTTCACCGCAATTGACTCTGGCACGCCGTTCCTTCTGGCACGCGGCCGGCACGACACGCCGTAACGACTAGGGTCGGGACTCGACGAGCAATAAGCGCAGGACGCTGATCTGCGGTTTTGTCGGTGGAGACGAGGGGACTCGAACCCCTAACCCCTGCCTTGCAAAGGCAGTGCTCTGCCAGTTGAGCTACGTCCCCGGAAGCGGCCCAACGTTACTGCACGCAACGCAGACGCCCCCGCCGGAGCGACTCCGGAAGGGGCGAAGCGAGTACGGCAGACGAGGGTCAGCGGACCGGGTCGGTGGCCTCCGCCCAAAGGTCCTCTTCGTCCTTGCCGGCCTTGAACTTCTTGAATGCCAGTGCGCCACCCACGGCGGCCAGGGCGGTCAAGAGCATCTTCTTCACGTGGACGTCCTCTACTCGGAATCTCGCTGGGACCGTCGCGACGGACCTACGGTCCAAGCATTAGACAGAAAGTATGGGTTGCGCAACGCCCCGGACCGGCACCACCTGCTCCTCGACCCCTGCCGAGGTAGCCAACCGGCCCTCCGACCGCGCCCAACGCTGGGTGAGGAACAGCAATTGTGCCGTCCACCACAGCCCGGCTGCGGCCAGCGCCATGGATACCGGCGCCATCACCCACATCAGCCCGGTCGCCGGCTGCGGGGTGTTCATCGAGATCAGCGTCGGGAACCCGGCGCCGAGGGTCTCGAAGGCGAAATTCGCCGGGAACACCACGAGCAGCGCCAGGCAGTGCACCGGCCGCGGGGCGCGCAGCTTGATCACCGCGCACAGCAGCGCGTACCCGGTGATCTGGGCGGCCTCCATGACCGAGATCCAGAGCGGGTAGCGCGCCAACCGCATGGGTGCGTGCCCGTAGTAGGTGTACAGGTCCAGGTTGGTCGCCGCGGTCTCGAAGACCGCCGTGGTGAGCGCGGTCAGCGCGGCCCAGGCAAACACCCGTTGCACGCTCACTCCGCGGGCGAACGAGCGATACAGCAGCAAGGCCGGCAGCGCGAACACCATCACGTAGGCGGGCATCACCCACACCGGCTGGGGCAAACCGAACGCGGTGAACAACGTCCACTGCGGTCCATGTCCCTGCGGGTCGGCACCCAGCCAGTACAGGTGGTAGGTGATGTCATAGATCGGCTCGATGATGCTGCCGGTGGCCACCGCCACCACGATCATCACCGGCAGCGGCGAACGTTCCCGGCGGGCCAGCACCACGGCGTACCCCAGCATTGCGATGGAGCCACCCCACAACAACAGGGTGGCCACCACCTGCATGACGTGATTCAGGTGCAGCCCGTAGGTCTCGGGCCCGGGCAGCGGGATCATCGTCAGTCGTTGAGCTCTTCGGGCTGGAGCATGTACTCACCGATGTAGGTGTAGGTCTGGTCCGCGTTCAGCGGCTGGTACATCGACGCGCACGCGTCGCGGTAGAACCGCTCGAACACCGTGCCCTTGCGGAACGCCGAACCACCGACCAGCGACATCGCCTTCTGGGCCATGTGCATCACGTTGGCCGCCACCGCGGTCTTGGCCAGGCCGATGTAGGGCACCCGCAGTTCGATCGGCCATTCCTCGTCGTAGCCGTCGAGCAGGTCGTTGCAGGTTTGGTAGATCATCCGCCGGTTGATCTCGCAGCGGGCGGCCATGTCGCCGACGCCGTCGACGATGTGACCGATGTTGGCGACCTTGGTGTCCGCCGCGGCGATGGCGCCGAAGGTCGCCCCCAGGGTCTTCTTGGACAGCAGGTTGCGCGACTCCTCGAGGATGCGCAGCGACATGCCGTAGTAGAGGCTGGCGAACATCAGCGAGGCCCACTCCAGCGAGGAGAACAGCCCCGTCCGCGCCTCGCAGATGTAGCCGCTCTCCGGGACGTAGAAGCCCTCGAAGTGGATGACGTGGGTGCCGGTCGCGTGCATGCCCAGGGCATTCCAGGTCTTCTCGATGCGCACGCCATCGCCGATGCCGTTCTCGTCGACGTTGAAGTCGTGGATGTACATCATTTCCGAGCTGACCCGGTCCTCGAACGCCTCGGGCAGGTTGCCGTCGGCGTCGGTGATCGTGGCACTGCTGGTGATGATGTCGGCGGCCTCACCGAGGGTGCCCCACACCTTCTTGCCGTAGAGCTTCCAGCCGCCCTCCGGCTGCGGGATCGCCCGAGTATCGGCCAGACCGGAGAAACCGGCGCGCTGCTCGGAGAACGGGCCGAAGATGATGTCGCCGTCGACGACGCGCTGGCCCCAGTACTTGTTCTGCTCGTCGGACATGTTCGCCATCGCAATGCCGAACATGATGAAGTGCATGTTGTAGGCCAACGTGATCGCCGCGTCCCCGCGGCCCATCTCGGTGATGATCTTCGAGATCTGCAGGATGTTGCCGCCCGGGCCGCCGTAGGCCTTGGGGATGCCGAGCCCGCCGATCTTGCTTTCCTTGAACGCCTTGATCGACGGGTAGGCGAAGGTGTTCTCCACGTCGTACTTGGGGCCGATCTCGCGGAAGAACTCGGAGAGCTCCGCAGCCTTGGCGAACCAGGGCTCGAACTCCTCATCGGACAGGACGCGCTCGTGGGCAAGCATGGGGATCTCCGTATCGGAACGTAGTGGTCAGGAATCTGACGCAGGCTCAGCTGACGAGGAGGTCGTCGCGGCCCGCGGATTTCAGGGACTCGGTGTACTTCTCGAAGATCGGCCCGGTGAGCGGCAGCAGCTTGAGCGCGACGGATCGCTTGCCGTCCAGCTTCACCTTGCGTTGCGCCATGGCCAGGGTGAAGTTCAGCTTGCCCTGCCAGAACTTGTTGCTGTTGTCCGAGGACATCCGCAGCTGCACGGAGGAGGGCACGCCGTCGGCGGCGTCGCCGGTGAACACCTTCTGGCCCTCGAAATCGATGACCAGCTCAGCAGCCGGCTCGGTCTGGATCAACCGGATAACCAGGCCGGTGCCCTTGGTGGCCTCGATGAACTGGGGATCATGGACCGCCGTGGTGAACGCCCCACCGATGTAGGTGTAGACCTCTTCGGCGTCCTTGAAGACTGCCATCTGCGCGTTCCCTTCGACGTCGTCCGCTGACTACCGAAAGTCCACCGCGCACGTTCGCGGGGCGCGAGAGTATTCAGTTACTCTCCATTCACTCGGGCAGATACTCGATCGGCCGGGAGGTGGACGCGACGCGCACCGACGGTGCCCCCACCTCGTTCGCCGCGGCCTGGCCGCTGACCGGCCGCGAGGACGAACTGCACGTGCTCCAGCAGGTGCTCACCGACCGGCGCCCGCGCAGCGTGGTGCTGGTCGGTTCGGCCGGCGTCGGCAAGACCCGGCTGGCCCGCGAGGCCCAACAAATCGCCGAGCGTTCCGGGCGGCCCACCCGCTGGGTCACCGCCACCCACTCGGTGGCCCGCACCCCGCTGGGTGCCTTCGCCGCGCTGCTGCCGGCCGCGGACCCCTCCAGGGCGGACACCCTGCAGGACCTGCTGCGGCGCTGCGCCGAGGTCCTGGTGACGCTGGGCGCGGGCCGCCCGCTGGTGCTGTTCGTGGACGACGCGCAGCTGCTCGACGAGACCTCGGCGGGGCTTATTCATCAGCTGGTCGCCACCGACGCCGTGCTGGTGGTGCTCACCGTGCGCTCCGGGGAACCCGTGCCCGCCGAGCTCACCGAGCTGTGGAAGGACGACCTGGCGGTCCGCCTGGAACTGGCCCGGCTCGACGCCGATCGGGTCGCTGCTCTGCTGACCGCGGCACTGGGCGGACAGGTGGACCCGGCCGCGGTGGTGGAGCTGGCCGAACACAGCGGCGGCAATGTGCTGTTCCTGCGCGAACTGGTGCTCGGCGCGCTGGCCGATCACAACCTCGCCCGGGACATGGACGTGTGGCGGTTGCGCGGGCCGTTGGCCCCCTCCGAACGCATCGTGGAACTGGTGGCCACCCGCCTGGGTGACCTCGACCCGGCATCGCGCGCGCTGCTGCAACTGGCCGCCTACGCCGAGCCGTTGGGCTCGCGCGAGGTCGGCGAGGAACTGGCCACCGTCGACGCCCTGGAACAGCAGGGCCTGCTGACCTCTTACTTCGACGGCCGCCGCCTGCAGGTACGCCTGGCCCATCCGCTCTACGCCGACGTGCTACGGCTGACCACCTCCGCGGTGCGCACGGCCGCGATGGGCCGCACCATGGCCGCCGGCGCGGAGGCCACCGGCGGGCGGCGGCGGGACGACGCCCTGCGCATCGGCATCTGGCGAATGGACGGCGGTGGCGGCGGACGTCCCGAGTTGCTGATGCGCGCGGCCGAAGCCGCCCGCTGGCACTACGACTTCGCCCTGGCCGAACGGCTCGCGCAGGCTGCGGCGGACGCGGGTGCCGGGTTCGGCGCCCGCCTGCTCGCCGCGCAGTCGGTGGTCCTGCAGGGCCGGCCGGCCGAGGCGCTGGAGCCGCTGGTGCGCCTGGCCGAGATGGCCGGGAACGACACCGAACGTGCCGAGTTGGCGATCGTGCACATCGACACGTTGTGGGTTTTCCTGGGTCGTCCACTCGACGGACTGCGAGTGGCCGCCGCCGCGGAGGCCTCGATCACCGATCCGGCACTGCGCGCCGACGTGGCCGCACGGCGGACCGGATTGGCGTTGACCGCCGATGGCCCCGGCCCGGCCGCCCTGTCCGCGCTGGGCCAACTGGACGGCGCCGACCCGCGGGCCGCGTCCTGGCTACACCTGGTCGCCGCTTACGGGCTGGGCCGGTTGGGCCGCATCACGGAGGCACTCGAGGTTGGCGAGCGCGGTTTCGTCGCGGCCAGTTCGCTGGAGCCCGGTGACTGGTACCCGTGGTTCTACCGGTTCACCCACTGCGAGAACCTCGCGCTCGCCGGCCGGTTCGCCCAGGCCCGCCAGGTGGCCCGCGAGCAGTACCAACAGGGCCTGACCGACGGCAGCAGCGAGGCACGCGCCTACTTCCTTTGGCACCTGGCCCGCGGGGTGCGCGAGCTCGGCCACGTGCGCGAGGCCGTCCCGCACGCCCGCGAAGCGGTCACGTTGCTCCGCCGGCTGGCCCGCGTCGGTTTCGAGCACAGCCTGCTGTCCACGTTGGCCATCGCGCTCGCCCTGGGCGGGGATTACCAGAGCGCCAACCTGGCGCTGGTCGCCGCCGATGACCTCGGCGTGGACCAACCCCAATGGAGTGCCACCGATCACCTGGCCGCCCGCGGCTGGACCGCGGTGGCCGAGGGTCGATTGACCGCCGGCCGCGCGGCGCTGCTGGAGGCCGCGGCCGCCGGCGAACGCATCGGGGACCTGATGGGGACCCTGGCGGCGCTGCACGACGTGGCCCGCCTGGGCGGCGCCCGTGACGTGGTTCGGCGCATCACCTCCGCCGCCGCCGGTGCCGAGGGGGAACTCACCCCGGCGCGGGTCGCGCACGTACAGGCGCTGGCCGACCGCGACCCGCCCGCGTTGGCCGCGGCCGCCACCCGGTTCGAGGAACTCGGCGCCGCGCTGCTCGCCGCAGAGGCCGCCGCCGACGCCGCCGTCGCCTGGCGGCGCGACTCGCAGACCGCCCGCTCGGACAGCGAACTGCACCGCGCCGCCGCGTTGGCCAGGATGTGCCCGGGCGCGGCCACCCCGGCGCTGTCCCCGATCGAGTCCCGCGAACAACTCACCGGCGCCGAGCGGGAAACCGCGCTGTTGGCCGCCGCCGGGCGCACCAACAAAGAGATCGCCGCCGAGCTCCAGTTATCCGTGCGCACCGTGGACAACCGCCTGCAGCGGGTCTACACCAAACTCGGCATTTCCCGACGAGCGGATCTGGCCGACCTGGTCCGCTGAATTTCCTGGGCCCGGTAAGGCCGCTTGACGTAATTCGTCAATTCCGGCGGTTATCTGCCCGCATCGCCCGGATTGCATCGTCTTGCCTCACTCGATCGGCGCAGCTAACGGGCATAGCAGTCCGACCGCGATTACGTTCGACGGCGTTCGGTGGTGTGCATTGTCACCTCCGGGACGTGACAACCGCGATGCGCGGATCGGGGGCGGGAATGCGGGGCAAGCGGCTGGCACTGGCCGGCGGCGTGGCCTTGGTACTCGCCGTCACCGTGCCGCGCGTATGGGCCGCGGGCGACCGGGTACCCCGGCTGACCCTGGCCAGCACGGCCTCCCCGGCCACCACCACCACCGGCGAGCGCGTCACCTTCGCCTCGGTGATCACCAACGCCGGCGGAGTGGCTGCCGATCCGGTACTGACCCTGGCCCTGCCGAAGGAATTCATCTTCCAGTCCGCCACCACCAGCCTCGGGACCACGTGCACGATCGCCGCGAACGCGATCACCTGCCCGCTGGGCTCGAACATCCAGAACGGGGACCAGGTGACCGCCACTGTGCTGGCGATCGCCGTCGACCCCGGCACGCTGACCAGCACCGCAAGGCTGGACACGCCCACCCTCGGCGCGGTGACCAACACCGACGAGGCGCCCCTGAAGATCGCCACGGTGATCGGCGGGACCATGCTGCGCTGCTTCGGCTGGATCCCGACGATCTTCGGCACCGACGGCCCGGACGAGATCGACGGCACCTCGGGGGACGACGTCATCGTGGGCCTCGGCGGTGACGACGAGATCGACGGCGGGGCCGGGAACGACAAGATCTGCGGCGGTGACGGCAACGACACCATCGACGGCGGGTCCGGCGACGATGCCATCTCCGGCGGCCCCGGCGACGACGTGCTGATGGGCGGCGGTGGCAAGAACATCATCGACGGCGACGCCGGCCGCGATGTGCTGATCTGCCGCACCGGCAAGGACGTCTGCGATGGCGGTGCCGATGTGGACACCTTTGTGACCGTTCGGTGACCTTTTCGGGTGCGCATTCGTTGCGCGCCTCACTTGACCCGAACGGCCCTATTTCCCCCACTTACAGGTTCTTATCAGTTAGGTTCTCGCCAGGTTAAGAGGGAATTCCTCATCGGCTGGAGCCATGCTCATCGGTCCAATGCCGAGCGAGCAGCAATATGTCGAACAAAGCGGCTCGCGCTGTGCAGCGCGGCTCTCAGTAGGGGGGACACTTCAGATGCGCGTTTCTCGGAAGGGCAGCCAGGCGCTTGCCCTCGGCGCCGGCGTCGCAACGCTGCTCGCCATTTCTGCTCCGCACGGCTGGGCCAAGGAGGCCGTGGCCGGTCAGGACCTGTCCGTCACCAAGACCGGGGCGACGACCGCGACCACCGGAAGCCTATTCAGCTACACGGTCACGGTCACCAACGTCGGCACCGCTGTCTCCGACCCCAACACGCTGACCGACACCCTGCCGGTCGGCCTGGTCCCGTCCTCCGCCACGATCGCGGTGGCGCCTTCGGCGGGTGGTCCCTGCGCGATCGCCGGCCAGACGGTGACCTGCATCGTGCCCGCGCTCGGCATCTCGCCCGCACCGGCCAGCTCCGCGGTCGCCACCATCAGCGTCTTCGCTGCGACGGCGGGGGCCTACAACAACATGGCGAGCATTGCGGCCGTCGCTCCTGAGGCTGCGAATGCCAACAACACCGGAAGCGCCGCGACCACGGTGACCGGCAATGCGATCACCTGCTTCGGCGCTGCCCCCACCATCGTCGGCACCGCCGGTGACGACACCCTCAACGGCACCTCGGGTAACGACGTCATCCTCGGCCTGGGCGGCAACGACACCATCGACGGCCTCCAGGGTGACGACAAGATCTGCGGCGGCGACGGCAACGACCACCTCTACGGTGGCTCCGGCGCCGACTCGCTGGCCGGCGGCAACGGAAGCGACCTGGTCGACGGTGGCGCCGGCAAGGACGTCGTCAAGGGCGGTTCGGACCAGGCCTCCACCCACTCGTGGTCGGCCTCGCACAACGGCCCGAACGACTGGTACCACGACGGCAACCGCAACCGCGACCATGGCCGCGACGTGCTGATCTGCGAGCGCCAGGACACTTGCGGTGAGGGCTTCGACCAGTTCCATAACCTCAGCACCGATGCGGCCGGCCGCCACTACCGTGGCCGCGGCGACGGTAACGACCGGATCATCTGGGTGCCGCTGCAGGACGGGCGCGGGCGTCACGGTGGCCACGGCAACCACGGCGACGGCTGGGACCACAACTTCTCCGCCGACAAGAAGTCCGCTCCGGTGAAGCCGGGCATGAAGCCGGGCATGAAGCCGGTCAAGCCGGCCGTCCAGCCGGCCGCGAAGCCGCTGGCCAAGCCGGCCCTGGCCGACGCCAAGCCGGTCGCGCCGAAGGCCTGACCAGCACCTCGATCACACCGAAAGGCCGGTGTCGTCCCTCGGGACGACACCGGCCTTTCGCCATGTCGAACCCTCATGAGCAGAATGCGGTGTCCCGTTGTGCGCACCGTCCCGGAGGATCGCCATGGCCACCGTTCGACACCACATCCGCATTGATGCCCCGGCCGACAAGGTGTGGGGAGTCATCCGCGACGCCGGCTCGGTCGCCGACTGGTTCGGCCCGCTCTCCTCGTCCGAGACCACCGCGACCGGGCGGGTGGTGACCCTGGGCGATGGCACCGTGATCGACGAGGACATCCTCACCAGCGACGACGCGCTGCGTCGCTTCCAGTACACGATCAAGTCCGGCCTGCCGGTCGAGCACCACATCGGCACCTTCGACGTGCTCGAGGACGGGGCGGGCTCGCTGGTCGTCTACGCCGCCGATGTCCGACCCGACGAGCTCGCCCCGACCTTCGACGCCGTGATGGGCCAGGGCATCCAGGACCTCAAGGCCTTCTGCGAGAAGTAGCGCGGGTTAGAGCGGGGCACGGCCGGTGAAGGCGACCACCCGCTGGGTGGCCGACGCCTGCGCGGGCGCGGGCACCTCCGGGCCGAACAGGCCGGCCGCGCGCATGGCCGGGATCAGCTCGTTACCGACCGCCTCGGCCAGGGTGGCCTCGGCCGCGGTGAACTCCACCCGCCGACCCAGCGCCCAGGCCAGGTCCCAGGTGTGCACCAGGGTGGAGAAGGTGATGATCGAGACGGCCTTCTCGGCCGGGATGGCGCCCATGATCGTGGTGACCGGGGCCTCCCAGTCCCGCACGCTCTCCCAGGCCACGTGCGAACGTTCGAGGATGCGCTTGGTCACCCCGGCGGGGTCGTCGCCGAGGATGTCGTGGCCACCGAACACGTCGTGTTCGCTGGGTGCCCGGCCACCGTCAACCGCCGCGGAGAAGGCCTCGATGGATTCCAGGGCGTGGCTGAGCACGGTCCGCACATCCCAGCCGGCACACGGCGTCTCCAACGCAAGGCGTTCGGGGGTCAGATCCTCGACCAGTTGCTGCAGCCGCTGGTCCGCACCGTTCAGCAGAGCAATCGCGCGCTCGATCATGACTAACTCCTTCTAACAGAGAAACCATTAGGACGATGAGCCGTACCCTGGCGCCGGTCTACTAACGTTGTCAAGGACGTACAGCGTTAGGATGAGGTCGTGGAATTCCCGCTGTTCGGCCAACAAGTGGCCGTCGACCTGGTGAACACGCTGTGGGCGTACGCCGGGGAGACCTTCGACGCGCTGGCCACGGTCGAGGTCGCCGACCGCTGGTTGATCGCGGTCGGCGGCAACCCCCTGGGCGATCGCGGCACATTGCTGCAGGCCACGGGCGACGAGTTCTCGCTGCGGGTACGCGACGAGGAGTTCCGCGCCGCATTGCAGGCGCTGCGTGATCAGGTGCGCGCACTGCTGTCCGCCGCCGCACGCGGCGAGCCCGTCGACCCGGCGTTGCTCTACGCGCTGAGCCGCACCGCGGCCGCCGCACCCAGCCGACTGGTGGCCGGTCCCGGCGACGGCGAGCGACCACAGGTGCGCCGGGTCCGGGCCGGGCCCACCGCCGCCGTGGTGCTCGCCGCGCTCGCCGAGGACGCGCTGATCATGGCCGCCGACCCCGCCACCGGCACCGTGCTCGCCTGCGGCACCGCGGCCTGTCTCGGCCTTTTCGTGCGCGACGACCCACGGCGGCGCTACTGCTCACCCGCCTGCGCGAACCGATCTCGCGTTGCCCGGCACTACGACCGCGCCAAGGCATCTACGTAGCGCCGCGCTACGCAGGACTTACGGATGACGCAGACGCAGCCCGCCCAGTAGCGTCCCCCCATGTCTGATCAGGTCACCGAATTCGACGCCATCGTCATTGGGGCCGGCTTTTCCGGCCTGTACACGCTCCACCGTTTGCGTAACGAGATGGGGCTCAAGGTCAAGGTCCTGGAAGCCGGCGGCGGCGTCGGCGGGACCTGGTACTGGAACCGCTATCCGGGCGCCCGCTGCGACAGCGAGAGCTTCATCTACGGCTACATGTTCGACGACAAGCTCTGGCACGAGTGGGAGTGGACCGAGCGCTACCCCGAGCAGCCCGAGATCCTGCGCTACCTCAACCACGTCGTCGAGCGCTTCGACCTGGCGCGCGACCTCCAGTTCAACACCAAGGTCACCGCGGCGCACCTCGACGAGGCGACCGCGACCTGGACGGTAGCGACCGAGGACGGCACGACGCTGAGCTCGCGGTTCCTGATCACCGGCGTGGGCTGCCTGTCGGCGTGGAACACCCCGGACTTCCCCGGCATCGAGGACTACCGGGGGAACAAGTACTTCACCGGGCTGTGGCCGCACGAGCCGGTCGAGTTCACCGGCCAACGGGTGGGCATCATCGGCACCGGGGCCAGCGCGGTGCAGGCCATCCCGCGGATCGCCCAGCAGGCCGCCGATCTGACGGTGTTTCAGCGCACCCCGAACTACATCGTGCCCGCCAACCACGGCCCGGTCCCGGAGCAGGTCGCGGCCGAACGTCGGCAGAACTTCGAGGCGATTCGCGAGCACACCCGCAACTCGGCGTTCGGCATGCCGTACGACTTCCAGGCCAAGCCGTTGGCCGAGCACTCCGATGAGGAACTCCACGAGGTGCTCCAGGGCCGGTGGGACATCGGCGGGCTGAGCTTCATGGTCGCCGGCTTCCACGAGCCGATCTTCGACCTCGAGGCGAATCTGCGCATCGGGCGTTGGTTGGACGGGCGCATCAAGGAGAAGGTCCACGACCCGGTCACCGCGGACCTGTTGACCCCGAAGAAGCTCACTTACGCGGTCAAGCGCATCCCGCTGGACTCGGGCTACTTCGAGACCTTCAACCTCCCGCACGTGCACCTGGTGGGCATCAAGGACAACCCGGTCGACGCGATCACCGCGACCGGTGTGCGCCTGGCCGACGGCAGCGAGTACGAGTTCGACTCGATCGTGTTCGCCACCGGGTTCGACTCCACCACCGGGACGCTGAACCGCATCGACATCCGCGGCCGCGGGGGCCAGGCGCTGCGCGAGAAGTGGGCGGACGGTCCGCGCACGTATCTGGGGATGTCCACCGCCGGCTTCCCGAACCTGTTCATGGTCACCGGCCCGCAGAGCCCCGGCGTGCTGTCCAACATGCCGACCTCGATCGAGCAGCACGTGCAGTTCATCTCGCAGCTCATCGAGGAGGCCATCGGCCGCGACGCCGTCGTGGAACCGACGCAGGCCGCCGAGGACGCGTGGGTGGAGCACAACGAGGTGGTCGCCAACGCGACGCTGTTCCCGTTGGCGGACACCACCTACACCGGCGCGAACATCCCGGGCAAGCCGCGGAGGTTCCTGCCGAACCTGGACACGGTGGTCGGCTACCGGGCCAAGTGCGACGAGGTCGCGACCAACGACTTCGAGGGCTTCGCGTTCGCCTCGGCGGAGGGTTGAGTCAGCAGAATCAGGTGTAGAGCAGTTCGGCCTGCCACTGGTCCTGCGGCTGCTGATGCAGGTTCAGGTAGGCCGCGGCCAGTGTCGCGGGAGCAAATCGCGGGTTGTCCCCGCCGATGGCGCCGGCGACCGTCACGGTGCTCACGTGCACGTCGGAGCCTTGCTGCTGCTGGTGCAGAGCCAGGACGTAGGCCCGCAGCGACGCCTTGCTCACCGATAGAGACGTGTAGTCGGGCGACGGGTGGAGAGCGAAACCACCACCGGTGAACAGCAAGCTCCCTCGGCCGTCGCGCAGGCGCGGGAGGACCGTCTGGGCCGCGACAACGGCTCCGGTGACGTTGACCGCGAGGGTGTGCGCAAACTCCCGTGCATCCAGCTTGGTGGGCGCGTCAGGGCCCATCACGGCCGCGTTGTACACGAGCACATCCGGCGGCCCGAACTCGTCTGCGGCACGCGTGAGCGCGGCCTCGAAGCCTTCGGGATCGGAGGCGTCGACCGAGTAGGCGCGCGCTGTGCGGCCCTCGGCGGTCAGCCCGGACGCATACCCGTCCAGGCGGGCGGCGTCACGCCCGAACAAGGCCACCGGGTGGCCGTCCGAAGCGAAGGCCTGCGCAAGGGCGAGACCGAGGCCGGGGCCGACTCCGACGATAAGCGCGGAACCCTTACTCATGATCAGTACTCCTTCTGCCGAGCCTGGTTGACTTATCAACCAACAGCCCCGGCGAGGAGCTTGTTCCGAGTCGGGGCCTCCTCCTCGCACCCGGTGCTGCGAACCAGCCCGACCTCCGGCCCCCGCGCACGCGCCGCGCCATGCCTCCCCTACCCGCGGCTCGACCGGTCAGGCGCGGGCGGGTTGGAACAGTTCGACCAGGTTGCCGGCGGGATCGGCTAGCAAGATTTGCCGCCCACCGGGCCCGGCGACCACGTCACTGCGGAAGGACAGGCCGGCTTCGCGGAGCCGCACTATCTCGGCATCGAGGTCTTCGACGGTGAGGTGGATGCGGTTGCGGCCGGGGTCAGTCGAGCCCTCGGGGGTGGCGCGGGCGCCGGAGCTCGCGGATCCGGACAGCAACAGCCGTAGCGGGCCACGGACCACGTCGGCGAAGGCGGGCACGGCGCTGGTGTTCAACGTGAAGCCGAGGTGGCCGGTGTAGAAGTCGATGGCGACCTGCACGTCGTCAACGAGGTAGCGGACGCTGGCGTACTGCTCAGGCGCGGTCACGACGCAATCTCCTGACGGTTGGTCACCAGGTGGCGCGGTCGAGATCCAGGTGGTAGGAGACGAGGATCTGTCGCAGCGGGTGGTGGGGTGGGCCTAGATGGACTTGAACCATCGACCTCTTCCTTATCAGGGAAGCGCTCTAACCGAGCTGAGCTATAGGCCCGAGATGCTGGAGGACCATATCCCACGGCGCCGGCCGGCCCGAAATCGCCTCGGGACATGGAACGGGCCCCGACGCTCGCGCGTGGGGGCCCGTTGCTACCGCCAACCGGAGGGTCGTTACTCCTCTTCGGCCAGGGTGACTTCGACACCACCGACCAAGTCGGTAGACAGGTTGTACAGGTAGGCCGCCAGCGTGGTCAACGCGGTGATCATGATCGTGTCGACCAGCGCCACGATCGTGGCCATGCCCATGACGCGGGGCAGCGAGAAGAACGCGACGACGTCGAAGCCCTTGGAGTTCTGGTTGCCGCTGACGTCGCTGACCGTGTGCGCCACGCTGGAGAAGAAGCCCATGAAGTCCAGGGCCAGCCAGAGCAGCGCGATCGCCACCAGCAGCACGATGCCCAGCGCCACGGAGAACAGGAAGGACACCTTCATCACCGACCACGGGTCGATGTTGACGATCTTCAGCCGGGCTCGGCGCACCCGGGGCCCACCGCGACTGGTGTCGGTGCCGCGGGCGCGGCCCAGCCGGGACTTGGGCACGGGCGCGTCATTCGAGATCGGCTTGGCCGGCGACGGCACTGCCCTGCGCTCCGGCATGGGCGCCCGCTCGAGCGGCTTGGTCTCGAAGGCCGGCTCGGGCTTGGGCTCGAACCTGGGCTCGAACGTCGGCTCGGCGACCTGGGCCTCCATGGCGGGCGCCTCGTCACCCTCCGCCTTCTCGGCGGCGGGCTTGCGGCCCCAACGGGCCTTCTTCGGCGCGGACTCGGAGTCCACCTCGTCAACGACGGACGACTCCGATGCGGCTGTGACGTCGGTGGCCGACTTGGCGTTTCGTGACGCTGCGAAGTCACTCACGCTGTCCGCCACCACGATCGCCACCGCGGCGCCCGAGTCGTCGGTACCCTGCTCGCCGGAACCGTGTTCCGCGGTCTTCCCCAACCCGAAGGCGCGGCCGAATCCGCGGGTCTTCTCGTCAGCCACCGCTTGTCAGTCCTCCTCTGGGACGCCTCCCCCGGAGTCGTCCTGGTCCCCTGGCACGACAGGACTGACGTCGCCGTCCACGGCCGAACCAGTTCCCCCCGGTTCAGCGTCCGAGTCCTCATCAGCAGAGTCCTCGGCGTTTCGTGCGATCGCCACCACACTGTCGCCGTCGGCCACGTCAATCAGCCGTACACCCATGGTGGCACGTCCGGTGCGTCGAAGCTCGGTAGTTGTGATAACCGTACGAATGACGCCGCCATTTGAGGTTATTGCGAACAATTGTTCACCCTCGACCACGACGAGCGCCCCGACGAGTTCGCCCCGATCGTCCGTTACGCGCGCCGCCTGGGTGCCGAAACCGCCCCGGCCCTGCACGCGGTATTCGCCCACCGCGGTCCGTTTGACATAACCGTTGGCGGTGGCCACCACCAGATCCGAGTCCTCCCGAACCAGCGCCAGGGAGAGCACTTGGTCCCCTCCCTTCAGCGCCATGGCCCGCACGCCGCCGGTGGCCCGGCCCATCGGGCGCAGCGCCTCGTCGTCCGCGGTGAACCGGATCGACATCGCCTTGCGGCTGACCAGCAGCACGTCGTCGGTGGGCGCCACCAGCAGCGCGCCGATCACCTCGTCGTCCTCGCGCAGGTTGATCGCGATGACCCCGCCCTGCCGCGGTGAGTCGTACTCGGTCAGCGCTGTCTTCTTGATCTGGCCGCCCTTGGTGGCCAGCACCAGGTACGGGGCGACGGTGTAGTCCCGCAGATACATGACCTGGGCGATGGTCTCGTCGGGTTGGAACGCCAACAGATTCGCCACGTGCATGCCCTTGGCATCGCGTCCGGAATCGGGCAATTCGTAGGCCTTTGTCCGGTAGACCCGACCCTTGTTCGTGAAGAACAGAATCCAATGGTGGGTTGTCGTGACGAAGAAGTGCTCGACGATGTCGTCCTGACGCAGCGTCGCCCCACGAATGCCCTTCCCGCCGCGGCGTTGTGAGCGGTACAGGGTCGCGCTGGTCCGCTTGGCGTAGCCGCCCCGGGTGATGGTGACGACCACGTCCTCCTCGGCGATGAGGTCCTCCATGGAGACCTCGCCGTCCCAGGGCACGATCTGGGTGCGTCGCTCGTCGCCGAACTTCTCCACGGTGGCGGCTAGCTCCTCGGAGATGATCTGCCGCTGAATCTCCTCGGACTCGAGGATCGCGTTGTAGCCGGCGATCAACGTCATCAACTCGTCGTACTCGTCGATGATCTTCTGGCGCTCCAGAGCCGCCAGCCTGCGCAGCTGCATGTCCAGGATCGCGGTGGCCTGTAGCTCGTCGATGTCGAGCAGCGCCATCAAGCCGGTGCGCGCCTCGTCCGCCGACGGGCTCGCGCGGATCAGCGCGATCACCTCGTCGAGCGCATCCAACGCCTTGAGCAGCGCCCGCAGGATGTGGGCCCGGGCCTCGGCCTTGCGCAGCCGGAAGCGGGTGCGCCGAACGATGACCTCGACCTGGTGGGTAACCCAGTGCCGCACGAACGCGTCGATGGACAGCGTGCGCGGCACCCCGTCCACCAGCGCCAACATGTTCGCGCCGAAGGTGTCCTGCAGCTGAGTGTGCTTGTAGAGGTTGTTCAGGACAACCTGGGCAACGGCATCGCGCTTGAGCACGATCACCAATCGCTGCCCGGTACGCGCCGAGGTCTCGTCGTTCAGCTCGGCGATACCGGCGATCTTGCCGTCGTTGACCAGCTCGGCGATCTTCGTCGCGAGATTGTCCGGGTTCACCTGGTACGGCAGCTCGGTGACGACGAGCTGGGTGCGGCCCTTCGCGTTCTCCTCGACCTCCACGACAGCGCGCATGGTGATCGAGCCGCGCCCGGTCGTGTACGCATCGCGAATGCCGCGCAGGCCCACGATCAGCGCGCCGGTGGGGAAGTCCGGGCCCTTGACCCGCTCGAGCATGGCGTCGAGCAGCTCCTCCTTGGAGGCCTCCGGATTGGCCAGGTACCACTGCACGCCCTCGGCGATCTCGCGCAGGTTGTGCGGCGGGATGTTGGTCGCCATGCCGACGGCAATGCCGGCCGAGCCGTTGACCAACAGATTCGGGAACCGGGCGGGCAGGACGTTGGGTTCCTGCTCGCGACCGTCGTAGTTCGGCGAGAAATCGACGGTGTCCTCGTCGATGTCGCGCAGCATCTCCATGGCCAACGGCGCCAACCGGCACTCGGTGTAGCGCATGGCCGCGGCCGGGTCGTTGCCCGGCGAACCGAAGTTGCCGTTGCCGTCCACCAACGGCATGCGCATCGACCAGGGCTGGGCCAACCGCACCAGGGCGTCATAGATCGCCGAGTCGCCGTGCGGGTGGTAGGACCCCATGACGTCGCCGACGATGCGCGCGCACTTGTTGTAACCCCGGTCGGGTCGGTACCCGCCGTCGTACATGGCGTAGAGCACGCGGCGGTGCACCGGCTTGAGACCGTCGCGCACATCCGGCAACGCCCGGCCCACGATTACGCTCATCGCGTAGTCGAGGTACGACCGCTGCATCTCGACCTCGAGCCCAACCGGCTCGATGCGACCGCCCGGCGGGGGCGGCGGAGCTGACGTCATGTCAGATGTCAAGGAACCGCACGTCCTTCGCATTGCGCTGGATGAAGTTGCGGCGGGACTCGACGTCCTCGCCCATCAGCACGCTGAACAACTCATCGGCCATCGCGGCCTCGTCCAGGGTGACCTGGAGCAGGATCCGGGTCTGCGGGTCCATGGTGGTGTCCCACAGTTCCTTGGCGGGCATCTCACCCAGACCCTTGAACCGCTGGATGCCGTCCTCCTTGGGCACCTTGCGCCCGGCGGCGGCACCGACGGCGAGCAACGCGTCGCGCTCGCGGTCGCTGTAGGCGTACTCGACGTTGTCCTTGCCGCCGGGCCATTTCAGCTTGTACAGCGGCGGTTGGGCCAGGTAGACGAACCCGCCCTCGACCAACGGCTTCATGTACCGGAACAGCAACGTCAGCAGCAGTGTGCGGATGTGCTGGCCGTCGACGTCGGCGTCGGCCATCAATACAATCTTGTGATATCGCAGCTTGAGCACGTCGAACTCGTCGTGGATACCGGTGCCCAGTGCGGTGATGATCGCCTGCACCTCGGTGTTCTGCAGCACCCGGTCGATGCGTGACTTCTCGACATTGAGGATCTTGCCGCGGATCGGCAGGATCGCCTGGGTCATCGGGTCCCGGCCACCGACCGCGGAGCCACCGGCCGAGTCACCCTCGACGATGAAGACCTCGCAGCGCTCCGGTTCGTTGGACTGACAGTCCCTCAGTTTTCCGGGCATGCCGCCGCCGGTGAGCAGACCCTTGCGGCCGCGGGCCAGATCGCGGGCCTTGCGCGCGGCGATCCGGGCGGTGGCCGCATCGATCGACTTACGGGCGATCTGCTGGCCCTCCTTGGGGTTCTCCTCGAACCACCGGCCCAGTCGCTCATTGAGGATGGTCTGCACGAAGGTGCGGGCCTCGGTGTTGCCCAGCTTGGTCTTCGTCTGACCCTCGAACTGAGGCTCACTCAGTTTGACCGACACGATCGCCGTCAGGCCCTCGCGGATGTCCTCACCGGTGAGGTTGTTGTCCTTCTCCTTGAGCAGCTTCCACTCGCGACCGAACTTGTTGACCAGCGAGGTCAGCGAGGAGCGGAAGCCTTCCTCGTGGGTGCCGCCCTCGTGGGTGTTGATGGTGTTCGCGAACGTGTACACCGACTCGTTGAACGAGTGGTTCCACTGCATCGCGATCTCCACCGCGATGTGCCGGTCGGTGTCCTCGGCCTCGAACGACAGGATCGTCGGGTGTGACGGCGTCTTGGACTCGTTGAGGTGGCGGACGTAGTCGACGATGCCGCCGTCGTACTTGTAGGTGAACGACAGCGGGTCGCCGGTTTCGGGGTCGGCGTGCTCCGGGCGTTCATCGGTCAATGCGATGGTCAGACCCTTGTTGAGGAAGGCCATCTCCTCCAGGCGCCGGCGCAGCGTCTCGAAGTCGTAGTTGGTGGTCTCGAAAATGTTCGGGTCCGCCCAGAAGGTGACCACGGTCCCGGTCGCGTCGGTCTGTTCGCCCCGGTCCAGCGGCGCGCTGGGCGCGCCGCCCTCGTAGGTCTGGCGCCACACGTGACCGTCCCGGCTGATCTCCACGTCGAGGCGGATGGACAGCGCGTTGACCACCGAGACACCGACTCCGTGCAGACCACCGGAAACCGCGTAGCCGCCGCCGCCGAACTTGCCGCCCGCGTGCAGCGTGGTGAGCACGACCTCGACCGCGGGGCGGTGTTCCACCGGGTGCTCGTCGACCGGGATGCCACGACCGTTGTCCACCACGCGCACCGAGCCATCGGCGCGGATCGACACCAGGATGGTGTCGCAGTAGCCGGCCAGCGCCTCGTCGACGGCGTTGTCCACGACCTCGTAGACCAGATGGTGCAGGCCTCGCTCACCGGTCGATCCGATGTACATGCCGGGCCGCTTGCGGACGGCCTCCAACCCCTCCAGCACGCTGATCGAGCTGGCATCGTAGGAATGATCGATGGGGGGCCTGCCGTTGTTCGACGGTTCAGCGGGCGGCTCTGCGGCCTGTTCCGGCACGACAGCCAGCCGCTGCACGATGTCTTCCGTCACGTGTCCCCTTCGCTGCGGTTCACCGGTGGTCACCAGGGTGGGCCGGATACGCGCGTTTGACCCGCCCGAACAGCGGGTCCTGCACTCGATTCTACTTGTTTCTGGGCAGGGGACCCGGCCTTCAGGGCCTCAAAACGGCTACGAGCCGCGTTCACCCCCCGTCCACGTGTCCCCCCACACGGGTTACAGTCTTCCAGCCCCATTGTGGCGCAGGACACAGTTGTCCCCGGGGAACTATCCCCATCTGTGGAGAACCGTGTGGATAACCCCGCCGGCCCGCCGGGTCAGCCGTAGGTGTCCCGCGGACCACGCCCGTCGCGGGCCCGCAGCGGCCCGTGATTCCAGGACGGCGCGTCCGGGCCGCGCACGTCGAGTCGGGTGACGCTGCCGTGCCCGAGTTCGACGTTCATCCGGCGCACGATGTCCCCGGACATCAGCCGCAGTTGGGTGGCCCAGGCGGTGGACGCCGCCCGCACGGTGAGCACGCCTTCGGTGAAGGACAGCGGTTCGGTGTGCGTGGCCACGTCCGCGCCGACGATCGCCGACCAGCGGTCCAACACCCCGACGGCAGCCGCGGGCATCGTCCAGCCGCGGTCGGTGACCAGCCGGTCGATGCCGGCGCCGAACAGTTGGGGATCGCGATCGGCGGACTGGCGGACGTCACCGACCGACCGTGGCCGGCGGCGCCCGCCGCCGGTGGTCCGGGCCTGCTGCTGCGCCCGGGCCAGAGCGGCGCGGGCCAGGTCCACCCCGGCCGGGGGTTCCTCGCGCGGACCGGTCGCCTCGCCACCCGCCGATTCGGACCTATCCGACACGGTTCACCGTCCCGTCGCGCACGTCATAGCGGGCCCCTGCCAACTCTGACGGTACGTCCTCGGGCACCGCGGCGGTGATCAGCACCTGCTCGGCCCCGGCGACCATCCCGGCCAACCGGGAGCGCCGGTGCACATCCAGTTCGGCGAACACGTCGTCGAGGATCAGCACGGGATCGGTGCCGGTGCCCCATGCGCCGCGGAGCAACTCGTAGGAGGCCAACCGCAGCGCGAGGGCGAAGGACCAGGACTCGCCGTGGCTGGCATAGCCACGCGCCGGCAACGGACCCAACGACAACACCAGGTCGTCGCGGTGCGGGCCGACCAGAGAAATCCCGCGGTCCAACTCGTTCGACCGGGCCTCCAGCACAGCTGCGGCCAGCGCGGCCTCCAACGTCTCCCGGTCCGCCCCCGGATCCAGGTCCGGGCCGATCGAACTGCGGTAGGCCAACGTCGCCGGGCCACCACCGGAGGACACCTCGTCGTAGGCCTTGTCCACCAGCGGGCCCAGCGCGCTGACCAGCGACAATCGCTGCGCGAGCAGTTCCGCGCCGATGTGTGCCAGGTGCGTGTCCCAGGTCTCCAGCGTGCGCAGATCGCCGCGGCCGGCGCGCACCGCCGCGCCCGCGGTCTTCAACAGTGCGTTGCGCTGCTTGAGCACCCGCTCGTAGTCCGCCCGGACCGCAGCCAGCCGCGGGGTGAGCGCGACCAGCAGGTCATCGAGGAACCGACGCCGCTCGCTCGGGTCGCCCTTGACCATCGCCAGGTCCTCCGGGGCGAACAACACCGTGTTCAGCACGCCGAGCACCTGGCGCGGGCGTTGCACCGCGTTGCGGTTCAGCTGGATGCGGTTGGCCCGGCCGGGATTCACCTCGATCTCTACCAACGCCCGGCGGTCCTCACGCACGATCCCGGCCCGGATCACCGCACGTTCGGCGCCCAACCGGATCAGCGGGGTGTCGGAGGCCACCCGATGGCTGCCCAACGTGGCGACGTAGCCGATCGCCTCGATCAGGTTGGTCTTGCCCTGCCCGTTCAACCCGAGCAGCGCGCAGGGACCGGGCGGTAGTTCCAGGGTCGTGGCCGCGTAGGAGCGGAAATCCGTCAGCTCCAGGGACTCGACGCGCACCGGGTCATCGTCTCAGGATGCGCTGACCGTTAGGACGAGGCGACGGCGTGCCCACCGAACTGATTGCGCAACGCCGCGATCACCTTCATGGCCGGCGAGTCGACCTGTCGCGAGGCGAAGCGGGCGAACAGCGCCGCGGAGATCACCGGCATGGGGACGGCGTTGTCGATCCCCGCCTCCAGGGTCCATCGACCCTCTCCGGAGTCCTCGGCGTATCCACGCAGCTCGGACAGATCGTCATCGGCGTCCAGCGCACGGTCGAGCAGGTCGAGCAGCCAGGACTGCACAACCGTGCCCTTGCGCCACGACTTGATCACCGCGGCAGCGTCGTCGACCACGTCGCAGGCGACCATCAGCTCGTAGCCCTCGGCATAGGCCTGCATGAGTCCGTACTCGATGCCGTTGTGCACCATCTTGGCGAAGTGGCCGGCGCCCACGTCGCCGGCGTGCACGAACCCGAACTCCCCCTCGGGCTTGAGTGCGTCGAAAATCGGCTGCATCCGGGCCACGTCGGCATCCGAGCCGCCGACCATGAGTGCGTAGCCGTTCTCCCGCCCCCACACCCCGCCGGAAACGCCGGCGTCGATGTAGCCGATCTGCTTCGTCGCGAGGAACGCGGCATTCTCGATGTCGTCGGTCCAGCGTGAGTTGCCGCCCTCGATCACCACGTCGCCGGGTTCGAGCAGCTCCGCGAGGGCATGCACCGCCTCCAGGGTGGGCTTGCCGTGCGGCACCATCACCCAGACCGCCCGCGGG
>DASQPJ010000219.1:0-8755 GCA_035644015.1 Sporichthyaceae bacterium
CAGCGGCCTCCAACTCGGCCGCACCGTCCAACCCGACCAGGCGCACCCGCATCGCCCCCGCGCCCGGCACCTCCAGCCCGTCGCCGCGGAGTCGCCTCACCACCTCACCCGGCCCCAACCGCTCCACCGCCGCCCCCAACCGCGGCTCCGCCGGCTCGGCCACCCGGGTCAACAACGCCCGCGCCGCCCGCTCCTCCTCTGTCGCGCCCTCCGTCAGCGTCGGCCGCTCTCGCTCACTGGCCCAGCTCGGGGGTGGCGCCAATCCCTCTAGTCCGTCGACGGTGGCGCCAACGTCGAACAGCGCCTCCGCCGCCCACCGGGCGTGGTCCGCCCCACTCATGCGGCCCACCCCCAGCCGGCGCCGGTGCGCAGTGCCAAGGCGCCGCCGACCTCGTCCACACCCGGCCGGTCGCGGGCCGCCAGGTCGGCCAGCGTCCAAGCGATCCGGAACACCCGATCCAGTCCGCGGGCGGACAGGGTTCCCTGCTCCAACGCGCGCTGCACGACCCTCGTCGCCGCGGGCTCGACGCGCATCGATGTCCGGAGGAGGCGGGCGGGCACCTGGGCGTTGACGGTCCACGGTGTGCCGACCAAACGTTGTCCGGCGCGACCCCGGGCGGCCAGCACGCGCTGCGCCACCAGGGCCGTGCTCTCCCCCTCCGGACCGTCCAGCAGTTGCGCGCTCGACGGGCGGTCGACGGTGACCTGCAGGTCAATTCGATCGAGCAACGGCCGGGACAACCGGCCCAGATAGCGGCGACGCATCACCGAGGTGCAGGTGCACGACGCGGTGCGGGGCGCGGACCCCGAACGGCCGCAGGAACACGGGTTCGCGGCCAGCACGAGCATGAAGCGCGCGGGGAATCTCGCGGTCACACCGGCCCGGGCGATCACCACGTGCCCGCTCTCCAGCGGCTCGCGCAACGCGTCGAGCACGCCGCCGCGGAACTCGGTGGCCTCGTCCAGGAACAAGATCCCGTGATGGGCGAGTGAACAAGCGCCCGGTCGAGGCTCGCCGGACCCGCCGCCGACGATGGCGGCCTGGGTAGCGGAGTGGTGGGGCGCCCGGAATGGCGGCACCGTGATCAGGGGGACGTCAGCGGGCAGGGCGCCTGCCACCGAATGGATCTCGGTGACCTCCAGCGCCGCGGCCGCGCTCAGCGGCGGCAACAGACCCGGCAACCGCTCGGCCAACATGGTCTTTCCGGTGCCGGGTGTGCCATGCATGAAGAGGGAATGGCCACCGGCCGCCGCCACTTCCAGCGCCCAACGGGCCTCGTGTTGCCCGCGAATATCGCGCAGATCGGGTACCAAGGCCGGGGAAGCACTCAGTGCCCACAGGTTCGGCACCGCGGTGCTGCCGGCATCCAGGTCGCCGCGCAGCACCGCCAACGCCTCACGCAACGTGGCGACGCCGATGACCTCGATGTCCTCGACCAGAGCGGCCTCGGCCAGGTTCACAGCGGGCACGATCGCCCGACGCAAGCCACTCCGGGCCGCCGCGGCAACCGCGGGCAGGACTCCGCGCAACCCGTGCACGGCCCCGTTCAACCCGAGCTCACCCAACACGGCGGTGTCGGCCAGCGCGGCCGCGGGCACGACGTCGGCGGCAGCCAGCACCACAAGCGCCAGGACCAGATCGAACCCGGCGCCGCGTTTGTGCAGGTCTGCCGGCGACAGCGACACCGTGACCTTGCGCTTGGGCCACTGTTCTGCGCTGTTCGCGACCGCGGCCTGGACTCGCACTCGCGCCTCGGACAGCGCCGTGTCCGGCAGCCCGATCAACCCGAAGCCCGGCAGCCCATCCCCGACGTCGGCCTCGACAGCAACGATCCGCCCCGTCACCCCCGCGAGTGCCACTGCCCAGCCCCGCGCCAGCCCCATCACTCCACCCCGCGCAGGTGCTCGACCCGGGGGCGGCCGCCGAACGGTGCCCAGACGCCGATGACGTCGACGCGGATCTCCCGCGGCCGCACCATGTCCTGCCGGTCGTCGGCCTCCAGCCACGCTGCGGCGAGGCGGCGCAGCCGCTGCAGCTTGGGCACGGTGATGGCGCTGAACGGGCCACCGTAGGCGTCACTCCGGCGGGTTTTCACCTCGCACACGACCAGCACCGAACCCTCGCGGGCGATCAGGTCGATCTCCCCGGACGGGCAGCGCCAGTTGCGGCTCAACACCTCCAGCCCGGCCTCGGCCAGGTAACGCGCGGCGAGTTCCTCGCCGTACCGGCCCAACGCATCCTTGGCCCGCACGGGCATCACCTCCGCCGCGCAGCCTGCTCGTCGCAGCGGCGCAGCGCAGGGTTATCGGCGGCCTGTGGACAACCAGGCCGGAACGGGCCCGGGAGCCCCCGGCTCCTTCAGTAGCCCGGTGGCGCGTCCGCGGGCTCAGCGGTATTGGCGTTCAACGGCGGTTCGCTCGCGGACTGCGGCGTGGGCGAACCGGTCACCAGCGGCTTGCAGCAGGGCGGAGTGACTACCGACGTGTCCGCCGGCGCCTGCAGTTGCAGGCCGGAGCCGTCGGCGTTGGTCAGCGTCAGGACGTTGTCGTCAATATGCCAACCGACCGCGCCGGTGAGCACGGCACGCAGTTTGTCGGTGCCGGAGATGCCCGGGCACGCCTTCTTGGTGGTGGCGATCGGGCCGAAAGTGATCTGGCTCCCGGTGATCGTGACGTCGCCGAACAACGAGTTGCACCCGTCGCTGCCGGTCAGCTTGCCCTCGGCGAACTGCAGGTAGGCGTCCGACGGGGCGGAGCGGGCCGACACCGCCGAGTTGGGGTCGGCGGACGCGGTGGGCGGCGGGCCCTGGGTCAGGTGCGTGACCGCCCAGCGGGTCCCCTCCAACGGCGCGGCGGGCCGCACCTGCGCTTTCGGGCCGAACACGACGTCGGTGTCGGCGGTGCTCAACTCCAGCCGACTGCCGTCGTAGCGGTAGACCGGGCGGGCGGCCAGCAGGCCGGCGACGAACTGGTCCTGCTCGTTGCGACCGTCCAGGCAGCCCATGTCGGTCTGGGCGAGCTGGTCGACGATCAGCACGCCACCGTCGAAGCGGACCGGGCCACTCATGGTGTTGCAGCCGCCATCTGCCCGAATCTGGCCGTCGGCGAACGCCAGTGAGATCCGGGTGCCGCTCACCAGCGTCTTCGGCTTGCCGCCCGCGGTCACCGAGGTCGAGAGCCACTCGCCGGTCGGGGCCGGGCGGCCGGGCTCGCCCACCGATTGGGCGACCGTTTCGTGCCCGCACCCGCTCAGCGTCGCCGTCACCAGCACGAGCGCCGCCAGCGCCCAGCCCCGTCCCCGCATCGCAGCTCCCCCTCGACGATCATTCAAAGGGCAGGACGCGCCGGCGGGCCAAAACGTTCACGGCCGGGCACGCGCCTCAGTTCTCCGGCGGGGTCAGGTCGGATTTGGCCAGTTCCTCCACGTTGACGTCCTTGAACGTGACCACCTTGACGTTCTTCACGAACCGCGCCGGGCGGTACATGTCCCAGACCCAGGCGTCGGTCATGGTGACCTCGAAGTAGGTCTCGCCCGCCTCCGAGCGCACCTGCAGGTCCACGTTGTTGGTCAGGTAGAACCGCCGCTCGGTCTCCACCACGTAGGCGAACAGGCCGACGACGTCGCGGTACTCCTTGTAGAGCTGGAGCTCCATCTCGGTCTCGTACTTCTCGAGATCCTCGGCGCTCAACGGCGTACCTCCCCGCGCTTGTGCGGCTGGGGAACCACGTTTCCCCTGTGCTTATTGATGAGCTCGCTGCGCTCGCTCATCCCCCGCCTTTCTCAGTCCGGCCCGGTGCCCACATTCTCCCCGAGTACGCCTACCGGTGCGTGACCGGCCACCGCGGCCACATTGACATAGGAGAACCGGTGCTGCGGACACGGCCCGTGCCGGTGCAGCGCGGCCGTGTGCTCCGGGGTGATGTAGCCCTTGTGGGCGGCGAATCCGTAGTCCGGGTGCTCGTCGGCCAACGCACACATCAATCGGTCCCTGGTCACCTTGGCAACGACGGAGGCCGCGGCAATGCACCCGGCCACCCGGTCGCCCTTCCACATCGCCAGTCCCGGCACGCCCAGCCCGGCCACCGCGAACCCGTCGGTAAGCACGTAGGCGGCGGGGATGGGCAAGCGAACCAGGGCCCGGCGCAGTGCCGCGACGTTGCTGCGGTGCAGCCCGACGCGGTCGATCTCCGCCGGGGGCACGATCACCACGCCGATGGCCAGCGCCCGCTTCGTCACCGCGGCGAAGACATCCTCCCGAGCGGCCGGAGTGAGCAGCTTGGAGTCGGCCAGCCCGGGGATCTCGCCCCGCCGACCCGGCGCCAGGATCACCGCGGCGGCCACCAACGGCCCGGCACAGGCCCCGCGACCGGCCTCGTCGGCACCGGCGACCGGGGCCAGGCCGCTGCGCGCCAAAGCGCGCTCGTAACCGTAGAGATCACCGTCCGCGCGGACGGTCAGGCGTCGCGGTCGCATCGCTCAGCAGCCACATTGCTCAGTAGACGAAGTCGGGCAGATCCTCAGGGCGTCGCGAGCTGCGCCGACGCCGGATCAACGCCACCGGCAGCAACGCACCCACGCCGAGCGCCGAGGTGGTCAGCGCGGCACCGTCAAGTTCCTTGCGCTTGAACGTGGCCGGCACCGGCAGCGTGGACCACCGGCTCAAGGGCCAGACCAGCACGAAGGCCCGACCGACCACACGGTCCTCGGCGATGGTGCCGTTGCCGGGTTCGTTCATGTGCAGCCGGGAGTCCGCGGAGACCTCACGGTGGTCACCCATGACCCACAGCCGGTTCGGCGGCACGGTGACGCTGAACGGCCGCTCGGACGGCGCGTTCTGCCTGCCGGTGACCGGGTCGCGGTACAGGTAGGGCTCGTCCAGCGCGATGCCGTTGACGGTCACCTTGCCGTTGGTGCAGCAGGCGACGTGGTCACCGGGAACACCGACGACTCGCTTGATCAGGTCCTTCTCGCTGTCCGAGGGCAGCAGGCCGACGAACACAAAGACGTCCTTGAAGCTGCGCAGCACCGCGTTGCCGCTGCGCTGCGGATGATCCTCACCCAGCCAGGTGCCGGGGTCGCGGAACACGATGACCTCACCGCGCTTCGGGTTGCCGAAATGCGAGGAGAACTTGTTAACCAGCACCCGATCGCCCTCCAGCAGCGTGTTCTGCATGGAGTCCGACGGGATGAAGAAGGCCTGCACCAGGAAGGTCTTGATGAGCAATGCCAAAGCCAGCGCGACGAACACCAGGATCGGCAGTTCGCGTAGCAGGCTGGAGGAGCGCCCGATCTCATTGCGCTCGCCCGGCGGAATCTCGGACGGCAGCTCCTCCTCGCGGCGCGGCATGCGGCGCTGCATGGGCCGCGGCGGCAGCTGATCCCCGTCGGGGGGGTCAGGTTGGGTTGGGTCTCGCTCCTCGTCGAACGGATTTACGGGCTCAGCCGGATCACTCACCGGGTGCACTCCCATTCGTCGCGAGCCTTTCGAAACTGTTCGGGATGCGCAGCCAGCCTGCATGGCCCAACGGCCACACGATCGCGACCGCCCGCCCCACCACCTTGTCGATCGGAACAGTACCGCCGCCGGGGTCGCCGAGGTGGGCACGTGAGTCCGCTGATCGACTTCGGTGATCTCCCATCACCCACAACCGGCCGGGCGGAACCACCACATCGAAGCGTTCTCCGGACGGAACATCACCCGGATAGAGGTACGGCTCGTTCAGCGCGATCCCGTTCACCTGCAGGTGTCCGGTGGCATCACAGCACTGGACGTGATCACCGGGTATCCCTATCACCCGTTTGATGAAGTCGTCCTCATCCGGGGCCGCTCCGAACAGCGACAACAGCGGCCCGAAGAACCCGCTGTGGTGATGACCCTCGGGCTCAAAACTATTGGCCCCGTTGAAAACCACGACCTGACCGCGCTGGGGATGACCCACTTCGTAGGACACCTTGTTGACCAGCACGCGGTCGCCGACGTCCAGCGTCTGCTCCATGGAGGGCGAGGGAATGAAGTAGGCCTGAAAGAAGAAGGCACGCACCGAGACCATCAGCGCAACGGTCAGCAGCAGGCCGACCAGTTGCACCTGGCGAGTGCGGCGGCGGCGTTTGGAGCGCAGTTCCGCGCGGGTGCTACGGCGGGCCGCGCGGCGCGACTGGGTCGGTGGAACCAAGCGATGCGCACCTCGCTCCGGCGTGTCGTCGTCGAGCCCGTCGGGAGTGTCAACGTCCGGGCTGGTGACGTCGACATCAACGACGCCGGGCTCGAGGGCCGGGGCGTCGGCGGCTAGGTTGTCGGCGGCGCCGTCCATTGCGCTCAAGCCTAGCCGCGGCGCAGGGCAGAGCAGGACCGCGCAGCGCCGCGGGAGTGACGGGTAGTTACGTGGCCTCAGCGGGCCGGCGTGGCGTCCCGCTTCTCCTTGATCTTCGCCTTCTTGCCGCGCAGGTCACGCAGGTAGTAGAGCTTCGCGCGCCGCACATCACCGCGGGTGAGCACCTCGATCCGGTCGATCGAGGGGGTGTTCACCGGGAACGAACGCTCCACGCCGACACCGAAGCTGACCTTGCGGACGGTGAACGTCTCGCGCAGCCCACTGCCCTGGCGGCGGATCACCACACCCTGGAAGACCTGGATGCGGGAGCGGTTGCCCTCCACGACCCGGACATGGACCTTCAGCGTGTCGCCGGGGCGGAACGCCGGGATGTCGGAACGCAGAAACGCGGCATCGACATCGTCGAGGGTGTGCATGGCAGGGTCACTCTCTCATCACAGCGGGAAACGGGCCCGGAACGCAGCCGGAGCGGGGTCAGTCTGCCACAGCCGGCCCTGCCGGGTGAAACCGGCCGTCCGCGCCCGGCGTCCAGCCCAGCGCACCCAGCGTGGCCAGGTCGGCCCCGTCACAGTCGCCCACCGGCAACGCGCCCAACAGATCCGGGCGGGTGCCGGCGGTGCGCCGCAGCGCCGCGTCACGCCGCCAGCGGGCGATCGCCCCATGGTCCCCGGAGCGCAGCACCTCGGGCACCTCCAGCCCGCGCCACTCCTGCGGTTTGGTCCACAGCGGGTACTCCAATACGCCGGCCACGTGCGACTCCTCGTCCAGCGAGCCGGGGTTGCCGAGCACGCCGGGCAGCAGCCGGGTGACCGCCTCGATCATCACCAACGCGGCCACCTCGCCGCCGGCCAACACGTAGTCGCCGATGGAGACCTCCTCCACGGCGGCTATCGCGGCACGACCGGTGGCCTCGACGGGCACCCGGGCGTCGATGCCCTCGTATCGGCCGCAGGCGAATACCAGCCACGGCCTGCTTGCCCATTCCTCGGCCAGCACCTGGGTGAACGGTCGGCCCGCCGGGGTGGGCACGATCAGCGCCACGCCGCCGGACGGGGCGGTGACCAGGATGCTGTCCAGCGCCTCCCCCCACGGCTGCGGGCGCATCACCATGCCGGCACCACCGCCGTACGGGGTGTCGTCCACGGTGCGGTGCACGTCACTGGTCCAGTTCCGCAGGTCATGCACGCGCACGTCGAGGAGCCCGGCCCGCCGGGCCTTGCCGACCAGGGACAGCTCCAGCGGTGCCAGGTAGTCCGGGAAAATCGTCACGACATCGACGCGCACCTATTCCTCCGCGACGTCCTCGAGCAGGCCGGGGGGTGCGTCGATGCGCACCAGGCCGGCGGCCAGGTCCACCTCGGGCACGATCGCCGACACGAACGGCACCAGCACCTCCCGGCCGTCCTCCCGATGCACCACCAGCATGTCCTGCGAGGGCAGGTGCAGCACCTCGGCGACCCGACCGATGAGCTCTCCCGCCACGGTGTGCGCGGCGAGGCCGGCCAACTGGTGGTCGTAGAACTCCTCGTCGTCCTCGGGACGCTCGTCGTCCGGGATGTCGACGACCAGCAGCACGTTGCGCAGTTCCTCGGCGCGGCTGCGGTCATCCACCCCGGCCAACCTGAGCAGCAACCGCCCGCTGTGCCAGTGGGTGTCCTCGACCGTGAGCGGACCGGCGCCCGCCGGGTCGGTGCGCAGCACCGAGCCCGGAGCGAACCGCAGCTCCGGAGAATCGGTCCGCACCTCGATGCTGACCTCACCGCGTACGCCGTGCGGGCGCCCGATGCGCCCGACCACCAGCTCCACGAGGGAGACGTTATCGACCGTTTTGGTCGACCAGGTCGACTCGGACGCTGCGGCCACCCAGGGCGCTGACCACAGTGCGCAGCGCGGTGGCGGTGCGGCCGGCCCGGCCGATCACCTTGCCCAGGTCGTCGGGGTGTACGCGGACCTCGAGCACCTTGCCGTTGCGCTGGTTGCGTTCCCGCACCCGGACCTCATCCGGGTGCTCGACGATCCCGCGCACCAGGTGCTCGAGTGCCTCTTCCAACATGCTCAGCTCTCGGTTTCGGTCGCGGCGGGATCGGCCGGCGCTGACTCCTCGGCGGGCGCCACGGTCTCGGCGACTGCGGCAGCCTCGGCAGCAACCTCGGCGGGCACAGCGGCTTCGGCGGGAGCCTCGGCGGGCACAGCGGCTTCGGCGGGAGCCTCGGCGGGCACTGCGGCTTCGGCGGGAGCCGCAGCCGCGGCGGGCACCTCGTCCTTCTTCGCCTTCGCGGCGCGCGCGGCCGGCGCGTCCAGACCAGTGGCCACGAACTCGACCCCACCCTGGCGCACCCGCGGCTCGGCCACCCGCAGCGTGCCCTCGGCACCCGGCAGGCCCTTGAACTTCTGCCAGTCCCCGGTGACCTTGAGCAGCGCC
>DASQPJ010000220.1:0-9346 GCA_035644015.1 Sporichthyaceae bacterium
TCCTGGGCGGCGTGCTCGGCGGCGCCAACTAACAGCGCCACTAAATCGCGACAAACGCCCCGGGGCCTGCGCCCCGGGGCGTTTTCGTGCGCCCGCGTACTCTTCGGGCCATGAGCTCCGCGAACGCCGCCCGGGAACGGGTTGCGCCAACCCTCGGCGAGAAGCTGCCGATCCGGTTGTTACACGACCGGGTGCTGGTGAGCGCGGACGGGCCCGAGGGGGAGCGGCGTTCCACCTCCGGCATCGTCATCCCGGCCACCGCCCGGATGGGTAAGCGGCTGCATTGGGCCGAGGTCGTGGCGGTCGGCCAGAACGTGCGCAACCTCGAGATCGGCGACCGGGTGCTGTTCGACCCCGAGGACCGCTCCGAGGTCGAGGTGCGCGGCACTGACTACATCCTGCTGCGCGAACGTGACCTGCATGCGGTGGCCGCCGAGCGACTCGACGACGGCGGGGCCGGTCTCTACCTCTGATTACCTGACGATCCGTCGGTAACCGTCACGGACTGTTCGCGGGTGATCGCAATTCGTGACTGGCGGCCACCGTGCGCCGGGAACACCGGCGTGTTCTCGGGAGTTGTCACAGGTGTTCCACCTTCGCGCGTTCGGGTAGCCCACCGATGACCCGTCCGCCGCCGCGTCGGTGTCGAACGGGGGCTAGGAGGGCCACGATGACAACCACGGAGGTCACCACGAACCGACGTAGCTCGGGTACCGCCACGATCGGGCGGCCGCGCCGCGCCGAGCGTCCGGGGAACGAGGATCCGGATCTGGTCAGATTCTACCTGGACGAGATCGGCAGCACGGCGCTGCTCACCGCTGACCAGGAAGTAGACCTGGCCAAGCGCATCGAGGCCGGGGTGTTCGCCCGTCGACTGCTCGACGAGGCCGCGGAGAAGGGCGGTCCCCGACTCGGCCCGCGCCGGCGCCGTGAACTGCTGGAACTAGCCGCGGACGGGGATGCCGCGCGCGATCACATGGTGCGCGCCAACCTGCGCCTGGTGGTCTCAGTGGCCAAGAAGTTCTCCGGCCGCGACGCCGCGTTCCTGGACATCGTCCAGGAGGGCAACCTCGGTCTGATCCGCGCGGTGGAGAAGTTCGACTACGCCCGCGGCTACAAGTTCTCCACCTACGCGACGTGGTGGATCCGCCAGGCCATCCAGCGCGGTCTGGGTGAGCTCGGGCGGACCGTGCGCCTGCCGGTGCACGTGGTCGAGGAGCTCTCCCGGCTCAACCGGGTCGAGCGGACCATGGGTGCCACGCTGGGCCGCGCGCCCACTGCCGCCGAGGTCGCCGCGGAACTGGAGATCGAGCAAGACCGGGTGTTCGAGCTGCGTCGGCTCAACCGCGCCCCGGTCAGCCTGGACGCCCAGGTCGGCGAGGACGGGGAGACCCGCATCGCGGACCTGATCTGTGACGACGACGCGGTGGCCGCGGCCGAGATCGCCGAGCACAACGCGATGATCAGCCAGCTGCGCTCGATGGTGAACGCACTGCCGGAACGTCAGGCGGCCGTGCTGACCATGCGGTTCGGACTGCGCGACGGCGTGCCGCGCACGCTGGCCGAGATCGCCGCCCCGATGGGTCTGACCCGCGAGCGGGTGCGGCAACTGGAGAAGGACGCCCTGGCCACCCTGCGCGGCTCGGACGACACCGCGCCGCTGCAGGCCTGGAATTAGCCGATAGGCCACCCGGGGTCCGATCGGGACCCCGGGTGCCCGGGGCAGACTGCGTGCCGTGACCACGAACCCGCAGGCGGGCCTGCCCGCGCAGCCCGCGGACCTGGTCGATGTCGCTCGGCTGATCACCGCGTACTACGCCGAGCACCCCGACCCGACCGATCCCACCCAGCGCGTCGCGTTCGGCACCTCCGGGCACCGGGGGAGCGCGTTCACCGCGAGCTTCAACGACGACCACATCGCCGCGATCACCCAGGCGATCTGTGAGCACCGAGCGGCGGGCGGCATCGACGGGCCGCTGTACCTGGCCAAGGACACCCACGCGTTGTCCGAACCGGCCGTGGTGACCGCCGTCGAGGTGCTCGCCGCCAACGGGGTCCGCGTGTTGCTGGACAGTCGCGACGGCTACACGCCGACCCCGTCGCTGTCCCGTGCGGTGCTCACGCACAACGCGGCCGGTCGCGGTGGCACCGCCGACGGCATCGTGGTGACGCCCAGTCACAACCCGCCCGCGGACGGCGGTTTCAAGTACAACCCGCCCAACGGCGGGCCCGCGGACACCGACATCACCGGCTGGGTGGCCAACCGGGCCAACGAACTGCTGGCCGACGGCCTGCGCGAGGTGCGTCGCATCCCGTGGTCGCGGGCCAAGGCTGCGGACACCACCGGCAGCTACGACTTCCTCGACCGCTACCTCAACGATCTGCCCTTGGCCATCGACCTCGAGGCGATCCGCGGCGCCGGGGTGCGCATTGGCGCCGACCCCCTCGGTGGTTCCTCGGTGGGTTACTGGGGCGAGATCGCCGACCGATACGGCCTCAACCTGACGGTGGTGAACCCGTTGGTAGACGCCACCTTCCGGTTCATGACCAAGGACTGGGACGGCAAGATCCGGATGGACTGCTCCTCGCCCTACGCCATGGCCTCGCTGATCGCGCAACGCGACCACTACGACCTGGCCACCGGCAATGACGCGGACGCCGACCGGCACGGCATCGTCACCCCGGACGCCGGCCTGCTCAACCCCAATCACTACCTCGCCGTGGCCATCGCGTACCTGGTCGCGCACCGCTCCGACTGGCCCGGACAGGCCGCCATCGGCAAGACGTTGGTCTCCTCCTCGATGATCGACCGGGTCGCGGAAAGTCTGGGCCGCAAGGTCTACGAGGTGCCGGTCGGATTCAAGTGGTTTGTCGACGGCCTACTGGATGCCTCGTTGGTCTTCGGTGGCGAGGAGAGCGCCGGCGCCTCGTTCCTGTGCCGCGACGGCGCGGTGTGGACCACGGACAAGGACGGCCTGTTGCTGTGCCTGCTGGCCGCGGAGATCACCGCGGTCACCGGCCACTCGCCGGGTCAGCGGTACGCCGAGCTCACCGCCAAGTTCGGCGAGCCCGCCTATGCCCGCATCGATGCCCCGGCAAGCCGGGAGGAGAAGGCTGTCCTGGCCAAACTGACGCCCGATCAGATCACTGCCACCGAACTGGCCGGCGAGCCGATCCGGCAACGCCTGGTGGCCGCCCCCGGCAACGGCGCGGCGATCGGTGGCCTGAAGGTGACCACGGACTCCGGTTGGTTCGCTGCCCGCCCGTCGGGCACCGAGGACGTCTACAAGATCTACGCGGAGAGCTTCCAGGGCCCCGAACACCTCGCCCGCATCCAGGCCGAGGCCCGTGACGTGGTCAGCGCCGCGCTCGGCAGCCGCGGATGAGCGTCCTCGAGCAGGTGGTCCTGCTCGACCCCGACGGCACGCCCATTGGAGTGGCCGACAAAGCCACGGTGCACGGGAAGACCACCCCGTATCACCTGGCCTTCTCCAGCTACGTGTTCGACGCCGCGGGCCGCTTCCTGGTCAGCCAACGCGCGCACAGCAAGGCGACCTGGCCGGCCATCTGGACCAACAGTTGCTGCGGGCACCCGGGACCCGGGGAGGACACGGCGGACGCGGTGCGGCGCCGGCTGCTTCAGGAACTCGGCCTCACCCCGACCCGGTTGGTGCTCGCGCTACCCGACTTCTCCTACCGGGCAAGCTTTTTGGGCGTCGAGGAGCACGAGCTGTGCCCGGTGTACCTGGTCCGGGTCGACGCCGAACCCCGGCCCGATCCCAGCGAGGTGGCCGCGGTGCGCTGGTGGCAGTGGGCGGAGTTTGTCGCCGCGGCGTTGGCCCCGGACAGCACCATCTCCCCGTGGGCGCAGGAACAGGTGCGCCGCCTGGAGTCCGGCGGCCACGTCGCCGCCTTCCTTGCGTCTTAAGCGCTGTGCCCGAGGTAGCGGGCGAAGAGGTCCTCGCCGTCCAGCTCGCCGGGCTCACCGACGAAGGCCACCTCGCCGCGCTGCAGCAGGTAGACGTAATCGCACAGGTCCAGTGCCTTGGTCACGTACTGCTCGACCAGCAGCAGGCTCGCGCCACCGGCAGCCAACCGGGACAGGAACTCGAATATCTCGTCCACCACCAACGGCGCCAGGCCCATGCTGACCTCGTCGAGCAGCACGACCTTGGGCTGCTGGATGTAGGCCCGGGCCAACGCGAGCATCTGCTGTTCGCCGCCGGACAGCGTGCCCGCCACCTGGCCCAGTCGCTGACCCAGCACCGGGAACGCGCCCGCCGCCCGCTCGATCGCGTCCGCGTGCTGCCCCGGCGGGGATTGCACGACGAGGTTCTCCCGCACGGTCAGCGAGGGAAACACCCCGCGGCCCTCCGGGATGTGACACACCCCGTGCCGGACCAGCCGGTTCGGGGCCTGCCCGGTGACGTCCTCCCCGTCGATCACCAACTGCCCCTCGTCCGGGCGCAGCAGGCCGGCGGCGACCCGCAGCAGCGTGGTCTTGCCCGCGCCGTTGGCGCCGAGCAGCGCGACCACCGCGCCGTCGGGCACCCGCAAGGTGACGTCGCGCAGTACCCGGCTGCCGCCGTACCCCGCGCTCACCCGGCGCAGCTCAAGCATGCTGCCACCCCATCAATTGTGACTGGCCATCACAGGCACGACGGCTTGCTGCTGGAGGCGGTCCAGCCCTTGTCGGAGAGCAGTTCGTAGTACACGCAGTTGATCAGCGGCGCAGCCTTCTGGCCGGCCGTGAAGGTGATCGGCGGGGTCAGCCCGTCGAGGGTGTTGCGCTTGATCAAGCCGAGGCCGGCCATGACGTCCTCGCTGGTGATCGGCTTGCCGCGGGCCGCAACGCCCAGCCCGTTGATGGCCGCCTCGAACAGCTTGCCGGAGGTCCAGGCGTAGATGGAGTTCGCGTCCGGCACCAAGCTGGGCGCGTACTGCTTCAACGCGGCGTGGTAGGCCCGCTGACCGGCGGTGTCGTCGAGGGTCCACGGAGCGACGGCGCTGGCCGAGGAGAGCGTGTTGCGCCGCACATCCGGGTCCAACGCGTTCTGCGGGCTGAGCACCAGGCCGTTGGTGACGAACTGCGGGTGGTAGTTGATGGCTGCGCAGGAACGGGCCACCCGGCCGATCGAGGCGCCGTCCATGGCCATGCCCATCGCCTGCACACCGGCGTTCTTCGCGCTCTGGCACTGCGCGGTGAAGTCGGTCTGGGTCAGCGAGATCGCCGACTGGTAGGTCATCTTGGCGCCGGCCCGCTCTACCTCCGGCGGAATGATTTTTGCACCGGTGGTGCAGACGCTGGCCTCCACGCAGTACAGCAGGCCCAGGTTCGTCTTTCCGGAGGCCACCGTCTGATGGATCGAGCCACGGATGGCGCCCAACAGACCCGCACCGACCGGGAACAGGTAGGGGCTCGCGTTCCAGGAGAAGTCGATGCCGTCGCCACCGACCACCGGCATCTTGGCCTTCTCCACCCCGGAGCGCAGGCCGTTGAAACCGAGCGGGTCGAAGACCGCGACCAGGGCCTGTACGCCCTTTTCCTTCAACTCCGCCACCTGGGCCGCGGCCTTGGACGGGTCGGCGCCGTCGTCCATCGCGTACAGCACGACGGGGTGACAAGCCACGCCGCCGCGGGAGTTGACGTCCTGCACCCAGGTGGCCAGGGCGGTGCGCGCCGAGGCGGTAATCGGGCCCGCGACGCCGGAGAAGGCGCCGATCTGACCCAGCTTCAGCGGGGCACCCGGCGTGGTGCAGGCAGCGGGTTGACTCGCCGCGGCCGGGGCCGAGGCAGTGCTCACGGTGGCGGTGTTCTTGCCAGGCTTGGTCTTGGTGGCAGCGACGGTGCCGGCTGCGGGCGGCTGCGCGGAGGTGCTCGCGGCCGGCGGAGCCGCCGCCGTCGCGGTGGAGGCGCCGGCCTCCGGCGCTGCCGCGGCGGGCGCGGCAGCAGCCGGGGCGCCGGCGGTTGCCGACTTCAGTTCGGCCACCGAGGACGGGTCGAGCTTGACCGTGCCGCCACCGGCACCGACCAGAATCTCCTCACCGCTGACCCGGCTGCCGCAGGCGCTCAACGCGAGCACCGCGGTCACCAGCAGGGCGGCCTGACCCACTCTAATTCTCATGGCGCTACCTCTCATCGCAGAGCACTCGCAGCGGGCACGGCGTGGGCCCGGGCCCGTGCCGTCGTGGTGCTCTCCGCGCGCCAGGCAGCCAAGGCGCCCAGCCGTCCGAAGACCGTGTTCAACACCCCGGAGGCGCAGATCGCGGCAACCATCGCGCCGGCGCCGAACAACACCTGGAAACCGTCGGACAGCGAGGTGGCGTAGGCCGGGCCGACGATCATGCCGATCGGGCCGATGATCGCCGCCTTCACCGTGGTCCGTCCGGCGATGGCCAGCACCGCGAGGATCACCAGCGAGCCGACGAAGTTGAAGCTGGTGCCGGACACCGACCCGAACTGTCCGGCGAACAACGCCCCACTGATCCCGGCCAGGAACGCTGACAAGCAGAACACCAGCACCCGGGTGACATCCGCGGAGGCGCCCAACGTCTGCAGCGCGGTCGGGGAGTCGGCCAGGCCGCGCAGCAGCCGACCCAACCGGGAGTGCTCCACCGCGACCACCATCGCGATGCCCGCCACAGAGATCGCGAGCAGCAGGTAGTAGTAGCCCTTGTCGGAGTCCAGATTCAGCACATGCGGGCGGCCGGTGTGTAGGTCGGCGAAGCCGAACATGTAGCTCTTCACGTAGAAGAACTGCGCGATGAAAATGCCGAAGCCCAACGTGGCCAGGGCCAGGAAAAGCCCGGACAACCGGATCGCCGGGATGGCCACCACCGCCCCGACCGGCACCGCGATCAGCCCGGCGAGCAACACGGCGATACCCCACGGCACCCCGCTGGACACCGCGTGTGCGAACGCCGCCGCACCGACCGCGGCCAACGACATCTGACACAGCGACACCTGGCCGGAGGTGTGCACCAGCAGGCCGAGGGAGAGGAACAGCAACACCTGGCTCATCGCGTTGATCCACACCGGCAGCCGGGAGCCGACCATCTGCGGGACCAGCACCGCGCCGAGCAGCACCGCGGCGGCCGTCAGCCACTGCGCACCGGGCGCCATGCCGCGACGTCGGGCCGTCGCCCGCAGCCGCACCTGGCCGCCGAGATCGCCGAGCCGGTGGCGGCCGAGCACCAGCAGCACGAAGAACAGCACCAGGAACGGCAGGTTGAAGTCCAGGCCCTGCAACCAGGCATGGGTGGAGGTTTCCTTCGACACCAGCTTCTGTGCGACACCGATCACGATGCCGCCCGCGTAGGCCATCGGCAGGCTGCGGAAGGCCCCGATCGCGGCCGCCCCGAACGCCTGCACGACCAACAGCGAGAGCAGCGTGGCGTCCAACTGCTGTTGTTGGGAGGCGAGCAGCACACCGGAGGCGGAGGCGAAGCAGGAGCCGAGCAACCAGGCCTGACGGCGCACCCGGGTCGGTGCGATGCCGGTGGTGTCCAGCAGCCCGGGGTCGTCGACCACCGCGCGCATCATGGTGCCCATCCGGCTGCGTTCCACGATCAGGTACAGCCCCACGGCGGCCGCGGTGACCGACAGGAAAATGATCACCGACTCCTTGGTGACCGCCACCCCGGAGACGGTGAACGCGGTGTCGCGCGGCAGGAATGACTTGAACTGCCGGTAGTCCGAGCCATAGATCCAGGTGCACATGGCGCGGATCAAAAGCAGCAGGCCGACAGTGCCGACGATCTGGTAGGACACCGGCACCCGGGCCAACCCGCGGGCGAGCTGTTCGAGCAGGACCCCGAGCACGGCCCCGAAGCCGATGATCGCGATGAGCGCGGCCAGCGGCCACGGGAGGCCCTGCTGCTGGCGCAACTCATAGAACACGTAGGCCGCGCCGGCGCCGATCGCGCCGTGCGCGAAGTTGAAGATGCCGGAGGTGCGGTAGGTCAGCACCAGGCCCATGGCGGCCATGCCGTAGATCGAGCCGAACACCAACCCGAAGACCAGGAACGGGACGAACGAACTCACCGGCGGGCCTCCGGTCGGCAGATCCCGCACGGCAACGTGCCGCCCTCGGCCACCTCGGCGGCGGTCAACCAGCGCACGTCCTTGCCGACGAGCAGCTCACAGTCCGACTCGTGGTGGCGCCGCATGCCCATCGCGATGCCCCACCGTGCGCCGGCGTCGATCACCTCGACCGACTGCTCGTCCTGCCCCTCGCGCAGCGCCAATTCAGCGAGCACGTCGCGGCGCAACCGGCCGAGGTGGGTCAGGCCGCTGACCAGCCAGAGCACCACACCCAGCCCGCCGATCACCACCGAGCCGATGCCCAGGCCCAGCCAGCGCGTCTGCCGGCTCAACGACACGGTGTCGCTGATACCCACCCAGCCGATGACCAGGCCGACCAGACCGAGCACGGAAAGCACGCCGGGCAGCAGCGCGTCGCGCCGGGCCCACGGTTCCGCGCCGTCGTGTCGGCGCACGCGACTGTTGCGCGTCGCGGTGCGCCCCAGCGCCCCGCGTCGGCTGCCCGGCACCGTCACGCTGGTCACTGAGTGCGGGCCCGACCGGCGTTCTGCGTGTCGATGCCCTGGCGGATCGCGCGCAGCTCACGCCACTGGTCGCGCATGTCCGCGGACAGCCACAATCCGGTGCCCAGGCCGAGCAGGAACACCCCGCCCAGACCTTCCGAGGCCAGGTAGGGCAACTGCTCGGCGACGAAACCGGTGCCGCTGACGTGCACCCACCCCACGATCAGCAAGACCGCGCCGAGCACCGCCGCGGTCGCGCCCAGGACCCGGTCCCACTGCAGCCGTGCCCACTTCAGCACGTTCATGCCCGAACTCCTCGAATCAGCAGGACAGCGCCGAGGCAGACGGCGAGGCCGACCCCGGCCAGCACGCCGAACATCCAGCTCTCGTCGCTGTGCAACGGGGTACGCACCGCGGTGAGGGCGGTGATGTCAGCGGTCGGCAACGTGGCCGGGGCCGCGCCGCTCGCGGTGGCCGGTAGCGGTGCGGCGTCGGGCAGCGCGATGTCGCCGGCGGGCAGCGGGGGCACCGCGGCGGGCAGCGGGCCCGGCTCGGTCGGCGGCGGCGCTGAGCTCAGCGCGGTACCCGCCGCGGTGCTCGAGGCGCCGTAGGAGATCTCTGCTTGGGCCAGGCCGATGGACAGGGTCACCGGGGTGGTCCCGGACAGTCCCGCGGGGGCGCCGGGCGGCGGGGCGGGCAGCGTGGTGGCGAACTGCAGGCCGGCGCCGATGATGCCGTCGGCGGTTTGCTGCGGCGCCTGGTAGGTGACCTTGTAGCCGGCCGCGGCAAACGCAGCGAG